>DATHQS010000020.1:0-31858 GCA_035482455.1 Candidatus Acidiferrales bacterium | reverse complement strand
GGCGTTGGGAGATGAGCGTTGAATGTTGAATGTTTTCCCCCCACCGGCATACTCCTTGCATGTTCCGTCGAGCCATCTTTCTTGCGCTGACGATTCTGGCGGGGAGCTTTTCCCCGACGGCGCGGGCGGATGTGTTATGGAGCGACCCGGCTTCGCGGGTGATCCATACGACGCCGGTGGGGTCGGACATCCTGGGCGGCAAGGTGAAACGGGATGACAAGGCGAGCGACGTACTGTATTTCAAGTTCCATGTGGATCCGCTTTCAGACGCGGCCAGCGAACCGTACTACGCGTTATTTCAATTGTGCGAAGGGGACACCAACCGGCTGGGCGTGGGCAACGGGCTGGAGGCCTGGGGCTATTCGGCGGCCTATGCTTCAGAACTTGGCCCCTCGAACAAGCTTTCCGTTGATGACGACGAATTCAACCTGAAATCCGCCCATCCCGAGGCGGCCGGCCTGGGGGTTTTCATGCCTTACGAACTGGTCAAGCAAAACCATGAACAAACCATTGTTTTCAAGGTGCAATATGTTCCCGGCGGCGACGACCTGGTCACCGTGTGGCTGGACCCGGACCTGACGCATGGCGCGACGCCCGAGAACCAGCCGGAAAAGTTCACGACAAAATTTAAGGCCAACGCGTCGTTTGACCAGATCCGGCTGCGGCACGAGGGCACGGGCGGATCGCTGCACGACGGCGGCAACGGATGGATCTTCAGCGACATGGCGGTGGCGACATCGTTCAACGATTTCGTGGTGGTGCGCTTCTGGCAGACGTGGTGGTTTTTTGCGCTGGTGGCGGCGGCCTTGCTGTCGGGCGTGGGCGGCACGGTGCGCGTGGTGGAAAAGCGGAAATACCAGATCCAGCTGCAACGCGCCGAGCAGCAGCACGCATTGGAACAGGAGCGGGCGCGCATCGCACAGGATTTGCATGACGAACTGGGTTCGTTGCTGACGCGCATCTCGCTGCTGGGCGGCTTGCTGCGGGCGGACAAGGACAATCCGGAACAGGTGGAGACGCACGCGGGAAAGATCACGCATTCCGCCGACCAGACGGTGCGGGCGCTGGAGGAGATCGTGTGGGCGGTGCGGCCGGGCAGCGACTCGTTGCAGAGCCTCGTGGAATATCTTTCGCATTTCGGGAATGAACTGTTTGCGGAGGGAACGATGCGGTGCCGGCTGGACCTGCCGGCGGAGGTGCCGGCGCTGCCGCTGCCGCCGGATGTGCGGCATAACATCTTTCTCATCGCCAAGGAGGCGCTGACGAATACGTTGAAGCACGCGGGCGGCAGCGTGGTGCACATGTCGGTGAAGGCGGACGGGCGGAATTTCAAGCTGGTGATCGCGGATGACGGCCGGGGCTTTGACGTGAACGCGAAGACCGCCGACGGCCGGCAGAACGGGTTGGAGAACATGCGGCGGCGCGCGGCGGCGGTGGGCGGGCAATTGGCGGTGACGAGCGAACCCGGCAAGGGGACGCGGGTGGAGCTGACGGTGAATTTTACCGGTTGACCAAAAACGGTGCGCGGTTACTTTCAACGCGTTCCCCTAACAATTTATGCAAATCAAAGTCGCGATTGTGGATGACGATGAAGGCATCCGCAGCAGCCTCTCGGCGCTCATCAAGCGCGCGAAGGACCTGAAGCTCACGGGCGAATATGCCAACGGCGAGTCGGCGCTGAAGGAAATCCCGCTGAACCTGCCGGACGTGGTGCTGATGGACATCAACCTGCCGGGCATGAAGGGCTACGACTGCGTGCGCAAGCTGAAGGCGGCGCATCCGAGCGTGCAGTTCCTGATGCTGACGGTGTATGAGGACAGCGATTCGCTGTTCAATTCGCTGCGGGCGGGGGCGAGCGGCTATCTGCTGAAGCGCACGGCCTCGGCGCGGCTATTGGAGGCGATCACGGACGTGTTCGAGGGCGGCGCACCGATGTCGCCACAACTGGCGCGGCGGGTGGTGCAGTTTTTTTCCAAGCCGTCACCGGAATCCGCCTCGCTGGCGAAGCTGACGCCGGCGGAGCGGGAATTTTTGGACCAGCTGGCGAACGGGTATGCGTACAAGGAGATCGCGGACCGGATGAACATCAGCATCGACACGGTGCGGAGCTACGTGCGGACGGTGTACGAGAAGCTGCACGTGCATTCGCGGACGGAGGCGGTGGTGAAGTATTTGAGAGGATAGGTGGTAAATGACGAAATCCGAATGACGAATGGAAGTGAGGAGCCATCTCCGTAAAATACGTGAATGTTTCCGGGTTTATTGCTTTGCTTTCGTTGAGGCTGTCACCTTTTTGAAGAATTCGTAGATGCCGTCCTCGCCCATTTTGCGGGCGTTGGCGAGTTCGCCTTCCTTGGTGACGTAGAGCACGCCGTTCTTGGGGGAGACGATGGCCACGGCAGGGATGCCTTTTTCCAAGGGGACGCCATAGGATTTGGCGACATCGACGTTCTTGTCAAAGCGGCCGACGTTGATTTTGACGATCTTGAAATCTTTGGCGAGGAGCGGGGCGCTGGAGCCGGTCTTCATGGCCATGTCCAACATCTTGCAATCGCCGCACCAGTTGGCGCCAAAGACGATGATCACGGGGTTGTTGGTGGGGCTGGCGGCTAGCGCCTGCCTGATTTCGAGCCGGGCGTCGGCGGTTTCGTTGTAGGGGGCGTCCGCGGCCGTGACGGCCAGGGCGATGAACAGGAAAAACAGGCCGGAGAAAATTTTCATGGGTGGATATTAAACGGGTTTGGCCGGGCGAGTCGAGTCCCGGTGAATCCGGTCAGAAGTTGCATATGTATTCGCGGAAGAAGGCAGTAGTGAAGCATTTGGGGGATTTGGCAAAAGTGAGTCCCTTGGTTAGGCCATGCGTTCTCCCTCATCCTAGCCCTCTCCCGCTGGGAGAGGGAACAGCCGTTGGACCGTGCCTTAGAATGCGCGGCTCATGGAGCAGTAAACGCCACGGTTTTACCGAAAGCGAGGAGGTGGGTGCTGGCGGTGTACGAGAGGCTGCCTGTCCACTCAAGGACGGCGGCGGCGGGAAAGTATTAGCAGGGGTGAGGGCGGACGGGCGCAAACATGAGAAGGCGGAGGCTTGTCTCGTCTATACGAGGCAAGTCCTCCGCCTTCTCAGCGAATCTTATCAGGCTACGTGGCCGGGGGCGGCCTCAATGATGACCGTCCCGATCGTCCCTCTTTTTCCCTTCGTCGTGTCTGGGCTGGACATGTCCGTGGCTGTCGTTCCGGAAACGATCATTGCGGATGGCGTGTTCCCGCCAATCCGGGTGGCCTCTTTCCCAGCCATGGAAGCGCTCCAGGCGGAAGGGCTCGGCCACCAGCCAGACATTGCCGGCGCCCAGATAAAAATATTGGCCACCGACCACGCCGACATATTCATAACCATCCCAGGCGTAGCTGTCGGGAACCATCACCGGCTCTTCGACGACCACCGGGGGCGGAGTTTCATAAACCACCGGAGGCGGGGGCGGGGGCGGCGCATAGACCACCGGGGGCGGGGGAGCGTAGACGACCGGGGCGGCCAATCTCATCCGTCCATCGGGGTAAACGACGCAGCCTGAGACCAGCACCAATCCGCCGGCAGCCAGCAACAGGCTGCTCACACGCATACATTTCATATTCATCATTCCATTCTTTCTTGTTTGGCCAACGATTTTACCGGCTCCGTATTTGGAGGTTTTTGTTTTTAGTCATACCAAACCATATGACATAAATTCAGCCCGCGTTCCGACCTGACACGGAAAACCGTGCCAGGCGTCCGGCGCTGACGACGAGGCATGATCACCTGGTAGCGCCCACGCAGAAACGTCTACGGACTGTGAAGCATACTACATATATCGGGGTGCCGTCGATAAATTGTGCGCCAGCAGTGTGAATACATCAGGTTTCCAGTCCCAAGTCTTTGAAGATAAGCGGCGCCCAGCGGGTGAAACACCGGTCATGGACGGGGCGGGGCAAGTATTTGCGGGGGTGAAGGCGGACGGGTATCTGTCAGTCTCACGGAGCGGATTCTGACGGACTAAATAGTGCCTCGATTGCTTGTGGAGGTCCGCCACCAACACTGGCCTGCCGAATAATTGGTGGTCGAAATTTGTACTGCGGGAACATGGCTTTGATTTTGGCCGTGGAATAAGCCGTTGGATCGGCGGCATTCAGAGGTATGTTGACTCCCACACCACGAAACGGCACCCACGCCTGAATCTGGAAGTGAACCACTCCTTCAGGGAAAAAATCCGGCCAGGCTTCGACACAGCCATGTCCCTCGGCAAAGACTTCAATCTGTGTGTCACGCGTCTGACCGAACCGCAAATGAAGGTCAGTCAGTTCTTCCCATTCGGCGTACACATTAAATTGAAATAAGTTCCGACCAGCCTCGGCAGGAATTTCAAAACTTGAGCCAGATAAGTCTCGCCAATGGACTTTTCCCAATGGTGGGCTTACGGAAATGCTGAATGACGCGCGCGCTGACTTGTGTTGTAAACGAGTGAGAACGGATTGGCTGGCAAGATTCAGTTCCCAGGAAAAATCTTCGCTATAACCGCAGTGAGCACTCAACGAACACGCTTCCGTGTCTTGCTCGAACGAATACTTGTTGGCAAGAAGGAACATAGCACGCCTAACGTGGAAATTTATGACGCCGCAGTTTAGGTGTTGCCGGAGTCATCACGGATATTCCGTCAGCGAGAGGGTGTTGCCATCGGGGTCCTGGAACCAGGCGATTTTTGCGCCGCCGGGGGCCGGCCAGACGCCATGGGCATCTTGATTAAGTCCGGGGTAGCGTGAGAATTTGACGCCGGCCGTTGACAGGTGGTGCACGGTTTTTTGGATGTCCTTTACCGCCCAGCCGAGCACGGTGTAGGGGATATCGGGCTTGCGCTCCACCTTTTGGAGGCGCAACTGAAGCGGGCCGACCTGGAACACGAGCGCAAAGGGGTCGTCCGATACGAACTTGAAGCCCAGCGTCGCCTCATAAAATTTCCGCGACCGGTCAGGATCCATGGTGGCGGCAAACAGGATGGGCGTATCCAGGTTCATTTATTTGATCTAGCAACATACATGACCGGAGAGGTCCCGGTGCCGGATTGTTGCCGGGCCTTGGCGCGGGCGGCCATGAAATTGGTGACGAAAATCGAAATCAGCAGCCCGTTGATGACGAGGCTGGCCAGGGCGGCGCCCAAGATGCCCTTGGTGCCGTGTTTGGGGATGCCGAACAGGGCGATGATGCCAAAAATGAAACCCACGGCGATGAGCACAAGGGCGAGGAGGTCGATGATCAGCGGAGAAGCAACCTGCTTGGCGAAGATGTTGATGACGATCAGGATCAGCGGGCAGACCCAGCTTAACTTGGCGGCCTGATGGGCGAAGGGTTGGGCGGGCGGCGGTGTGTCCATAGGGAAAATCAGGGTTGAGGTGGCAGCGGCGGCGGAGTTGTGCGGCGGCGGCGTTCGTTTTTGTCCCGGATCGAGCTGACGAGTTTGACCACCCCGAATATGAGCAGGATGCCGACCGCCACCGGTATTGTTAAGGAACGAATCAACCGCCCGGCGAGGTAACCGGTCCGATACCCGGCGGATTCAGCGCCAGTCATTGGCGGCTTTGGCGGGGTGAGGAAACGGAATGAGTCGAGGCACCGCAGGATTTCAGGGGCAGCGGTCGCATCGCCATCGGTCCGCATGACTTCGAGGCTATAAGCCTGTCCGCGTACGGGTAGCAAGCGCATCAAGGTGGAGAAGTGTTTCTGGCCTTGGTCGAGAGTGCCAACCCGTTCATAGCTCCGAAAGCCCTGCACCTCGCTGAATTTTCCGGAGATGAGCTTGCCGCCACCGCTTTCTTGGAGGCCTTTTTCAAAATTGGCGACGTAATGATCATCCATCGGGCCATCGGTGCTTTTTGCATCCGTGGCCACGAGCACGATCAGGCGGGTTCTTTCGGGGTTGCCAAAAATGTCGAGGAGGCCTTTTTGCGGAGGCAAATTCGAAATCACATCCCAGCCCGCAGGCGGGGTGATGGCGAAGTTGTGGTCTGGATATTCCCGCTCCTGCCCGAACGAGTTTTGAGCAAGGGCAAAAATGACGAGCAGAGACAGGATCCACAGCTTCAGGTTATTCATTTGGAAAATGCCGGAGTCCCGGCTCACGGCGGCAATCTGAGGCTTAAGATTTCATAACACAATCCGAAACTGCAGAGGTGCCGGCATGCCCATCAAGGCAGGAGCCATGGTCCGACCATTTTCAACCAAAGGAAGGCGCCAAGGAACAAGCCGAGAAACACGGGCAGGAAGGGAATCAACCGGTTGCCGCGGGGATGCAACCGGATGGTGAGGATCAAGAGCATCAACGCCGCGGGCGCGAGAAGATAGGGCAGAAGCCAGGGTGGAAAACCGAAGCTCGCGGAAAGCATGGCCTCATCCTTTGGCACCGGTTGGGCCGGAGTACCGTAGAGGCAGCGCAGCCAGCGGGCGGCGCAAAGGGCGGGGTAGGTGGCAATCCAATCGGCCGGGGTGACGGACGAAGTCAACCGGTGACGTCGCCGATGCCAGAGCCAGAAGAGTCCGCCGAGGGCCAGGGACGCCTCCACCGCCGGGCCGGCACCGACTCCCAGACGTAGAACATGCGGCGGGCAGGGCTGGGGCAGAGTGACGCGGATTTCGGCGAAATGAAAACTTGGCGTCAGGCCGAAAGCATTGGCGACGAAGTAGTGCCCGCATTCGTGCAAAAGAATCACGGTTGGAGCCATGAGGATCCCCAGGAAAAATCTGAGAAAGTGCGGGCCCATGGCGGGTCATAATCGCAAAGCGCGCGCGCCGGGGCAATCCCAAGGGAGGCTGACGTGGTGTGAGAACCGGCGAAGATTTTTTGGGGGTTGGACAGCCTTTGTCCAACCGGGGGTGGCAGGATGGCGGGGTGAAAGTGGAAAATGAAAAGCGGAAAGCGGGAAAGCGAGAAAGCGGAAACCTGATGCGCGGGCGCGGATTGCCCGGCAGTGAGCGCGGTTCGGTTGCGGGCGAAAGCGCAAGGGGACAGCCGCAATCCGAGACGCTGGCGCGTTTGCTGGGTGTCAGGCGGTTGGCAAGGTTGCCGGCGGACGATGGAAAAGCGGTGTCGCCGCTGCGCTCTGCCACCGCAGTCCAAATTTGCGGCGGTTTGACGGAGGCAACAGGCCTAGATGGGCAATTTTTAAAAGGTGTGAAATTACGAAACAAAGCCAAATTTGAAAATGCGAAAAGGTCCGTGGTTATTGGGTGGAATGCGGAAAACGGCCGGAAAAAACGAACCCAAATGAACCCAATTCAAACCCATTTGAAGCCAATTTTCACAAGCGCAAAGCCAAAAGAGAGAGGCGAAGAAAACAGTGATTAACAGCGAATAACAGTGAAAAACAGACTGGAAAATGGCGGGAGGCGGGTGCGGGTGGCGATGAACCCGCGGGCGGCCCGCCCGCGCTCCGCCGCACAAAGATGCGATAGCAGGATGGATGGGGGGTGGTATGGTATGGCAAATCCAATTACAAATTGTCCAACTGACGTGTCCTTAACTGCCATGAAAACTCCGATGCAAATCCGCCTGAACAAAACTTCCCTCTTCGTCGCGCTGGCCGCCGCCGCGATGCTAAGCATTTCCCCGACCGCCAAGGCCACCAACTATGCCGGCAACGGCAGCACCGATTTCGGCGGGGCGGTGGGCAACGGCGTGTTGACCGTGTCGGATGACCACACGAACATCACGGTGAACCTGCAACGCGGCAGTTCCGGAAACTTGGACAACCTGCTGGTGATCTACATCGACACCGGGGCGGGCGGGCCGACGGACACGTCGGGCTTCACTTCCGCCGGCGGTGACGAGCAGCGGGCCATCTCGGGTTTTGACGGGGGTGGCAACCGCAGCTTGCTGACGTTCACCAACGGGTTTACGCCCCATTATGCGGTGGCGATCAAGTCGGATTACATGGATTTGTGGGCGCTGACGAACACGGGCAACTTCAACATCATAGCTGGTACGGGCCAAGGTGGGGATAACAGCGGCAATTTCACGCTGACGTTCCAAAGCTCGCAGATCGGGCTGGCACCGAACGTGACGTCGAACATAAGGATTTTGGGCACGTTCATTTCGAACACCGGCTACCGTTCCAGGGAGGCGATCGCAGGCAACGTCGTGGGCGGGGCATCAAACGGCTGGCATCCGTTCACGAACACGGCGTTCGCGACGTACACGTTCTCGCCGACGGTGGTGCCGACGTATGCGGTGACGTTCACGGTGGACATGACGGAGCAGGCGCAACTGGGCAATTTTGTGCCGGGGACGGACCCGGTGTACTGTGGCGGATCGTTCCAGACGAACCCGTTTGCGTTCAATGATTTTTCGCTGGTCCAGAGCAACAACAGCGACATTTACACGAACACCTACCTGACGACGGACCTGACGAACACGGTGGAAGCGTACAAGTTCAAATTCCACAGCGTGGCCAACAATTCCGACAGCTATGACTCGGATCCGAACCGCACGTTCACGCTGCAAGGCAGCGGACAGCTGGTGCCGACGGTCTATTTTGACAATTATGCGGCGACCCCGAGCGCGACGACGAACTACCTCTACTTCAGCATCGACATGGGGCCGCAGATCTATCTGGGCCATTTCAATCCGGGTGCGGGCGACCTGATCCAGGTTTACGGTTCGTTTGAACAGCCGAAGTGGTCGGGCACTTTTCCGCCGATCGGTTTCCTGACAAACAACCCGACATTGAGCGGCAACGCCTCGAACATCTATTCGGGAACGTTTGCGGACGGCAATTATCCCAGCACGGTCAGCCAATACAAATACGTCATCGCGCCGGGCGGCACGGGGTCGACCTATGAAGACGGCGCCAACCGCTTGCTGACCACGTCGAACGGCGCGACGGTGCTGCCGCTGGCGTATTTCAACGGCGTGAACACGTACGCCTCGAACAACATCACGTTCTCGGTGGACATGACGGTGCCGATCATGACGGGCCAGCTGAACCCGGCGAACAATGACACGGTGGGTTGCGCGGGGACGTTCCAGACGAACTCTTTTGGCGTGGCGGACCAGGGTTTTACGTTGACGAACAATCCGACGCTGAACGGCAACGCCTCGAACATATTCAGCGGCACTTACGTGGACCGCAACCAGCCGGGTTCGACCGAGCGGTATAAATTTGTGATCAACCCGGCCGGGGCGGGCCCGGCAATCTTTGAGCAGCCGGCGAGCACGGGCGGCGGCGACCGGACTTTCGGCCTTGGCACCACGGCATCGACGAATCCGCTGGTGCTTTGGGGTGACCGCACGAGCAACGACGTGGTGCTGGTGGACACGACTTTGACGTTCCACGTCAACATGACGAATGCGACGGACCGTTGGGGAGTTCCCTTCAATCCGGACACCGACCGGGTGATGGTGGACGGTGATTTCACCAGCCCGCAGTATCCGCTGGTGAGCCATCCGGCCGATGCGACCATTGAGCTTGATTATCCGGGCCACCTGATGAACCGGGACACGGACACGGGCCTGACGTATTCGCTGTCATTCGACATTCCCGCCGGCAACCCGATCGAAGTGACGTATAAATACGGCATCCTGCGCAACGCCGGGACTTTCAGCAACACGAACATCGACAACGAGGGCGGCTTTGCGCAGAACCACGTGCGGTTCATCCGCACGTCAGCCACGGGCAGCACGTATGACTTTGCGCTGGATAACTTCGGCCAGCCGCGGACGGATCCGGCGGGGGCCACGGAACAGCTGTTTGGGAATCTCAGCCTCGGCAGCCTCGCGGGCGGGAATTTTCCGATCAACTGGACCGGTGTGCGGGGTGTGCACCTGCAATCCAGCACCAACCTGGTGGGCGGATGGACGGACTTGAATGCCACGGATGGAACCAGCATGACGAACCTGCCGGTGTCACCCACCGGACAAAGTTTCTACCGGCTGGTGAAGCCTTGAGCGGGGAAGCACAAGGAAACCGATGAAATTAAGGCCCAAAAATAACGGCACCAGAAGGGTGGGAGCAGGATTCACGCTCATCGAACTGCTGGTGGTGATCGCGATCATCGCCATCCTGGCGGCGATGCTGCTGCCGGCGCTGGCCGCGGCGAAGAAAAAGGCGCAGGCGATCAGCTGCCTGAACAATTACAAGCAGCTCACGCTGGCGTGGCACATGTACGCCAACGATAATGCGGACACGCTGGCCTATAACGGCGATCGCAATGCCACCGGGGTGCAGACCACTCCAAGCTGGGTCTACAGTTCGCAAGCCTCGTTCATGACGTGGGACACCGCCGCGTATAACACCAATACGCAATTCATCATCAACAGCCAGTTGTCGTCCATGGGGGATTACATCGGGAAAAACACGGGCATCTTTCATTGTCCGTCGGACTATTATCTGAGCGGCGCGCAGTCGGGCGCAGGCTGGATCAACCGTGACCGGAGCTGCTCGATGGATGCCGCCGTGGGTGGCGGCATAAAGTATTATGCCGGCCAGTCGTGGTTTTATAACGTGAAAAAGATGTCTGATTTCCACACGCCGGGCCCGACCGACTCCTTCCTTTTCCTGGACCAGCATCCGGACAGCATCGATGACGGGGCTTTTTATTTCAATCACACGGCGACGACGTTCACCGAGCTGCCGGGTTCGAACCATGGCGGGGCCAGCGGGATTTCGTTTGCCGATGGTCACTCTGAACTGTACAAGATGCGCATGGGGGTCATCCCCGTGGCCAAGGCCGGCTCTTATGTGGTCAATGCCAAATACTCAAACGCGGCGGATCAGGCCTGGTTTGCCGATCATACGCCGCAAAACTGACGGTTGGATAATCAGCGGAATCTTGGAATTTGCATTGAACGCATGAATCTTAACGGCTCCATCAAATTTTTCTCCACCCTCGCCCTCGTCACCGCGTGTTTTTCGACGACACTGCGCGCGGAAGCGGATGTCTCCGGCGCGACCGCACGGACCTCGCCGGAATGGCTGCGCGCCGGGACGATCTACGAGATTTTTCCGCGGGATTTTTCCGCCGCGGGGAACCTTCCGGGGGTAACGGCGAAATTGGACGAGATGAAGTCGCTGGGAGTGACGATCCTCTGGGTGATGCCGATCCATCCGATCGGCGAAAAGTTCCGCAAGGGTGATTATGGCAGCCCGTATTCCATCAAGGATTATTACGCCATCGACCCGCATTATGGCACGCTGGACGATTTTAAGAAGCTGGTGCAGGGGGCGCATGCGCGGGGCATGAAGGTGATCATGGACATCGTGGCGAACCACACGGCGTGGGATAGCGTGATGATGACGAACAAGTCTTTCTACAAGCAGGATGGGGCCGGGAACGTGATTCCGCCGGTGCCGTCCTGGACGGATGTGGCGGGTTTGAACTACAAGGGCAACGAACTCCGCGAATACATGATCGCGATGCTGAAGTATTGGATCAAGGAGGCGGACGTGGACGGGTTCCGCTGCGACGTGGCGTACATGGTGCCGACCGATTTTTGGGAACAAACCCGCGCCGAGATCATCAAAGTTAAACCAGACATCATGATGCTCGCCGAAGCCAGCAAGCCGGAGTTGCTCGTCAATGCCTTTGACATTGATTATTCGTGGCCTTTGCTGGGGACGATGAACGATGTTCTGATCCACAACGCGCCGGCGACCAAGATCCGGCAGTCGTGGGAGGACAGCCGGCGGCAGTTTCCCAAGGGGGCGCTGCATATGCGGATGAGCGACGACCATGACGAAGCGCGCGCGGTGGCGCGGTACGGCTTGAACGGGGCGGAGGCGGCATCGGCGCTGATGTTCACGCTGGACGGCGTGCCGTTGATCTATAACGGGATGGAAGTGGGCGACGCGACGGAATCCGGCGACCCGGCGCTGTTCGACAAGCTGAACATTTTCTGGAATCCGAAGGAGCGGCCGCAACTGCGGAAGATCTATCACGACCTGATCCAGTTGCGGAAACAATACGCGGCTTTGCGCAACGACGAGGTGACCTGGCTGGGCAATTCGGAAGAGGCGAAGGTGGTCACGTTCCAGCGGGGTGATGACCGCGATGAGTTCGTGGTGGTGATCAACCTATCGAACCGGCCGGTGAGCGGCACGGTCAAGAATTTGAATGCGGCAGAGTTTAAACCCGTCACTATCTCCGGCGTCTCTGACACCGGAGCGGGAGACCTGCCGCGTTTCCAATTGGACGGTTACGGCTGGCGCATCTGGCATCGCGCCATTCCGGCCAACACGGCGGCGAAGTAAAACATACTAAAAGCTCCAAGCACCAACATCCAAGCTCCAGAGAAATTCCAAGAACCAAACACCAAGGTGTTCGTTCTTGGATTTTTTTGTTCACGGCCGGGCAAAGATAAGGGCAAGATTTGGGCATGAAGATTTTGATCCTGGGCGGCACGCGGTTCATCGGGCGGCATATCGTGGAGACGTTGCTGGAGGCGGGGCATAAGGTGAGCATTTTGACGCGGGGGAAAACGCGGGACGAACTGCCACGGCAGGTGGAGCGGTTGGAAGGGGACCGGGACGCGGGTGCTGAAGGCCTGAAGGCGCTGGCGGGTCGCCGGTGGGATGCCTGCGTGGATGTGAGCGGTTATACGCCGCGCCAAGTGCGGCCGAGCGCCGAGAGGTTACGCGAGCGGGTGAGGCGATATGTCTTCATCAGCACAGCGAGTGTTTATGGTGATACACAGGAGCGCCCGGTACGAGAGGACTGTCCCCGGATGGAACCCATCAGCGAAGAGGTGACGGAGGTGAACGGCGAGACGTATGGCCGGCTGAAGGTCACGTGCGAAGACCTGGTACAGAAGATTTACGGAGAGCGTTGCGCGTTGTTGCGTCCGCAGATAGTGGTGGGGCCGCATGATCCGACGGGACGTTATCCATATTGGGTGCGACGGGCGGGACAGGGCGGAGAGATGCTGGCGCCGGGGGACGGCGGCGATCATGTGCAGGTGATCGACGTGCGTGACCTGGCGTGGTTTGTGGTGTCGGCGATCGAGCGGGATTTGGGAGGCGCGTTTAACGTGGCCGGGCCGCGGTTTACGTGGGCGAAATTCATCAAGATGTTGGGGGCGAAAAATGTCGTGTGGGTGCCGACAGAGGTCATTTTAGCGGCGGGCATCGCACAATTTGAGTTGCCGATTTTCCGGCCCGAACGCGGCCAGTACAGCGCGCTGATGGATCTGAGCAATGACAAGGCGCAGGCGGCGGGATTGATGCTGACGGCAGCGGAAGAAACGATCCAGGATGTGCGGAAGGCGATTGCGGGGTGGGCGGAGCCGCCGTTATTTTCACGGGAGCGGGAGGCGGAATTGATCGGCCGGGTGAGGGCGAACTAGCCGGCTTTGGTGGCGGCGGAGGGTTTGACCCATTGGGCAAGCACGGCGGCCAGGAGCATGAAAATGCCGCCGGCCATGACGGCGTACACGAGGTTGCCGCCGAGATAGTTTTTGACCAGCGGGCCGAAGGTGAGCGCGGCCAGGATCTCTGGCAGCACGATGAAGAAGTTGAAGATGCCCATGTAGACACCCATGCGTTCGGGCGGCAGTGAGCCCGCCAAAATCGCATAGGGCATCGAGAGGATGCTGGCCCAGGCCACGCCGCCGAATGCCAAGGCCAGCAAGAGCCAATATTTTTGTTCTTCGCCGTGGATGAAACCCACGGCCAGCAGCCCGAGGCCGCCGAGCGCGAGGCAGAGGCCGTGAATGCGGCGGCGGTCAAATTTCCGGGCGGCGAACATCAAGCCGAAAGCGGCGACGAAGGTCACCGCGTCCTTCAGGGAGTAGCACACGCCGGCCCATTCCGCGCCGCGCTTGAACAGGTCGGATTTGGGGTCGCTGCTGCCGAACACCACGGGGACGGCGTTGGAGAAATGCAGCCACATGCAGAACAGGCCGAGCCAGGTAAAGAATTGAACGAGAGCGAGCCGGCGCATGGTGCAGGGCATCGCGCAGAGGGCGGAAAAGATTTCGCGGGCAAAGTGCGCGAGGCCGGCGGTCTGCGTTTTTTTGCGGCGGAATTCCTCCAGGTTTTCGGGCGGATATTCCTTGGTGGAAAAAATCGTCCAGAGCACCGCGCACAAAAATGCCACCGCGCCGCAGTAGAAGGAGATCTTCACGTTGGGCGGAATGGAGTTGCCGATGGTGGTTTCGCTGCTGACGTGGAACCAGTTCTTCAGGATATAAGGCAGCATGCCGGCGATCACCGCGCCGATGCCGATCAAAAAGCTTTGCATGGCGAAACCGCTGCCGCGTTGCTGCTCCGGCAATTTGTCCGCCACGAAAGCGCGGAAGGGTTCCATGCTGACGTTGATGCTGGCGTCGAGGATCCAGAGCAGGCCGGCGGCCATCCAGAGGGTGCTGCAATTGGGCATGGCGATGAGGGCGAGGGAACTGAGGATGGCACCGACCAGGAAATAGGGGCGGCGGCGGCCGAGCGGGCCCCAGGTGCGGTCGCTCATCGCGCCGATGATGGGTTGCACGATGAAGCCGGTAAGCGGCGCGGCGAGCCAGAGCATGGGAATCTGCGAATCCTCGGCGCCGAGGTATTTGTAGATGGGGCTCATGTTGGCCATCTGAAGGCCCCAGCCGAACTGGATGCCGAGGAAGCCGAAGCTCATGTTCCAGATCTGCCAGAAGGAAAGCGGGGGTTTTTGCATGGATTATTGGATGGCGGGATTTTGCGGGCGGCGGGGCGAGGAAGCAAGCCGCACAATCGTGCGGTAAGAGCGGCATTTGGTTGCAGCGGCCCGGTGATGCGGCCGGTCCCGCCGGGCGTGGCATAACCGCGCTTATGGGGGAAAGACCGGAGGCACCTGGCAGCTTCCCGGCTTGCAGGAGGGCGTGAATTACGAAACAATTCAGACACAACTATGGGAAAAAAAGCACTTATCACAGGCATAACCGGGCAGGACGGATCTTATCTCACGGAGTTCCTCCTGGCCAAAGGTTATGAAGTACACGGCGTGATCCGCCGGACGGCCGCGCCTTATCGCGGTTTTCTGGCCCATGCCCTTCAAGCGGGAGGCGACCAGCTGCACCTGCATCATGGCGATCTGGCGGATGCGGGTTCACTCACCCGCCTGCTGGACAAGATCAAGCCCGATGAAGTCTACAACCTGGGCGCCCAAAGCGATGTACGGATCAGCTTCGACATCCCTGGCTACACGGCGGATGTGACGGCCACGGGTGTGGCGCGTTTGCTGGAGGCAATCCATCAACTGGGCCTGCCGGCGCGGTTTTATCAGGCATCCTCGAGCGAGATGTTCGGCAAGGTGCGCGAGGTGCCGCAGACCGAGCTGACGCCATTCCACCCGCGCAGCCCGTATGCGGTGGCGAAGGTTTATGCGTACTGGATCGCAGTGAATTACCGGGAGTCCTACGGCATGCACGCGAGCAACGGCATTTTGTTCAACCACGAATCGCCGCGGCGGGGTGAAAACTTTGTGACGCGAAAGATCACGACGGCGATCGCCCGCATCCAGGCGGGGTTGCAGAAGAAACTGCACATGGGCAACATCGACGCGCAGCGCGACTGGGGTTATGCGAAGGAATATGTCGAGGCGATGTGGCTGATGTTGCAGCAGCCGCACGGGGACGATTATGTGATCGCCACGGGCGAGACGCACAGCGTCCGGGAATTTTTGGAGGTGGCGTTCAAGCACGCGGGTTTGAACTGGCGGGACCATGTGGAGATCGATCCAAAATTTTACCGCCCGGCGGAGGTGGAGCGGCTGATCGGCAATGCGGAGAAGGCCAAAAAGCAGCTGAACTGGGCGCCGAAGACCAAGTTTGCCGACCTGGTCTGCCTGATGGTGGAGGCGGATATCAAGGCCCTGGCTGCGGGCAAAAAATAAGCGGTTTGGCAGCCCATGAAACGCGCATTCATCACCGGTATCGAAGGTCAAGACGGCTCCTACCTGGCGGAGTTGCTGCTGGGCAAGGGGTATGAGGTGCACGGCATCTACCGGCGTTCCAGCAACGGGGGCGCGACCAACCTGAAATACCTGAAGCACGAGGCGTTGTTTCTTTACCCGGCCGAGCTGGACGAGGCGGATTCCGTGAGAGTGCCGCTGGAGAAATCGGCCCCGGACGAAATCTACCATCTGGCGAGCCAGAGCCATCCGGCCCAGAGTTTTGAGAAGGTCGAAGAGACCTGCCGCGTGACCGGGATGGGTGCGTTGCGGGTTTTGGAGATGGCGCGGAGCCTGCCGAAGGCGCCGCGTTTTTTTCATGCCAGCTCCAGCGAAATCTTCGGGAGCCCGGAACAGTCCCCGCAGGATGAGAACACGCCGGTTAACCCGATCACTCCGTACGGGTGCGCGAAGGCGTTCGGCACGCAGATGACGCGCATCTACCGGAAGAACTTCGGGCTGTTCGCGGTCAACGGCATCCTGTTCAACCATGAATCGCCGCGCCGGGGTGAAAATTTTGTGACCCGGAAGATTTGCCGCGCGGTGGCCGCCATCAAGCGAGGACGGCAAAAGGGGCTGGCCCTGGGCGATACCAGCGCGCAGCGGGACTGGGGCAATGCGCGGGATTACGTGCGGGGCATGTGGCTGGCGCTACAGCATGATACGGCGGAGGACTTTGTTTTTGCCACGGGGAAGATACATCGCGTGCAGGACATCGTGGAGATGGCCTTCCGCGCGGCGGGGCTGGACTGGCGGGAGCATGTACAGCAGGACAAGGCGCTGTTCCGGCCGGCGGATCCGCGGCAGGTGGTGGGGAACCCGGTGAAAGCGAAACGGCTGCTGGGCTGGCAACCGGAAATCACGTTTGAAGCGACCATCACGGAAATGGTGGAGGCGGAGCTCGCCGCCGCACAAGCATGAGCCAGGGGAACATGCCAACCACCACGCCGAAGATCCTGGAGATCGGCAACATCCCCTATCTGCATGAGGCGTACCCGGAGACGACGGATTTTTATTCCACATGGATGGACGAGACCGTTTCCGACCCGGCGCGCGGTCGTAACATTGTTTCCCCCGGCAACCTGATCACACTGAAGAGCCGGCTGGCGGATCCAAGTTACGACCTGGTGGCCGTGCAAGCGGGGGCATTTTCACCCTGGAGTTTTCGCGGGCTCAACCGCCTGCTGTTCCGGCGAAGCGCCCTGCGGGGACCATCACCGTTATTTCGCGCCTTCGGACCGCAAATTTTGCGCGGTCGCGTAGCCGCGCCATTGGCCGTACTGGACACCGACGATCCGGCGGTCATCGACAGGTCGAACATTTTTCTGTGGGACAAGGCGACGGTGTATTTCAAACGCGAACTGCCGGCCGATCACTGGCGGGTTTTTAACGGCACGCTACATTGGCGGGTGCCGACACCGCGTTTCCGGTCGAATCCGCGACATCGCGAACGGATCGAGAAATTGCGCCCGATCAGCCTGGGGATTCCGTTTGCCGTGGCGAAGGGAACGTTGCCGACGCCATTGCCAGCATCAGAAAAGAAGGCGGATGTATTTTTTGCGGGGCGGGTCCAGGATTCGTCCACGGTGCGCGAGCGCGGCCTGAAGGAACTGCTGGCGTTGCGCGCGGAAGGTGTGGTCATTGATGTGCCCGAGCAGCCGCTCGGCACAGATGAATACCTGGCGCGTTGCGCCCGTGCCTGGCTGGCATGGTCGCCGGCGGGATACGGCTGGCAGTGTTTCCGGACGTATGAAGCGGGCCTATGCGGAACCGTGCCGCTGGTCAACCAGCCGACCATCGAACAGTACCGTCCGCTAGTGGAAGGCGAGCATGCGTTCTATTACGATGTGGAGCCGGGCGGGTTGAGCCGGGCGGTGCGGGGGGCGCTGGTGAACCGGGACCGGCTTATGACCATGGCAGCGGCGGCGCGAGAACATGTGCAGACGTGGCATACGCCAAAGGCCCTGGCGCGATACATCGTGGAGACCACCTTGAAGCTGGCCGGGAAAGCACCCGACCGCTGACGGTATTCAGCCGCCGGCCCGTTCGAGATGTTCCTTGAGCAGGGCGGCGATGAACTGACGTTTCTCCCGCACCAGATCTTGCCGACCAGTCATGCCAATCTCATGCAGCCATGGACCAACCCATTGAATCGGGCCGTCGGCGACGGTGACACCCGGGTTGAAAGATACGGTGGTGCTGGCGGCTTCGCGAAGGCCCGGCCGGCCGGCGAAACGATAGAGGGTGCGCCAGTTTCCGCCGCCAGTGTCGAGTCCATTGAACCAATCCTGGCCAAAATCCAGTTTTTTGTCCCGGACACCGGCGAACCGGTAAAAACAAAATCCCGCCCACAGGAACCACAGAGCCCCAGCCTGGCGGACGAGGCCGTAAAAATCCTGGGAGGCGAGGGCGTTGAAGGGGTCATCCGGGGCGGTGGGGAACAGGTCGTGATCCAGGAAGCCGAACATTTCCGGTTCACCGGGGCGGATGAGATTATGACAAAGCCAATTTAGGGCAATGCCGTGGGAACGGCTGCCCTTGTGCCAGGGATTTGCAGGCAGGCGGAGGTAAGGAAAGCCGTGCTGCGTGGCCAGGGCGGAGATGGCCGAGGCCGAGGCTTCGTCCGGGGAGTTATCTGCAATCAGGTAAAGTGCATGAGGCACGTAGTGGCGGATGAGCCGGGCCTGCCAACCGATCGCCTGCGGATCGGAAAAGGCGACGGTGACCATCAGTTTTTTGCCGCGAATGAGACCTTGCAAGGCAGCGAGGTCGCCCGCCCTTGCCAGGCGGTGCATATGAAGGTGGTCAACCACCCGGTAACGTGTCGTCTTGATGAAATGGGTGAGCGGCCGGAGATGGCACCAATCGGCGGCGGCGTATGTCTTAAGCGGTTTCATGACGCGGTTTATGAATGGCCCGGGCCAAGGGCAGGATGGCAAGGTCGGTGGAGCCATTCAGCTTGGCCTCAAATTTAAGATACCAGTCGTAGTCGTGTTTTTCCACCAGGGTGGCATCGCCACGCCGGAATTTCGCCTGCATGTCTTCGAAGGAGCGCGACCAGTAGTGATTGATCCGCAGCCGGTCAAAAACCGGGGTGGCCGAAGGGCCAGGAACCTGTCCAGAGGTGTCCAAAGCGTTGCCGGTCCAGTATTTGAACTGGTGGATGCCGGGTTTGTAAACAAGGCGCGGGTTGGCGATGGTTTTGACCGTGCTGGTGGTTGGGGGGGCGCACGAGGTGTATGACTCGATGACGGATGCCGCCGGCCTTTTCACATGGCCGTTCGTGCCGAAGTAAACATGCCAGACTTCGATGCCAGGCTGGCGGGCACAGGAAGACAGGACGGGCAGGATGTCCCGGCTTTGAGGAGCAAACAGGAACTCGTCTATATCAATGAAGGCAATCCAGCGGGACCGGTTTTTGAACCGGCGCAGACAGTCCTGATAGGCGGATAGCTGGCCTTTTTCCACGGGCCAATCGATCAGGGTAACAATGCCCGCAGCCTGCCAGGGGCGGAGGACTTCGCGAAAGTTGTCCGTGGAAAAGTTGTTGTAGAGGTAGAAGTGACCGACACCGATGCCGGCATGAAAGATGAGCCACTCGTCCAGAAACGGGGCTTCCTCGCGAAAAATGGCGCAGACTGAGAGAGGATGTTTTGTGCGGCGAGCGAGCGAAGGTTCACGCCACAATTTCCAAGCACCTACAAGGGCACGGAGGGCGAGGCGAACACGAACCCGGAAAATTCTCGCAAACGAGCTATTCATCAACAGTTCCAAGTGATTTGCACCAAGCCGCGACAGGTTAAAAAAAATCCGGGCAGGAATAAATAAAATCCCACAATAATTTTGAGGCGCCGGCGGTGATGGGGGAACGGAGAAAGAACCGGTGCTCCCGTTTCTTGACTTTCGCCGCGGGGCGGGACAATACTTGACCGAGACGTTTCCGATGAGGCACAAAGACACATCTCCTTCAACCGCGCAACGGCAGGCGCGGGACCAGGATGACAAAATGGATCCCCACCTGTAAAATATGCCGTTCCCAAAGGTTAGCGTCTGCATTGACGTTTACAATTATGCCGATTTTCTGCCCAAGGCAATCGAGTCGGCGTTGATTCAGACCTTTCGCGACCTGGAGGTGATCGTGGTGGATGACTGCTCCACGGACAATTCCTACGCGGTGGCCTGCCGTTACGCGGAGCGAGACGACCGGGTGCGCGTACACAAAAACCCCGTGAACCTCGGGATGGTCAAGAACCGGAACGCGTGCCTGGAACTGGCGCGCGGGGAGTTTGTGAAGTTCATCCACGCGGACGATTTTCTGTGCGCACCCGACGCGCTGGAAAAGCTGGTCGGGAGGATGGAGGGGAACCCGGCGGCGAGCCTGGTGGCGTGCGCGATACACCATGTGCGAGAGAACGGGAGCCCACAGGAAGGTTCGCCCGGGCATTTCACGAGCAAGCGCTACCTGGCGGGGACCACAGTCATCGCCCGCTGTCTGCTGGAGCAGAAAAACTTGATCGGCGGGCCGAGCGCGACGCTGTTCCGCCGCGGTCTTGCGGCCCGGGGTTTTGATGAGAAATTTTTCCATGCGGCGGACCAGGAGATGTGGTTTCACCTGCTGGAGCAGGGCTGTTTCGGACATGTGGACGAGCCGCTGGTGGCGTACCGCTGGCACGGGCGGCAGCAAACGGAACAAGACCGCGGCACCCTGACGCAGGCGAACGACCAACGCGCGATCCTTGCCCGGTACCTGGACAAGCCCTATCTCCGGCTGCGACCCTGGATGAAAAGATACCTGGAATACGACGCGGTACGGCAAACGCTGCGGCGCTGCCGGAAGCTGGGGGAAAGCAAAGTGGCGGCGGAGGTGCTGCGTGAGTATGGCGGCCGGAAGCGGTATTGGTTGAAGCAAGTGAATTTTTTTGCGTGGCGGAAGGTCAAGCGGTTCGGGGGCGGACTGTACCGACGCGTGCTGCCGTATTATGGCGTGAAACCGCCGCCGGAAATCCCGCCGAAGCCGCCGCAGGGGATCAATGTGGCGGGTTTTTTGAAGGCCCAATTCGGGGTGGGCGAATCTTCCAGGGCGTTTTGCCGCGCGGTGACGGAGGCGAGCCTGTCCCACGCATTCGTTAACATCCAGAGCAAGGTTCATAACAATGGGGATACGCAAATGCGGCTGTCATCGGACGTCAATCCGTACGGGATCAACCTGATGACGTTCTCGTTCGATTATTCCCGGCGGTTTTACCTGGACAAGGGGCCGGGCTTTTTCAAAGGGCGCCATAATATCGCGCTATGGTACTGGGAATTGGAGCGTTTTCCGGCACGGTGGCACAGCAACTTTGACTATTACGACGAGATCTGGGCACCGACGGAATTTGTCCGGCGATCGCTGGCGGCGGTCTCGCCGGTGCCGGTTTACAAGCTGACGTATCCGTTCTATCCCGAGACATCACAGCCGGACCCGGACCGGGCGGGGCTGGGGTTGCCGGAGGATTCACGGCTGTTCCTGTTCAATTTTGATTTTTGCAGCACGGTGGCCCGGAAAAATCCGATGGCGGTGATCAACGCCTTTCGTCACGCGTTTTCGCCAGCAGACAAGGCGACGCTGGTGCTGAAATCCATCAATTCCCAGCATGATCCCCGGGGCCATGCGTGGGTTAAAGACGCGCTGAAAGGGTTGAACGTGGTGTGGATAGAGTCGCACCTGAACCAAAAACAGATGAGGTCGCTGTTCGCATCGTGCGACTGCTACGTGTCTTTGCATCGTTCGGAAGGGCTGGGGCTGGGGCTGGTGCAGGCGATGTCGCTGGGCAAACCGGTCATCGGCACGGGATACTCGGGGAACATGGATTACATGCGACCGGGCAACAGCCTGCTGGTGAAGCATGAACTGGTGGAGATTTCGGATGACTGCGGTCCGTATCAGCAGGGGAATGTCTGGGCCGAGGCGGATGTAAATGATGCGGCGGAGAAGATGCGCTGGGTGTATGATCACCAGGACGAAGCGGAACAGCTGGGGCAGCGTGCGGCGGTGGAGGTCAGGGCGGCGCTGGATCCGGCGAAGACCCGGGAGGAGATCCGGGCGCGGGTGCGGGAGATTTACGGGGGGCGGTGAGGAGGTGCGTGTTCAAACGGGCCACGATTAAGCAGCTGATTTTTCCAAACTGGCCACCGTCACAATCAAGCGTCCGTTTAACATCATGGTTTGCACGGCGCATCCGGCCAACATGTTTGATTGGGCGCAGGTCCATTCGTTGAGATCCTGTTTCAGGCATTTGAGCCGGGCTTCCAATCCGGTCCAAGCCGTGGCAAAAGACGCAGCGGAATCGGTTGAGGCTTGAATGATCGTCAGTGCGTCGGGGCCAAGATAATGGCGGGCCACTTCTTCGGCTTCGGGAATGTGCTGAACCGGCATGACGTCCACGCCGATGCATCCCGCGCGCAATAATCCGATCCAGCCTTCGCCGGCCGCATACGACAAGCTGATGTCCAAGGTTTGACCGGCGAGCTGGCCCGGCCAGATGGGGCCGGAGGATGTCTCGTGCAGCGGCAATTGATCCGGGGGCAGGTTGCTCCACGCGGCGAGTACGTGGCGTAACGCGGCCCGCAATTCCTGCCGGGCGAGCGGGCGCGACCGGGCGGTGGCAACCCGGATCAGCACCGGCTGATGTGCCGGCGGCAAGGCGGGCATTTCCGGCCAGTCAAAAATTAATTTTTGGGCGGCATTCATTTTTCGGCAACAGGCGCGGCGGGCGAACCTTCCCAGCGGGTTCCGGCCGGCAGGCGTTCGCCCTTGGCGACGAGCGTGAGCGGCCCCAAGGACACGCGGTCGCCAACGTTTGTGTCGTAGAGGATGGTGGTGCGGGGACCAATCGTTGTTTGGGCGCCAATCTCAACGAGGCCGATTTTCATCACGCGATCCTCGAACAAATGGGTTTGCGGTCCGCACCAGGCGTTCAGTTCCGCTTCATCGCCAATCCGGACGCAATCAAACTCGGTCAGGTCGGTGGTGTTGAGGTAGACGCCCCTGCCGATTTTGGCACCGAGCAGGCGCAGGGCCCACGGTAACATGGGGGTGCCGCGCAAGATGTCCAAGAAATTGGGAACGGCCAGCGATTCGTACAGATTGGTGACGGCTTCGCTGGTCCAGACAAACGACGTCCACATCGCCCGCGCGCAGGGACGGTAACGGCCCACGAGGATCCATTTGAGCGCAACCACCAGGAGAAAGGACGCAAGGCCATACAAACAACCGGCGAGGGACAGCGCGGCCACCACGTTCATGCCCCAGCCGTTTTCTTCGGCCAAGGGCATCACCAAGACGACGATCAAATAGCCGGTGGCGATGACCAAGGCCAGCGGCAAGACAATCCGCAGGCCTTCGATGATGCCGCGGGCCAACCGCCGCCGCCAGGAGGGACGGAACGTCAGCGATTCCGGGAAGCCGGTCAAACACTCACGGGCGGGCAACAACAGGGCTGGCGAGCCCATCCAGGTCTGGCCGGATTTGAGGTGTTCGTTGTCCGGCGTGCGGGTCTGGACGCCGATCAAAACATCATCCGGCACGGTTGTGCCGTTGGGAACATAGGCGCCGTTGCCGACGAAGGAACGGCTGCCAACCGCGGTGGGTTTCAAGATCATCCAGCCGCCGCGCTGTTCCTCGTCACCGAGCATGGCGCCATCGGCGATAAAGCTGTCAGCGCCCAAGGTGAGAAGCTCAGGGACCATGCCTTCGGCGGTCGATACCTCGGCATAGCGGCCCACCTTGACACCCAAGAAGCGCAACCAGGTGGAGGCGTAGACCGAGGCGTAAATCCCGTGCAGCACCTGGAGGCTGTGGTCCAGGATCAGGCTGGAGAGTTTCTTGCGCCAAAACGCGTAGCCATGGATCGACGATGTTCCGGCGACTTGTCGTGGCAGGATCCAGCGCAACAGGCCCACCAACAGCGCGGTCACAAAAATCAGCAAGGCGCTGGCGGGAATGGCCAGGAGAAAAAACAGGCCGAAGGCGGTGATGGGATGCAGGTCCGAGCTGAAAACATCCACGCTGTGGGCATCGATCCAATCGATCAGCATGAAGGCGGGAAAACATGGCAGAAAGAACAAGACTGACACCGCGATCGCGGTCACGCCAAAGAGCAATGCCTGTGCCCGTTGCCAGGCCCATCCGATGTGCGGGCGGGGCGGAAGTGTTTCTTTTGGCCGGTTGACAGGTTGCGCCGGCGCACCTTCCCAGGCTTCGTCGGCAGGAATCTGCCGGCCGGCCGCCAGCGCGGACTGGCCGCCCAACCACGCGCGTTCGCCAAGCCTGGTGTCGTTTTCCAGGACGGCATAGGAATCCACCACCGCATCTTTTTGCAGATGGATGGGCCCGATGACGAGCAGGCCGCCTTCGACGCGGGCATTTTCAAGGTTCACAAATGTGCCGATGCTGACACCGTCTTCCACGGTCAAAAGTTCGGGCGCACCCAGGCTGATATTTTCAATCAATACATCCCGGCCGATGCGGGCACCCAGCGAGCGCAGATAAAGTGGCATCCAGGGGGTGGCGGCCAGCAGGTAGACATGCGGCAGTTCGCAAAATTTATTGGACAGCCACCAACGGAAATACGTCACGCCCCACAGGGGATACCGGCCGGCTTGCAACCGTCCCGCCACCAGCCATTTGCTGGCGATGGCAACGGGGAAGGCGGCAAGCTGGATCAATACGAATGTCGCCAAGGAATACAACACCGCCAGCGGGATGCTGTCGCCGTCGTCGCCGGTATAATAATGGTAAACAAAAAATGGGGCGAGCCAGTCGGCGATATGCAAAAAGACCAGAAACGGGATGACAGTGGCCTGGGCCAGGCCGCAAAAGAACCGGCGATGCCAAGGCACCGGGGCGCGCACCGCCGCCGCCGATCTTTTCCGGCGGCTTTGTTGTTCCATCACCCGGGCGATGCCGGACAGGCGGCGTTCGCGATATACATCCTGCACGCCCAGCGAGGCATAACGTTCATCGCTGCGCAGGATGGAAACCAGCCGGGCGGCCAGCAGTGAATGGCCGCCAAGGTCATCAAAAAAATCAGACTCCGGCTGCCAGGTCCGTCCGGGGAAAAGTTTTTCGAGCGCGGCGTACAGCGCCTGCTCTTCCTCGTTGCGCGGTGTGGCCGGCTGGCCATGGTTCGGCGCAACCGAACCGAGGGGAGCGCCGCGCAGAACCTTCAGATCAACCTTGCCGGAAGCCAGACGGGGGAGTTCGGTTACGGATTCAAAATGCGCCGGAACCATGTAAGCCGGAAGCCGCAGAGCAAGGGCTTGGCGTAATTTGGCGGGGTCAGTGGTTTGATCCGTGGCCGGGATGACAAACGCGACCACCTGGTCCACGCCACCCAGCGGGCGAAGCACGACGGCGGCGGTCCTGATGCCGGGCTGGTCCGACAGCACTTTGGTGATCTCGTCCAGTTCGACGCGGAAGCCACGAATCTTCACCTGGCTGTCCACGCGACCGAGACAATGCGCCGGGCCACCGGGTTCGATGCGCGCCAGATCGCCGGTGAGATACATGAGCCCTTCGCCGGGGTTGGCGGCGAGCGGGTTGGGAACGAAGCGTTCTGCGGTCAGATCCGGCTGGCCGAGGTAGCCGATGGCCAGGCCCGGCCCGAAAATGCACAGCTCGCCCATTTCGCCGGCGGGCAGGGGACGACGCTGCTCATCGACGACCAGCAGTCCGTAATTTGGCAGGGGCATGCCGATGGTGACGGGTTCGCCCGTCTTCAATTCGGCCAACGACGCGCTGACGGCGGTTTCAGTGGGGCCGTAGGTGTTAAAAATTTTACGGCCCGGGCCGACCAGCCGTTGGGCCAATGAATCGGGGCAGGCCTCGCCGCCGAGGTTAATGAGGCGGAGAGTGGGCGGCAGGTCCTCCAGCAAGCCCACCAGGGTTGGCACCGCGTGCAGCACGGTGATGTGTTCGCGTTTCAGGGTCTGCGCCAGCAAATCGGGATCGCCCACGAGCGGCGCGGGCGCAATCCAGAGGGTGGCACCGACCAAGTAGGAAATCCAAATCTCCTCAAATGACATGTCGAAGGCCGCCGAAAAGCCCTGATAGACGAGATCGGTTTCGGTCACACCGAGCAATTCATTTTCGCTGCGAAGAAAATGGCAGATGCTGCGATGACTGATGACGATGCCCTTGGGCTGCCCGGTGGAACCGGAGGTGTAGATCACATAGGCCGGATCGGCTGGTTGTGCGGCGGGAAATAGCGAGCGGGGATTTTTATCCGCAAACAGGTCTTCGACCGCCCAGACGGGGAGGTTTAATCCCGCGAAACGCGGCAACCACTCGCGGCAGGTCACGAGGCCGACGGCTTCAGCGGATTGGAGGCAGGTTTTGAGGCGTTCCAACGGAGTTCCCGCATCGAAGGGCAGCCAGGCGGCGCCGCTTTTGGTGATGCCGGCCTGGGCGACGAGCAGGTCCGCCCCGCGTGGCAGGAACAACCCGATGACCCGCCCGGCAGCGGCTCCACGCTGAAACAAAGCGCCGGCGAGGGTGTCGCTTAGGGCGTCCAGTTCGGCGTAGGTAATTACCTGCTGGTCCCAGACCAAGGCCGGATGTTGCGGGCGGTGGCGGGCGGTGGCGGTGAGGATATCGGCGAGACATTCATTGCGGAGCAAATCGGGACGGCTGGCACCGCGCAAGACCGCTGGAACAACCGTTGAGGTGACCGGCAGAGGATTGTTTTGATGTTTTTCAGTGATGGGCATCCGCAGTGGAGATTATACTTTGATATCCGCAAAACCCGACAAAACATCCGTGGGTTTTGAAATGCAGGTTTCAACAACGAGGACGCTGCGGATGAGAGAAAGGTAACGGTTGGTGTTTTCAACGGGCATGGAAAGCGAAAGGGCAAGCCGGGGTTGGGCGGGAGCGGGGCCAGGTGAAAAAACATCAACAAATACGCGCTTTAAGCTTGGTTCGCGCCTGACGAACGTGTTTAATGTGCCGGTAAACATTAGTCCAAACACAAAACAAATATAATTATATCATGGCAAAAGCACTGACCAAATCACAGATCATCGGCGAAGTCGCGACCAAGTCCAACCTCACCAAGAAGCAGGCCGGCGAGATTCTCGAGCAAATCGCGGCGCTGGCGTACAAGCACGCCAAGGATTCTTTCACCATCCCCGGTCTCGGCAAGCTGGTTTTGGTCAACCGCAAGGCGCGTGTCGGCCGTAATCCGGCGACCGGCGAAACGATCCAGATCAAGGCGAAGAAGGTCGTGAAGTTCCGCGTGGCCAAGGCCGCGAAGGACGCGATCCTCGGCGTTAAGAAGTAATCTGAAGTTTTTTTCAAAGGCATCCGGTTTATTCCGGGTGCCTTTTTTTTATGGGCGAAGTGAAGATGGATGGGTGGATTGATGGATGAATGGATGGAAGCAGAAGTGCGAGCGGATTTTGGCTGGTGATGCGTATGTCTTCTATGCGGTCGAAAGCGGCGCTGAAGCGACCGCACTCCAGACGCTTCGCGTTTGCCGTGCAACAATCATTTGGAAAGTTGTTGGGTTTGTGTGCGGTTCGTTTCCGTCGCCTGATGCTGCGCTCGGCGACGGGTCTTTCGCAGCGCGAAAAACACCACCAAGCATAGCGCGATGTCCCTACCTCTTGTTTGTTTTTGGTGGAATATGGTTGCTCAAATTGGACAATGAGTTTCCAATCTGCGGCGTGAATTTGAGCGCAACTTTTTAGTGTCGGCATTTATTGTGGCCACGAATCTTTATGATCTGCTTCCGCGCGAGGAGCGTCCTACCGGCGATGTGTTGTTGGGGCGTTTTCTGCAATACGTCGAGGCGCGGCGGTTGACGCTGTATGCGGCGCAGGAGGCGGCTATTGTGGAATTATTCGATGACAAGAATGTCATCCTGAACACGCCGACGGGGTCGGGGAAATCGCTGGTGGCGACGGCGCTGCATTTCAAGGCGATCGCACAGGGGCGGCGGTCGATCTACACGTGTCCGATCAAGGCGCTGGTGAACGAGAAGTTCATGGCGCTGTGCCGGGAGTTCGGGCCGGACAATGTGGGACTCAGCACGGGGGACGCCTCGGTGAACCAGGGCGCGCCGATCCTGTGCTGCACGGCGGAAATCTTGGCGAACATCGCGCTCCGCGAGGGGGCGTCGGCCAAGGTGCAGGATGTGGTGATGGACGAGTTTCATTATTACGCGGACCGGGAGCGCGGGGTGGCATGGCAGATTCCCTTGCTCACCTTGCCACAGACGCGGTTTCTGCTGATGTCTGCCACGATGGGCGATACGGCGTTTTTTGAGACGGAGCTGACGCGGTTGACCAAACGGCAGACGGTAACAGTGGCTTCGACGGACCGGCCGGTGCCGCTGAAGCATGAGTATTCCGAGCTGCCGCTGGCGAAGACGCTGGAGAGCTTGGTGGCGGACAGACGCGCGCCGGTGTATGTGGTGCACTTCACGCAATTGGAGGCGGCGCAGAGCGCGCAGGATTTCACGAGCATTAATGTGTGTACGCGCGAGGAAAAGGCGGCCATCGGCAATGCCATCGAGAATTTCAAGTTCAGCAGTCCATACGGGCCGGAGATCAAGAAATGGCTGCGGCATGGCATCGGGCTGCATCACGCGGGGTTGCTGCCGAAGTACCGGGTGCTGGTGGAACAGCTCGCGCAGAAGGGCTTGCTCAAGGTCATCTGCGGCACGGACACGCTGGGCGTGGGCGTGAATGTGCCCATCCGCACCGTGCTGTTCACGCGGCTGTGCAAGTTTGACGGGCAGAAGACGGTCATCTTGTCGGCGCGGGATTTTCACCAGATCAGCGGGCGGGCCGGACGGAAAGGTTTTGACGATCAAGGCTGGGTGGTGGCGCAGGCGCCGGAGCATGTAATCGAGAATCTCAAGCTCGCGGAAAAATCGGCGCGGGACGGGAAGAAGACGGTGAAGCGCCAGCCGCCGGAAAAGAATTTTGTGAACTGGGACAAGAACACGTATCTGCGATTAATCGCGGCGGCACCGGAGCGGTTGGTATCGCGGTTCCAGGTTTCGCACGGGATGTTGCTGAATGTGCTGAGCCGGCATGGAGATGGTTGCAAGGCGATGCAGACGCTGATCCACGATTCGCATGAGACGCCGCGCCAGAAGGTGGCGCATGTGAAACGGGCGTGGCAGTTGTTCCGTTCGTTGATCGACCGGAAGATCATCGAGTTCATCCCGAAAACGGCGGACGGATCTTATCTGCGGGTGAACGTGGCGTTGCAGGATGATTTTTCGATGGACCAGGCGCTGTCGCTATACCTGCACGACACGCTGCCGCTGATGGATCCGGCGGCGCCGGATTATGCGCTGGTGCTGCTGACGCTGGTGGAATCCATCGTGGAGGACCCGGACATCATCTTGCGCAAGCAGCTGGACCGCGTGAAAGACCAGAAGATGGCGGAGATGAAGATGGAGGGGAAGGAATACGACGAGCGGATGGAGGAACTGGAGAGGTGCGAGTATCCCAAGCCGAACCGGGAGTTTGTGTATTCGACATTCAACAACTTTGCGGCGACGCATCCGTGGGTGGGGCAGGAGAACATCCGGTTGAAATCCATCGCGCGCGAGATGTTCGAGTCGTTCCGGTCGTTCGCGGATTACATCCGGGATTATGAATTGCAGCGGGCGGAGGGCGTGTTGCTGCGGTATCTGAACCGGGTTTTCAAGGTGCTGTCGCAAGGGGTGCCGGATGCGGCGAAGAACGACACGGTGCGGGAGATGGAGATTTATCTGGGCGCGATGATCCGGCAGATCGATTCCAGTTTGCTGGATGAATGGGAGAAGATGCGCGATCCAAATTTTCAACGCGAGGAGACGAAGGAAGTGCGGCCGGCGGGGGCGGAGGAGAACGATGTCACGCGGGATACCAAGGGATTCACGGCGGCGATACGGAACAAGATTTTTGCGTTCTTGCGCGGGCTGGTCATCGGCGATCTAGAAACGGCGCTGACGCATCTGGCATCGCCTTTGGACTCGGACGGGCAGGCGTGGACAGCGGCGCGGTTGGAGGCGGTGCTGGAGGCGTATCACGTGGACCATAAACATATCTGTCTGGATCCGAACGCGCGGAATGTGCGGCATACCTATGTGGTGCCGAGCGAGGATCGGAAGACGTGGAAGGTGCAACAGATGTTGGTAGACCCGGAGGAGAACAATGATTGGGTGGCGGAGTTTGAAGTGGATCTGGCGGAGGCGAGGAAGAGCGGGGAGGCGTGGTTGAGGTTGAGGAGGGTCGGAGCAGTTGAGGGGTGAAAGTTGAGTGGAATATGGTGCTGAACCTACTAAAAATGCGGAAACAAATCCGGGGACAGGCGAAAGAGATTTATGGAGACGCGTATTGAAAATTAAAGTCTGCCAGAGTTGGTCATAATTTGCACCGAAACGACTTTATATCAAACATTTAGGCCGCCGCAGCTTTTCAACTTTAGAACGATGTATCGCATCGTATGGATCTGGTAAAATTTCGTCGGTGGTCACCGTAAGTCGCAATGGTCCACGACATGGAACGCCAGTCCTTGGTGGGCGCAAACCAAGTAACATTGCGGTTTGGAGAACTGGAATTCCCGAATTTACATGGCCATTATCACAATGTTTTGTGATTTGAGAACAAGCTACATGACAGCCATGTTCGGCCCGTTGCTTTAAATAGCCGGGATAGGGAAGGTCATGAATATTTTTGGTTCCTACCGAAACGAAAAGTCTTTCGGGTTTTACATTTGATACCCAGGTTTTGAAGTTCACTTTTTTACGATCTACTGGCCCACCGTGATGCGGCCCCACCAGCATTGGCGGTGTCATACCGTTAAATTTATCTGACACAACTTCCAGTGGCGCATCTCCAGGCCAAATGATAGCAACAGAACCTTTCTGCTTGAGGCGCAATATGGCTGAAGATTCATTTGGTTTTGCTGCCTCGATGTTTTCTGAAAACCCTGGATAAACCGCCTTCAATTCAAGGCTCTTGTCCGAGTTTTCCCAAACCAGCCGGTCCTGATCAACCGCTCTTCTTTTTTAAACTCCTCCGGAGCGTCGATCATCTGCAGCCGTCCCGTGTAACCCGGATGCCGCTCCATCAGCCGTTGGATCTGTTCAAAACCAAATTCCAATTCTGATTTGCTTTGCGGATTCATTTTTTCAAAGTGATCCACCTCGCAGCCAAACTGGCCAAGGCCGGCAACCAGGGTGCGCCCGTCGTCATCTTCCTTGCCGTTCACCAGCAGAGATTTTCCAAAAACAAAACCGTTCTCAACTCCCAGGCGGCTCGGCACGCCATGAATTTTCATCCCGTCCATCACTGAATCACACACAATGCCGGCATTTGGTGCTTTGGCGGTGGACGGCGTCCACCCGACAAATTTCCGGCTGGCGCTGTCCATGACGGCAATGACTTGCGGAGTAAAAAGGTATGGCTCGCTATTCGTGTCTTTGGTGATGTTGCCGGCGTCATCGGTCAACACCACCTGCAGGTTGGCTGTGAGATCGTCCACCACCCATGAGTGCATGGAGGGGATTCCGGTCCAGTCACGTCGGACGCCGCCAACCTTGCGGCGCAATGTGCGTTTCCCATGGTGTCGGGCTTTCAGGGCATCAATCTTTTCCCTGGGCAAAATTTCGCGGATTTTTTCGGGAGCTTTGAAAGATGGAGGGTAACGCCGGCGCGTGTCCTGGCTTAGTTTGGGATAGCATTCGCGCCATGCCGCATTGATGCGGCCGTCATTGATAACTGCAGAGTGTGTCAGCTTGGTGATGTCGGTTTCCGGAAGATCCACCCGGTCCCCATTTTCCGCCCGGCCATCTTCCACCGCTTCCAGGTTGCCGCCAGCGGCGTGCAGGGCTTGCAGCTTGCGCTTGAACGCCACCCAGAGAGCGCCACGCGAGCGGGCAAGGA
>DATHQS010000019.1:0-7079 GCA_035482455.1 Candidatus Acidiferrales bacterium | reverse complement strand
CTGGACTTGCCGCGCTTGGAAATCTTCACGACGGTCAGGCAGCAGCCGTTCACCGCCACGCTGGCGCCGAGCTTGATGCCGCGAGCCAATGCGCCCGTCCGTACGGTGAGTGCGATGGATTTGCTGGTCGGCTTGATGGCTGCCACCACGCCGGCTTCTTCGACAATGCCTGTGAACATACTTGGTTGAATGTTGCCGGTTGCAGGTTGCCGGTGGCAAGTTTTTCCAACTTGCAGCCGGCCGTATTAACCCGGATCCACGGTCGCCGTCAGCAGCAGGTCGTCACCCAGTTTGCGCCATTGGACATCCTGGAGCTTCACGGCTTCACTTAATCTTTTTGCACCCTCGCCGGCCACGCCCTTGCGCGAATCACGGCCGCCCAGAATTTTTGGTGCATAAAAAAACGCCACACGCTGCGCGAAACCGCCTAGTAGGAAGGAAGCATTGACTTCTCCGCCACCTTCGATCAGCAGGCTGGTGATGTTTTCCGCGCCGAGCTTTTTCAAAAGCCAGCGCAAATCCAATGAAGAATGAAGAATGGAGAATGAAGAATGGCGTTTCGTGGGAGCAACAATGACATTCACGCGTTTGGCCAGCGCGGCGATGCGGTTTTTGGGGGCGCGCTGGCTGACGACGATGGTGGTGAAGGCGGCAAATTCATCGCTGACGACTTTAGCGGTCAGCGGCGTACGGGCCAGGGAGTCCAGCACGATGCGCCGGAGTCTTGGCCTCACGGGGTGTTTTGTCCGAATGGTGAGCGACGGGTTGTCCGCCAATACCGTGTTCACCCCGACGAGGATGGCATCGCTACCCTGACGCAGTTTCATGCCGAAGGCGCGGGCTTTTTCGCCGGTGATCCATTTGGATTCACCGCTGGCGGTGGCAATCTTGCCATCCAAGGTCATCGCCGCCTTCACGGTGACGAGCGGGGTGTGGCGGATGATCCAATGGTTGAAGGCTTCGTTTAATCCTACGCATTCATCAGCCAACACGTTCTGGCTCGCCACGATGGCGCGCGCGGAGCGACGCGCCCTACCTTCACCCAATGAACTTACGTCGATTCCGGCGTGGCGTAAGATTTCGAAACCCTTACCGGCGTGCTGGGGGTTCGGGTCCGTTGCGCCGATCACGACGCGTTTGATGCCGGCGGCGATGAGGGCATCGGTGCAGGGCGGGGTGCGTCCGTGGGTGCAACAGGGTTCGAGGGTGACGTAGATGGTGGCGCCTTTGGGGTTGTGACCGTGCTTCTGGGCATCATGCAACGCCTCGATTTCCGCGTGAGGCAAGCCGGCACGGTGGTGCCAGCCGCGGCCGATGATCTGGCCACCCTTCACCAGCACCGCGCCGACCATCGGGTTGGGCGACGTCGCGCCGTAACCGCGACGGGCCAGCCGCAGGGCGAGGCGCATGAACGAAATATCTGCCATGTTCGGAATATTTTGCCACAGAGGCACAGAGGCACAGAGAAAAATCTATCGGCTTGGCGTGCCTTTGAATCTGATGCCGGAAGCAAGGAGAAACGAGAAGTTGGTGTTAACGCTCGCCCTCACCTGTTTCCTCTCCCCCGGGGAGAGGAGCACATGCAGCAGCGTTCGGTGGTTCGTTTGTCTTCCAACCAATTCCGCCGCGGTAATTTGAAAAACTGGCAGTTGGCTTACTTGGCTGCTGACGCCGGCGCAGTCACGTAGATGACGTGAGTGGGCTGCGTCGGTGCGTAGGCATTTCGTTGGATGATGTCCGCGCGGTTGAAGGGCTTGTAATCCTTGATGGCGCCGACGTGGGCGATGTTCACATAGTTGCGCAGCACGCCGTGGCCGTTCTTGGTGGAATCGCTGAAGTGCGTCTGCGCGTAGCCCAGGCCGTTGCCGGAAAGGTTGGAGGAGAAATATTTGAAACCGGTGATCTTGTTGGTGTCTGTTTCACTGTCGCGCAACCAGCTCAGGAAAATCACCGCGTGACCGCCGGACGGGGTGGTGCTGTAGCTGAGAAAATCGCCGGCGCGGGCTTCGTCGAAATTGGTGATCTGGCGGCCGAGCCCATAGCTGGTCACGGCGCGCGCCTCGGAATCGCCTTTGCCCTCGATGTACCAAAATTGCAGCGCGTTAAAGAGGTCGTTGAAGGTCATGCCGTTAAAATCATCGGGCTCGAGGCCGTTCTGGATGTTGCGAAGTTTCATCGCGCGGATGAAGACCTCGAAGGTGAAGCCGCAACAATAGCTGCAGCGCGAACCGTCGGGATAGGCCTTGGCCACGACCATGCCGCGATACCACTGGTCCTGCGTCACGCCATTGTAGATGTCGTATTCCCACGGCTTCCAACTGCAATGATATTGATACGTGCCGTCGAGCGGGTAGCCGGAGATGACCTTGAGGACGTAGGGATTCAGCGAGCCTTCGTCGTCATTGGTGACCATGTCCTCGCGCGCATAGGCCTTGGCGAGGGCCTTGTCCACGGGCGAGAACCCGCGTTCATCCACCGGGTAGACGCGCGGTACGTAGGTAGATTTGCGCAGGCCAGGATCCTTTTCGCGGGGCGGCGGGAGTGAATTGGTGGCGGGCGCAGCAGCGATGACAGGGGTGGCAACGACGGGAGCAACCGGGGCGGTGGGTGCGACGAGGGAAATGGCCGCCATGGGTTTGGAGCAACTCTCGCAATCATCGCTTTTACAACCGGTGAAAAGCAGTCCAGCGGCAGCAATAGAAAATAAAAATAGAGCTCTCATGTTAAATGCTTTCTTAAATTCCGAACCTTGTTTCCCCGATGCTAGCAGGATGAAGGCATGTGACAAGGCATGTTTGATCCAAGTGGAAACCAGGGCCATTTCGCGGGCATCACTCATGTCTGATGGCCTGGCGGTTGGCGGCTTCAACTTCAGCGGCTTTAAATTTCCGGCAATATTCCGTGGAGGCTTCGACGGGCAGCATGTTTTCCAAGTCCACGTCGTTGGCCTTGGCATGCTTGCCCCAAGAAAATGCCTTTTCAAAATAAGGAAGCCATTTGCTGTTTTTTATCTGCTCCAGAAAATAGACCTCATGTTCCTTTTCCTTGATGCCCATCTCATAAAGGATGGCGTCGTGCTCGCGGATGCCGAGGGCGTGGAAATATTTCATCATCACGAAATATTCGCAGACGTTGCCGCTCTCCAGCTTGCCCGCGAAAAAATACGGCATGAACCAGCCGATGACATGGCAACTCGCGGAGATGACGCGTCCGATGACGTGAAACTTGAACTCGAATAAGCGGGAGACGGGGATGTCGTACTGCTGCATGATGGCGAGGACGTTGCGGCGATGGCCCCATTCATCGTCTTCGATCTGCTTCACAGCGGCCTTGTCGGCCGGCTTTTTGAGCGAGGCGGCGTGGCCGATGTAGGCAAAGGCGGCGGCCTTTTCAGCGGAGTACGCACGTTGAAGGAGTTCCACGAGCGCAGGATGATTGAGTTTGGCCGTCATAAGAGTCCTTTCGCTTCCTGTGGCAAGTATCCGCCGGGTTGAGACGGCCAGCAAATGCTTTCGGGCCGGCGGGCGATGGTTTCAGTTTAATTGATGATTCAAGTAAGCATTCATGGCATCAAGAATCTGCGGGTCGAGGGTGACCTTATGGCCGCGCGGTTCGCGGTCCATCATGAACGTGTCGTCGCTGCCCAGCCCGGCGAGGCGCTGGCGCAGGACGGTCATCTGGTGCAGCGCATCGGGCGCCTCGGAGCAGTTGATGGACAGGAAAAGCGGCACGGTGGCGTTGGTGAGATAATCCAGCGCGCCCTGTTGCTTCCAGATCTCAAAATTGTTGGTGTACGTACCCCAGACTTTTTCATAACGCGGAATCATGTGGTCATCCGGCAGCAGGTCGAGATAGGTGAAGCGACCGGACATCACGACGGCGCCTTGGACGGCACTGCTAACGCCGGGATTTTCACCGTGGCCCTCAAATTCTGTTTTGCCTTCGCTGGTGACGAGCATCAGGGCCATGCCGCTGCCGCGAGAAAAACCGATGGGCGCAATTTTTCCGCTCAATCCGAGTTTGGAACCTTCGGCGCGCAAGGTGCGGACGGCGGCTTTGATGCGCCAGGCGCAATCGGGCATCGCATCCAGTCCTTTGTAGGGCGGAGCGACGGGGTGATCGGCCATGGCGACGGCAAAGCCTTCCGTGGCGGCGGCATCGAGAATGGTGTCGCTGCAGATGGAGAGCGAGGTGTTGCCCATGCGAGCCACGTTGTCGCAGGAAAATTCGATGAGCGCGCCGACGGGCTGTTTCGGCTGCGAGGGATAGATGATGTCGAGCGAGAGCGGACGGTTGGTGTCGGCGTAGTAAAGCACATCGCGCTGCAGGCGGCAGCCAGACGGGACGATGAATATGTGCGCGGGGTCGAGGGCAAATGATGCGAGGAGCTTTTTGGCGCGGAGGTCATCGCGCAGCTTGCCGAGATCGCGGTTGAGGAAGGGCGTGCAGGCGCGGGGATTTTTTGCGTAATCGAGGGTCGCCACGAGATAACCGGCGGCATGGAAATCTTTGAGGATGGCGGAGTCGCTTTCCGTGCCGGTGCGAGGCGTGGCAAGATTTTCCAGATAGATGATGACCGGCAGTGGCGCATTGGTTTTTACCGGCCCGAGGATTTTTAATTCGAGTACGTTGCTGGTGACGAGGCTTTGCCAGTGTTCGCTGGCATGGGCTACCAATGCCAGGCATCCGAGCAGGAGAAATGAGAGGATGGCCTTCATGACGCGCACTTGAAAATAGCGTGGCGACAGAAAGGTGGCGCGTTCTCCTTCCCCATGAACCTGCTGAGTCAAACAGGAGTAACAACGAGCCTCAATGCGGGTGCCAGCCCTTGGAATGATTTGTTTTACGCTCACCCTCACCCCGGCCCTCTCCCCCGGGGAGAGGGGGAAACGGTTGCCGCGTCTTGGCAAAATGGTGGCGCCTTGGTTCAAGCGGCATAACAGTGATGACGGTGGAAGGGGCATGTGATTCAGTGAATCATTCTAATTGGAAATGACTGTAAGTTGCCCGTCCAATTTCACCTCTGTGCCCGCGTACGTGGGTAGTGAGATTTCTTTGCCAGTGCAACGTATCAGGCATGGATTCCCGAGCTTGGAGCGGATGGCGGCGTGGGTCAATTTGCTGTCGTGCCAGGTCATATCCACCTCAAAGCCGCCGCGGGCGCAGAGGCCAGTCATCGAGCCATCTGACCAAGCTTTTGGTAATGCTGGCAGCAACTCTATGATGCGCGTGTCCGGATGGCTGGCCTGGGTTTGCTGGCTTTGCACCAACATCTCGGCGACCCCGGCGCAGGTGCCAAAATTGCCGTCGATCTGGAACGGGCCGCAGAGGTCGAAGAGGTTGGGCAGGGTGCGTTTTTGCAGCAGGCCGTTGTACTGGCGCAGCGCGAAATCGCCATCGCCTACGCGGGCCCAGAGCGGCATGCGCCAGGCATAGCTCCAGCCGGTGCTGCCATCGCCACGCCATTGCAGCAGGACTTTGGCGGCGGCATAGAGATTGGTTTGCTGCGGGGTGATCTCCGCGCCGGGATACAACGCGAACAACGGCGACATGTGGCGGTGGTTGTTGTCCGGGACATCGATGTCCTGCAGCCATTCCTGAAGCTGGCCGTGCTGGCCGATCTGATCCGGGGCAACCTGCTGGCGGACGGCGGCGAGCCGGGTGGCGAATTTTTTATCCGTCCCGAGAATTTTGGCCGAGGCCAGCGTGGCGTCCATCAATGAGCGGATGAGCTGGTGATCCATGGTGGGGCCGATGCAGAGACCGCCTTCCTCGGGCGAGAACGATGGCGAACTCACCAGCCAGCCGGTCTGGGGGTCTTTCACGAGGTCGTCCATGAAAAATTGCGAGGCGGATTTCATCACGGGATAGGCACGGGCGAGGAATTTTTTATCGCCGGTGAACAGGTAATGTTCCCACAGATGGTAGCAGAGCCACGCACCGCCGGTCGGCCAGATGCCGTCGATGTTGTTGATGGGGGCGGTGCCGCGCCAGAGGTCGGTGTTATGATGCACCACCCAGCCATGGGCGCCGTATTGCATTTTGGCCGTGCGCGCACCGCTAACGGCGAGGTCATCGATCATATCGAACAATGGCCCGGTGCATTCGCTGAGATTGCACAACTCGGCGGGCCAATAGTTCATCTCGCAATTGATGTTCAGCGTCCACTTGCTTTCCCAAGGCGGACTGAGTTCCTCGTTCCACAGGCCTTGCAGATTCGCGGGCTGGCCACCAGAGCGGCTGCTGGCGATGAGCAGATAGCGGCCATATTGAAAGTGCAAGGCGGCCAGCGCGGGGTCGGTTTCGATGCCGGCGGTGTGGATTTTTTTCAGGCGCTCGTCGGTCGGCAGATCGGCAGCGGCGGTATGGCCCAGGTCAAGATTCACACGGCGGAACAGCTTTTGGTAATCGGCCAGATGGGTGGCGAGCAGGGTAGGGTAATCTTTTTTGGCGGCGGCTTTTAGGTCCGCCGCGCAATGTTTCGCGGGATCGGCGGTGATATTTTGGAAATTTTTGAAGCTCGTCGCGGCGACCAGAATCAGGGTGGCGGAATCTGCATCAGCAACAACCAACGTGTTGCCATTAGTCGTTATGGTCCCGCCTTGTGTGACCGCCCGGACACGAGATTCAAATTTCAATCCACCAGTTTCGACTTGGCCGGTCAGGGACAGGGTATCGGACGTTATTGCCGCGGTTTTGGAATCCTTGTGCGGACTATCCATCTGCAGCGTGAAGTTGATGCTGCCAGGCTTATCGGCTGTGACGCGCAGTACGATGGCCTGGTCAGGATAGCTGGCGAAGATTTCGCGTTTAAATTTTACACCGCCGAGTTGAAATGCGGTTGTGCCGAGGGCGGTATCCAAATCCAACTCCCGTCGATAATCAGTGACGTCGCCTTGGCCGGCAAAATGCAGATGCAGGTCGCCGAAGGGTTGGTAGGCCTTTTGGCGGACGGGGTCGCTCAGAAAATTGCTTTTGGCGAGGGCGGAGGCTTCTTTGTTCTGGCCGGCGGCGAGCAGGTGGCGGATTTCGGCCAGTTGATCACCGGCACCGGCGCGGACGTAATCGTGCGGCTTGCC
>DATHQS010000018.1:0-23323 GCA_035482455.1 Candidatus Acidiferrales bacterium | reverse complement strand
AGCGGGTTCCATCACCGGTTACGTCTACAATGACGTGGACACCAACGGTGTGCTTTCCACTGGCGACCTCCCGCTGCCCGGCGTGACCCTCCAGCTTTACACCGACCCGAACGGTGATGGCAATCCGGCGGACGGCACGCTGGTGCAGATCACCACCACGGATGCCGGCGGTTATTATGAATTGTTGAACCTCGCCGTTGGCAATTACGTCGTGGTGGAAACCGACCTGCCCGGTTACTCCAGCACCGTGCCGGCCAACAACCGCCTCGCCATCAACCTGGCCACCTTGACCGCCACGAACAACAACGACTTCTTCGACTATATCCCGGCGCCGGCCCTGTATTCCACCATCAGCGGTACGGTGTATTATGACGCCAACGGCAACGGTACGAACGACCCCGGTGAAACCGGCCTCACCAATGTCGTCCTCGACCTGATTCAGGATGTCAACACCAACGGCCTCGCCGATTCCGGCGAGCCGGTGGTCGCCAGCGTCCTCACGGACACCAACGGGGTGTATACGTTTGCCGGCATCACTCCGGGTGCCTACGTTATCCGCGAGACGGATCCGTTTGGCTATTACAGCACCGGCGATTCGCAGGGGGCGAACGACAACCAGATCGCGCTCGTCGTCAGCGCCAGCACATCCACCAACAACAGCTTCTATGACCGGCTGTCGCCCACGGCGGTGAATGACACCGGCTCCGCGCTCAATTTTGTGCCGGTCATCCTCTCACCGCTCACGAACGATCTCAGCCCCAACGGCGATACGTTGACCATCAGCAACGCCACCAGCACCAACGGCATCGTGGTCATCAATCCGGGTAACACCACACTGACCTTCACGGCCACCAACACCGGCACGGCCACCATCAATTATACCCTCAGTGACGGTCACGGCGGCACTTCCAGCGCCGTCATCACCATCACCGTGACCGAACTGGCGGATGTGGCGATCGGCAAAACCGCCCCGGCCTCGGTTCTCGCGACGAGCAACCTGGTCTACACCATCTTGGTGACGAACCTTGGACCCTCGCCCGCGAATTTTGTGACGGTAACCGATGCCTTGCCAGCCGGTGTGTCATTCGCAAGTGCCACGGCAGGCGGCGCGAATAATGCAGGCACGGTAACGTGGAGCCTGGGTACGCTGACCAACAGCCAGGTGAGCACGGTAACCGTGACGGTGACCGCGCCGGCCTCCGGCACGTTGACGAATACGGCGACCGGCGGTTCTCCGACGGTTGATCCGAATTTGATAAACAATGTATCGCCGCCGGTGACCACCACCGTGACGCCGATCGCGGACGTGGCGGTTGCAAAGGTTGGTCCGGCCGGCGTGTTGGCGAACAGCAATTTCAGCTACACGATCAGTGTCACGAACTTTGGTCCGTCGGATGCCGCCGGTGTGGTGGTGACGGATACGTTGCCTGCAGGTGTCGCCTTTGTGAGCGCCGACAGCAACGGTTCGAACACCAGTGGCGTGGTGACCTGGAACTTGGGCACCTTGAGTTCAAACCAAGTCACTAATGTGACCGTGACGGTCACGGCAACCACGGGCGGTTCGCTGACGAACGTCGCCACCGTGAATTCGCCGACCAGCGATCCGAACCCGACCAACAACCTGACCCCGCCGGTCACCACGAGCGTTACGCCAGTGGCCGATTTGAGCCTGGTGAAGACAGCTCCGGCGTCGGTGTTGCCAGGGGCCAACTTTGACTACTCCATCACCGTGACGAACGGCGGACCTTCCGATGCCGTGAGCTTGTCCGTGACGGATAATCTGCCTGCCAACGTCGTATTGGTGAGTGCAACGCCCGGGTTCATCACCAGCGGCGGCCAACTCATCTGGACCAATCTCGGAACGCTTCCGGCGAACTCCGTGATCAGCTTGACCGTGACGGTGACCGCGCCGGTCATTGGCGGCATCACCAATACCGCCAGCGCTGGCAGCCCGACGCTGGACCCGACGCCGACCAACAACGTCACGCCGCCGGTGACATCGGCGGTGAACAATCTGCCGCCGGTGGCCGTGAATGATCTGGCGTCCACGCCGGTCAATGTGCCGGTGACCATCTTCCCGCTGGTCAATGACTCGGATCCGAACGGCGACACGCTCACCATCGTCAGCGTGAACCCGACGAACGGCGTGGCGAGTTTCACGGCCACGAACGTCCTGTTCACCCCGACGGCGGATTTCCTGGGCACGGCCACGGTGGGTTACACCATCAGTGACGGCCAGGGCGGCACCAACAGCGCGATCATTTTCATCAGCGTCACCAACCGTCCGCCGGTGGCGAACGATGACGTGGTCTCCGGCACGAACGGCCAGCCGCAGATCATCAATCCGCTGGTCAATGACACCGACCCGGACGGCGACGCGCTGACCATCACGGTTGCGACCAGCACCACCGGCATCGTGGTGATAAACGGCGGCAGCACGAACCTGACCTTCACGCCCACCAACAACGGCGTTTGCACCATCAATTACACCATCAGCGACGGTCGCGGCGGCACGTCCAGCGCCGTCATCACCGTGAATGCCGGCAGCGTGGCGGATTTGGCCATCGCCAAGATTGGCCCGGCGAATGTGCTCGCTGCGAGCAACTTCATCTACACCATCAGCGTGACGAACTTCGGTCCTTCGGACGCGGCGGGTGTGATTGTCACCGATACCTTGCCGGCCGGTGTGACCTTCGTTGGTGCCAGCGGAAATGGCACGAACAGCAGCGGCAGCGTGACGTGGAATCTGGGAACCTTGACCGCGTCACAGGTGACGAACCTCACCTTGACCGTGACAGCTCCGGCAACTGGCGTGAGCCTGACGAACGTCGCGAGCGTGGGCTCGCCGACGGGCGATCCGGTTGCGACCAACAACCTCACCCCGCCGGTCATTACCGGCGTCACGCCAGTTGCTGATGTGAGCCTGACCAAGACCGGCCCGGCAAGCATTCCGTTCAAGACGAACTATAACTACACGCTGACGGTCAGCAACGGCGGTCCTTCGACAGCGACCAGCGTGAGCGTGACCGACAGCCTCCCGGCAGGCTTGGTGTTCGTCACCTCGACGCCTTTGACGACAACGAATGCCAGCAACCAGGTCATCTGGAACCTGGGCGACCTGGTGGCGGGCGCGACCAGCAACCTGACGTTGACGGTCATCTCGACCCAGCGCGGCAGCCTCACCAACACCGCCAGCGCGGGCAGTCCGACGCTGGACCCGGTGCCGACGAATAACCTGACGCCGCCGGTGGTGACGAGTGTCACGAACCGTCCGCCGGTGGCGAACGCCCAGGGTATCGCGACGTCGTTCAACACGGCGAAGGCCATCACGCTGACAGGCAGCGACCCGGATGGGGATACGCTGACCTTTGTCATCGGAGCTGCGCCGACCAATGGCGTGCTGAGCCTGTTGGATACGAATACCGGCGCGGTCACTTATACGCCGACCAATAACTTCACCGGTGTCGATACATTCAGCTTCCGCGTCAATGACGGCACCGCCAGCAGCGCGTTGGCTACCGTGACCATCACCGTAGGCACGCCGATAGTGGCCGACCTCGCGGTCCTCAAGACCGGACCGGTGAGTGGCGTGGCCGGATCGAACCTGGTCTACACCGTCACCGTGACGAACATCGGGCCGTCCGTCGCGACGAACGTTCTCGTGGTGGATCAATTGCCCGCCGGGTTTGCCTTTGTCAGCGCCACCCCGCCGGGTGTGACGGTTGTGGGCAACGCGGTGAACTGGGCGGCGTTCAACCTTCCGGCGCATGCGAAGACGAACTTCACTGTGACGGCCACCTCGGCCGAGGGCGGTACGTATACGAACTTTGCCACCGCAACGTCCGATGCGTTTGACCCGAACCCGACGAACAACAACGGCACGCTGACCAATTCGCAGGTGCGCTCGGTGATCTCCGCGCTGGCGGATGTGGCCGTCTTCAAGGATGGCGGCACGAACGTGGCGGCCGGTGGCTCATTGACCTACACCATCACGGCCACGAACAGCGGCCCGTCCACCGCGACGAATGTCGTGGTGAAGGACAACCTGCCCGCGGGCTCCACCTTCCAGAGCGCGTCCGGCAGCTACACCCTCAGCAACAACGTGGTGAGCTGGGCGGCGCTGGTGCTGACCAACGGCGCCTCGGTGAACTACACACTCACGCTGACGGCCCCATTGAGCGGCACGTTCACGAACATCGCGCTGTCGACGTCCTCCACGCCGGATCCAAACCCGACGAACAACAACGGCTCGTTGACCAAATCGCGCGTGGCTACAAAGGTGGTGCCGGTGGCTGACCTCGTGGTGTTGCTGTACGGCCCGACCAACGCCGTGGTGGGCAGCAACTTTGTTTACAGCCTCATCCTCAGCAACGCCGGCCCGTCGACCGCCTCGAACGCGGTCGCGAGCGACCTGCTGCCGACCAATGTGGTGTTCGTGTCCGCCACGTCCGGCGGCACGAATAACAATGGCACGGTGACGTGGCCGATTGTGAAGTCGCTCGGTGTCGGCGGAACGACCAATTACAGCATCACGGTCTATTCACCGCTCGTGGGTACGTTCACGAACGTGGGCTCCGCGGTGTCCACGACGCTGGACCCGAACCCGACGAACAACACGGGCGTGGCCGCCGCGTCGCAGGTGCAGACCACGGTGACGTTCGCGCAATTCGGCTGGCTTGCCGGCACCCCGGTCCTCAATCCGCAGACCGGTTTGTACGAGGAGATTGTCGTCGTGACGAACGCGGGCAGCGGCACGGTGGCGGGCTTCCAGATGTATGTGACCGTGTTGACGCCGAATGTCTTCCTGTGGAACGCCACGGGCACCAACGGCTCCGGCCCGTATGTGCAGTACAGCTTCCCGGTGGATCCGAGCAACCATGTGAGCCTCACCCTGGAATTCTATGATCCGCTGCGTGTGGCGTTCACCAACACCCTGCGCGTGGTGCCGGTCATCCCCGCGCCGCTCACCCTCTCGGGCACGAACGGCTCGGTGAACATCACCAATGTGTTCACGGATACGCGCACGGCCAACACCCGGTTCGTGATCGAGTTCGCCTCGGTGCCGGGCAAGACCTACACCATCATTTACAGTTCGGACATGGTGACCTGGCTGGTCGCCACGCCGAGCGTCACCGCGAGCGCCAACGTCACCCAATGGTATGACGACGGCCCGCCGAAGACCGAGAGCCAGCCCGTGTCCGTGGGCACCCGGTTCTATCGCGTCATCCAGAATTAAGCTGAAACCACATGAAGAATCATAACATTGGCTGGCGGGTGCCGGTGACCGGGGCGTTGCTCCTGGCCACTGCCGCTTCCGCCGAACAGACGGCGCAAACCTACCTCGACACCACGAACCGTGTGACGCTGTCGCTAAGGTTCGGGTTCGACATCAACGGCCGGTTCAAGGGCGTGGGCTCCACCTTCGCGCCCGGCGCGCCGCTGGCGAACACCCGCTTCACGCCGCACGGTGACAAATATAATTATGACGACGGCTACGTCTACGCCGACAAGAGCGGCAGCAAGGACGGTTATACCTCGTACTGGGGCTACGACAGCGCGAACCAGATCGGGGCTTCCGGCGCGAACTCGATTGATTTCCACCGCACCGACGCGGTTGGCCTGCCCGGCAACCGGTCCAGCGATGATTCTCCCTACATGGGCGCCGAGCTGACCTACGATTACGAGGTCGGTCGGGACGATTGGCGGCACCTGTTTTATGGTGTCGAGGCGGCGGCGAATTTTATGCCGGTCTCCTTCGGCGGCACCAGCTCCTATAACCTCTCGCTGACGGCGGTCACGGACACCTACGGCTATACGGCGGGCACCACGCCGCCCTCCGGGAATCTGCCGTATCAGGGCAGCTTTGAAGGCCCGGGCTTTTTGCTGAACTATCCGCGCACCGGTCACGCCACGCAAATCGGGTCGGCCACGTTCCTGGTGCAGCAGGATTTTGACGGGAACCTCTGGGGCTTCCGCCTCGGACCCTACATCGAATACATGCCCTCCGAAAAATGGAGCCTGCACCTGTCCGGCGGCCTGGCCGTGGGCATCATGCAGGCGAGCGCCTCATGGAAGGAAACCGTGACGCTGCCCGGCGGCGGTCCCGGTTCCAGCACCAGCGTCAGCGGCCACGGTGATGACGTGGGCCTGCTGGGCGGGTTTTACCTCGGGGCGGATGCGCAATATAAATTCAACGACCGCTGGTCGGTGGATGCGGGGTTGCAATTCCAAGACATCGGCACCTACAGCCACAACTTCGGCGGCCGCGTGGCGGACGTGGACCTGAGCAAGTCCCTGTTCTTCAACGCCGGCGTCAGTTACAGTTTTTGAAGCATTGCCGTTGGTAAAACCCTGTTTTTGAGCCACTTAACATTTGAGAAAGCATGGTGCGGCAGGGGGGGTAATTCCCTGATTTTCAGGCAAATCGGCATAAAAAAAGAGCCTGGCTTAAAAACCTAAAAGCCAGGCTCTTCAACCCTAACCCAAATCACTACATACTCTCTGACCGGGCAGGGGCGGATTTGTTCAAATTATTTTTTCCGTTTTTTTGGCCAATTATGAGAGGCTTTATTTGGCCGTAATTTTGTAGATTTTCCCTGATTGCATCAGCGCATAAACTTCGCCACTGCCATCCTCGGCGAAGCTGTTGATGTTGTCCGGTTGCAGGAGCATCGTACCGTGGGCGGTGACTTTTTTCGCGGTGCGGTCGTAGCGCAAGCCCCAGATCGTGCCGAGGTTGTAGTCGCCATAGATATACACGCCTTCAAGGGCAGGTGACTGTTTGCCGTGATACACGTAGCCGCCGATCACGCACAGGCCCACGCTATGGTCCGGGAACATGGCCTCCGGCTGCATGTTCGGCCGGTGCGGGTATTCGATCACCGGTTCGATGTATTTCGCGCCGTCAGGACCCGGCTTGTAATGATGCGCGCCCTCGCGGACGCTCCAGCCGTAGTTGCCGCCGCTGACGATCAGATCCACTTCCTCCCACAAGACCTGGCCCACATCGCCGGCCCACAAGTCACCGGTCTTGGAGTCAAAACTGTAACGCCACGGGTTGCGCAGGCCGTAGGCGAAAATTTCCTTCCGCGCGCCGCTTTCGATCTCCGGTTCGTGTGCGAACGGATTATCCTGCGGGATGCCATATTGCAGTTCGTGCTTGTTCTTGCCGGACCCGGCCATCGAGCGCGTGTTCACATCGATGCGCAAAATCTTTGCCAGCAACGTCGCCGTGCTCTGGCCGCTGCCGAACGGGTCGCCGCCCAGCCCGCCGTCACCGAGGCCGAGGTACAGGTAACCATCCGGGCCGAACGTCAGTTGCCCGCCCTTGTGGTTGGAGAACGGTTGCGGCACCTCCAGCAGGATGCGCTCGGACTTCAGGTCCGCCTTGTCCGGGTCCGGGTCCGAAACCTTGAATTCGCTGATCACGCTGCGGAAGGGGTAATTCTGCGGCTGGGTATGCTGGCCGGCGGGATTTTTCTGGTTGTAGTAGACGTAGAAAAGATGGTTTGTCCTGAAGCCGGGATGAAAGGCCAGGCTCAACAGGCCGTCCTCGTTCGAGAAATTGGGATCGCGATCCTCGATGTTGAAGAACTCCTTGGCGTCCGCGCCGTCCGAACCCTGCTTCAGCACCAGGATGATTCCCGGCTGGTACACGATGAACATCCGGCCCGACCCGTCCGGCGCCTCGCTCATCCACACCGGGCGTTTCCCCTCCAGCGATGCGTTGGCGGACAGCTTCGGAAACACCTGTTCCAGTTTGATGGCCGGCAGCGGCTGGGCAAAACCAGTGGCGGCCACGAGGAGCAGGGCGGCGGATAGGAGCGATTTCATGCGGGTCAAGACGTTACGCGAACCCGTCTGGTTTCGACAGAAAATTTTCATGCCCGCAAACCATACCCCGCCGCCGCCTCCCGCCAAGAAAACTTTTGTTCTAAGCCGTGTCTCGACGCCGAGGGGATGGGGTCTGGGGTCTCGGCTCTGGGCCTGACGAAAAGCGGGAACCAAAACTTTCACCACGAAACAAGCGAAAATACGTGGCATCATCGGCAACTGGCTGATTTTAAGTGATGGATTTTGTTTTTTGGGTCGAATGTGAATCAGAACCGGCGGCGGGAAGTTGCTGCTGAAAAAGAAGGGTGATATTATGGGTTTGATGATGGAAACAAGAAATTGCAGCAACTTCCCGCCGCCGGTTCCGCTTTGCCTTGATTCCAAAAACGGGTGGAGCAAACTACCATCACAATCTCTGCGAAGCCCGCCATCGCTTTGCCTTGATTCCAAAAACGGGTGGAGCAAACTCGACTATCTTCGAGAACGTGCCGGTGAATCGCTTTGCCTTGATTCCAAAAACGGGTGGAGCAAACTAGGATGAGATCGCCAGAAAAGCCACGGGCCGCTTTGCCTTGATTCCAAAAACGGGTGGAGCAAACTATGCCTCCCTTGTGGGCATCATGCCGCGCTGCTTTGCCTTGATTCCAAAAACGGGTGGAGCAAACTCGCTGTGAACTTTTTCGCAGGCCACATGCGGCTTTGCCTTGATTCCAAAAACGGGTGGAGCAAACTCAGGCGTTCAAACGGGTATCCAAGGAACGGGCTTTGCCTTGATTCCAAAAACGGGTGGAGCAAACTGTGAACTTTCCGCGTAGCGGGTCGCATATAGCTTTGCCTTGATTCCAAAAACGGGTGGAGCAAACTCTCTGCCGCGCTGGGCACTGCCGACGCGCTGCTTTGCCTTGATTCCAAAAACGGGTGGAGCAAACTGGCCGGCTGGATCAGCGTGTCACCCGCGTTGCTTTGCCTTGATTCCAAAAACGGGTGGAGCAAACTTGATCTCGTATGACGGTGCCCCTGCCCAGCGCTTTGCCTTGATTCCAAAAACGGGTGGAGCAAACTTGGTGGGTGTGGCACTGCGCGGCGTGACTGGCTTTGCCTTGATTCCAAAAACGGGTGGAGCAAACTCAGCTGGAGCCCCACAGCCGGCACAACCCAGCTTTGCCTTGATTCCAAAAACGGGTGGAGCAAACTCGGTGGGTCTAAACCCCTGAGTTTGCTCCGCTTGCAAAGCTACCAGAGCTGTATCTGTTCGGGTAATTCCTCCGCTTCCACTTCGGAAGCGGGGGAACCCTGAATTACGTACGAACGTTCCCATTGGGCGCGGGTCACAAAAATGGCCCGGACGCTGCCCTCGGGCGGGAGGTGTTTTTTGACCCGGTCGATGTGGGTTTCCTGCCGGGCGAAGGTGACGCAGGCCCGGGCGTAGACGCTGAACTGGATCATCTGATAGCCGTCATCCAGCAGGTAGTTCCGGAAGTCAGTCGCCTGTTTGCGCTGTTTCTTGGAGCCTACCGGCAAATCAAAGGTGACGACTAGCCAGCCCATTTTGTATTTCTCCGTATCCATGGTTCCTCGGGTAGCAGGCGGAGTAACGGGGCTTGCCCGCCGTCCGGTTTGAAATGAGCCTCCTCACGTCGGCTGCTACGAAATCCATTTTGACTCCTTTGGTGTCCACGGTTTGTAGTGGCGCGGCTGGTTTTCAATCACGGCCTTGCGGAAGCCGCGCACCACGCCCTCGATCACGCCCTGAATTTCCAAACTCAAATCGAGATAATCCACATGCTCCAGGGGAAAGCCCGTCACCCATTTGCGGAATTCCTTGGTGACTTCCCATTCATTCGGGTTGGGATGTTGTTTCACCCACTGGCACACGCGCCAGTCCACGCACGGGCGAAATTGTTCCATGAGGTCATAAGCGAGCGGGGTGCTGCGCTCGCGCGCGACATGGGAAATCCCGAAGGTGGGATCAAGGCCGACGCCGAAAAGCTTTTGCAGCACGGTGGACAGCAAAACCGCATAGCCGTAATTCAAAAAATGATTCAATCCGCCGCTGGTCCGTTCACGGATGAAATCTTCATCGTTCAAAGTCCGGCCAAAGATTTGCCAGAACATTTTGGCGCAGATGGCCTCCTTGTGCGGTTTTTTACCAAAGGCGGTGTCGCGCATGGGTGCCAGTCCCTTGCTCTCTGGCGCGATGTGTTCGGCCAGGGCAAATTGATTCTGGCATTTGGCATCAATGGTTTTTTGCCAGAGGGTGGCACGGGCTTTGGGCGTGAGATTGATCATCGCCCGGGAAAGGATGGTGTCGGTGGAACGATTGGCCGGCAGCACGAGGCTGACCGGCTTGAAGGATTCACAAATGATGAGGGCGACACCGTGCTTGGCGGCTTCCAGAAAGAGTTCGCTGTGGATGGACGCCGAGAAACTGGTGATGATGATGGATGCCACGTCCTCCAGGGGAAGCCTCTTTTCCCCTTCCGGCGTTTTGCAAGTCAACTGGCCGTCTTTGCAACTAAGCGAGCATTGCGGCGAGTCTATGCTGACGATGTGGTAGGACATACATCCGTTTTAGAAATATTTTGCGCCACGATTTCATTAGATTGGCAGCACCCCGCACAATGGAGCCTTCAAAACTTCTAACCCGCATTTGAGCAATGTGGGAACGGAGACATTCGCCCGACACCCTGGCTGCCCTCTGTAAGTAATTTGGTCGGCCGGACTGATATCCACAAGGAAGCCGGCCCGCTGGTTAAGCGTTGTTCCTCGCACCATCCACACACCGCGGTAGTCTACCGTTGCTGATTTTGCACGTGCTACCCGGATGAGTGTGCCTTTGCGGATCACACGGACGGGTTTTCCTCCGTTGGTTGTGTGTAGAGAATTAAGTTGGTGCCAAACTTTGTGCGGGCGAATCATTGTTGGTTCTGGGTCAAGGGCAAGGCCAAAGTTATCGCCGAGGACTTTTACAGCTTTAATCCGTTTGAGTTTTGCGGCGGACACATCACCTTCAGGAGCCAGGCCGAGCAGGGCGGATTTGTCTTTGATATCATACACCCAACGCCACGTTTTTGTTTCGCGCAAGACTTTGCCGCCCGCGCTTTCTTCATCGGTGGATTCAGCAGCGCGACGTTTGCGGCAAATGATCAGTGCTGTTTTTGCATCGGGTGCAGGGACGGCGATTTCCTTTTGTGTCAACCAGCGTGCGAGGCGTTTAGAGTTTGGGTGCGGGTCAGTCGGGTCAAAGATTCGCCAAACGGTTTCTTTGCAACGCAGTCCGGAAAGGTCGGCGGGAAGGTGCTGGACGACACGGCGCTCCTTGAGTCGTTCACAAATTTGCGTTTTTAGCGTGGGAGCTAAATCCGCGAGCCGAAGTTCACCATCCTTGGTGATTTCAATTTGCTTGCCGAAGATGGCGCGAGCACGGCGTTGTTCGTCGTCGTTGAGGCGCCGCTTGACGAGCAGTTCCCACGCACCACCGTCGCGCGGGAGAAAGCAGGAGGCAAAGCCAAGCACACAGGCGTCGAGCGCATGGTGCAGGTGAGTGATGCCACGAATTTCTGTTTTGGTGTGAAGTTTAGGGCGACCGTCCGCATCAAGTTCGTCAGGATTAAGAACCAACGGATTGGCGGCGGCTAGGCAGCCAAGCAGATTCCATGATTTCCGAACCGCGCCGGTAACGCTGCCGGGGAGCGAAACAATGGCGGGCTGCTTTTTTGCTCCTATATAATGTTTTTGCAAGACCTGTGCGCCAAGTCTTACCAGTTGAGAAGTTTGCGTGAGATCGCCGGGCGTAAATTTTTTCTCCACGTAATCACGGAGCAATAGCAGTTTCTTCCGGTTCTTTTTTCGTCGTTCGTCATCTGCGTGAGGTGCGAAAGTATTCAGCTTCGCCATATCTTTGAGGTAAATGGGAAGTGGTTTAATCATCAACTGAGGCAGACCTTGGACGGGTTTCCCTCCAAATTCTTCAACAAACCGGACTGCGGTGCGCTTTCCCTTCATTTGGTTTATCTCAGAAAAAGTGATAACAAGTGAATCAAGGCTATCACTTGGGCGTTCGCTTCGGGGAATGATGTGGTCTTTATCCACGCGCCGATGCAGAAGATCAAGCGAATCGTAAAGTTTGCCGGTGTAAGGACAAGTCCAGCCGAGATCTTCGGCGATGCGGCCTTTGCGGATTAGGCCGGGGCCGACGTGGACACCAAGCCCTTCATAATCTTCGGCTAATTTCTTGGACACGCTTTTAAAATTTGCCAACTGCTGGCCTAGCAACTTCGCCTGCTCTTGCGCTGTTTTGCCAGACATCTCGCGCAAATCGCGATTCACCTCAATGTTAATCCGGGCGATTTGGGCACGATTGTTATTTGCGTATTCTTTCAGCAGGTCATTATGTAGGCGTTCAAGAATTTTGAGCCGATGGCGGACGAGATGGTTGTTTGTTTGCTCATCAAGTTCGCGTTTGAGTTGTGCATGTCGAATGGCTTCGCTCCGATAGAGGGGGCCACCTTCTTCCGCCGGGTGACGGTCGGTTTTGAAAATAAACTCAACGACCTCGCGCATAACTTGACGTGTGTATGGTGCCCGGCCTTTCGGCGGTTGGACACTTAGCGGACTACGCATCAAAAATTCGCGCGTCAACGGCTCATCTTTTTTACGTTTCCTTGTGTTCTGCTCGTCCAGGTGCTTTTCACATACGGCTTCGGCAGCAGTGCGGGTTTCGCCGCAGTCATCAAGCAACTCTGCAACGGTGATCGCATGGCCGCGTCGCCATTGACCGATGAGGCGTTTTTGCAGGCGAATCGGCAACGCCGGCCAGAGGACAGAAACCAGTTGGTCGCTGTGAATGTAACGGCGCACAGGATCGAGAACGAGCGCCCGCTCGGCGTCGGGATGCGTGAGAGTTTGTTCGAGGTTGTCCAGTGCATTGCTGGTCAATACGCGCACCACTTTTTTCAAGGTGCCGGGAGTCAGGTAGCCATGTTTTTCCATTTCCTCATTCACGGTTTTGCGTTCGGCAACTGTCAGGTTGCGCGGAGCGCGTGGATCGCTCGTTGCGATTTTGATTTTTGCCAACTCCATCGTCCAGCGGAAGCGGTAGAACTCAATGCAATCAACGCTTGGTACCTTTGCCTGTTTTTCCGCTTCGTGTTTTGCTTTTACCTCGTCACCGGTTTCAGCTTTTACGGATTGATAAATCCGCTCAAAGGTGATGGGACAACTGGCAATGATGCGATTGTCAAAGCGTGGCACGAGTTGGCCGAAGAGCAAGCCACCGGGACTCAACGAGCCGTCGTTTAGCCGTTGTCCATAACGTGCTGGCACTCGCAAATCAAGGCCGGGCAGGGCGGTGTAATCACGCATCAAGGCATTGATGAGCGCATCGTCTAGGTTTGCGAGCACGCCGACATGGGCGCGCAAGATGTGTTCGACCTCCGCCTCGATACCTTCACGTGGAAAAGCCGCGCCAAGATTACGGACGCGAATCATTGAAGATTTGAGGGGGCCAAGAGGGTCAATCTTTAGCACATCGCAAAACACTTCTGCCATCGTGCCTTCCCGGCCATGTTTCTTTTTGAAGTCAGTGAGCAATTCATGCGCGCGCTTTTCCTTGTCCGAATCTTCAGCACTCGCTTTGTCGTGCTTGCTCCAGCCCTTGTTGCCGTCGTAACCGCGATTATGGGCATACCAGCGGAGCACATCCCATAACTCACGCCATGAAAGCATTTTCCCTCCACGCAGCACACGTGCTGCCAGCAACCACGGCCACGCGCAACCAGGTATTGCAAGTTCTTCCTTGGTGAGCACACCAAGATGTGCAAACAAGCGGCGCATCCGCGCAATCCGCAACCGTGTGGCTCGGACATGGCGACGCTGGCGGCGGAAGCCGCGCCGTTCAGAAGCAAGACAGTCGTCCGCTTGAAAAATGACTGACCCGCAACCGAGCAATGTTGGGATTTGATTGGAAATTATTCCCAGCACGGCCCAGCCGATGGAACTGTGACCAACATCAAAACTCAATTGCAGATCAAGTTCGGGACTTTTTAGATTGTAATTCATAACGTGGTTTTATATAACTCAATCGGAATCAAGACAAAGTTAGATAGCGCAAGCTGGAAAATCTAAGCGCAAGGCGTTTACACCAGTTCGTTACGAAAGTAACCAAAGCGTTTCTAAAACAAAACCGGCGGGGGGAAACCCCGCCGGTTTTGTCTTTTTTAAATTTCGCCAGGATAAATTCGTTGCCAAACCATACGGTCTCACCGGAGCCTTTGCCCAAGTCGAATGCCCAAACGATTTCTTGGTTGGTTGAAGGTGACCCAGTCCCTTTTTTGAGTTCGTAAGTTATCATAGCCACATTTGCCCTTTTACGAGTTTTTATTGTATGCCTTGTTTAGGTGGCAGGCAACAGTTCAATTTGTTAGCGCCTCGTCACCTCGTCGCCTACAAAGTCATTGAAATACCAATGAATTCAATTAATGAGTTTGAGAGTCAGTAGGTTTGAGAGTTGTAACACGCTTTTAATCAAGCGGTAAAAGTGCCTGCTAAAAATTTAGCAGGTTTTGACCACTTCCCACCCGGTTTTTTTGCAGAAAGTCGGCATAAATCTGCATTCTACATTCCCGGGAGAAATTGAGAATTCAAGCTTCTATGATTCAATGGCGGGATGAAGCTTGAATTTGAAATTAAGAATGCAGAATTAAGAATGAAGAAATTGCGAGATGGGGGCGCAAATTTTCCAGGGGGTTGGACAGCCTTTGTCCAAGTGAGCATGGGAGAATGGAGCGAAATGAATGCAGAATGCAGAATGCAGAATTAAGAATGAAGAATGAAGAGGCGGCATGCGGGATTCCGAAAGGGTCTGGCGCCTGGCGTCTGGGGCGAAAAAGCTCCAAGCTCCAACTCGCCGAATCGGTGTTCGGCGCTCCGGGGGATTCAAACCACCGCCTTTAACCCTCAAATCAAAACCATTAAACCACCATTAACTTATGGAAAATATGAATGACAACAGGAACGGGGCGGCGACGGCAACATTTGAAAATCCGAAGGCGGGAAGCGAATCGGGGGCGCCCCCTCATCCGCCCTGCGGGCACGTGGACTCGTGCGCTCCCGCTTCGCTCGGTCCTGCCGGACTTTCGGCTCCGCCGAACTCCTTTCGCCATCTCCCAAACGGCTCAAGTCTCCCCCGAGGGGGCGAAGGGGCGGAAACGGTATCGGAGCGGAGGGCGGAGGCGAACCGGCGGAATTGTCTGAAGTCGACGGGGCCGAGGACGCCGGAGGGCCGGGCGGTGTCGCGGATGAATGCGCTGAAGCATGGGCTGGCGTCGAAGGAGGTGTTGGTGCGTGGATCGGTCGGACGGGAGAGCGGGCGGGAATTGGCGGCGTGGCATGAACGGTTTCACTCGCAACTGCAGCCGGTGGGGCCGATCGAGGAGTTGTTGGTGGACCAGATCGTGACGTTGCGGTGGCGGTTGCGCCGGGTGTTGACGGCGGAGGCGGGGGAGATCGCCCTGGGCACGGATCAGGGGCAGTGGAACCGGAAAAACAACGGTCTGCGGGCGACGATGGATTCGTGGAGCGTGGCCCGGAATCCAATGGCGGAGATGCGGCAATCGTCCTGGGGGAACGAGATCCTGCAGGAGCATTGCGAGCTGGTGCAAGAGGTGGTGGAGGCGACGGGGGAGATCACGGAAGCGGTTTTGAGCGAGGTGGTGGTGCGCGGGAAGCCGTATGGTTTGACCCGCGAACTTACGGCGTTGCGCGCGGGATGTCCGCCGGCAGGGGCGACGGCGGAGGCGCGGGCGACATACAAGACCAAGGTGCTGGAGCATTTGCGGCGGACGGCCGGGATGGCGCGGCGGAAGGGTGAGGAGTGCGCGAAGCGGGAGAAGCGCGAGGAGGAGTCGCGGCAGGCGGTGGCGTCGTTGCCGGGTGAGGCGGCGGTGGACAAGATCGTGCGGTATGAGTCGGCCTTGGAGCGGCAACTGGGGAAGGCGCTGGACCGGTTGGAGCGGTTGCAGTCGGCACGGAAGTCGACGTGCGTGGGGCCACCGTGCAAGACGATTGATGTCTGAGTACTAGCGTACGGCCACTACTTACGTAGGGTCACCATGAGTTTTTTGGGTTGTTCTTTGACATATTGATTTTGGGTCTAGGCTCTAGGTTCTGGGGTCTGGGCAAAAGCTCCAAGCGTCCAAGCTCCAACATCCAGAGAAATTCCAAGCTCCAACTCGCCGGCCAGAGGCCGGCGCTCCGGCTGATGCTCCGACGGGATGGGCGGCAGAACGAAGCCAAAACGAAGCCAAATACTGGCGTACGGCCACCAATGTGATGGGTGGTGGGTGACGACAAAGGGCCTGGTTTTATTGGGAAATCGAGGTTTGGGGCGTTGGGCGCGGGGTGGGGCGCGGCTAAGGGAAAATTACAGAACGAAGCCAACTTGAAAGTGACGAGTGACGGGTGTGGCGTTGATCAGGGATCGGACAGCCTTCTTGATTTCCTTGTAAAGACAGGCAATAGTAAAAGCGCAAATCCAAACAGGAGCGCATGAAACCCGCATGGTCTTGGTACCATCGCCTGCCCGTGGTCGTTGAATGGGTGGTGGCCATCTTATTCGTTGCCGCCGCCGCGATCATTACGGCGCAGTTGCGGCATATGTTTCCGGCCACCCCCAATTCGTTGTTCTTCTGTGCGATCATAGTGAGCGCCTGGATTGGCGGATGGGGGCCGGGATTTCTCGCCAGCATCCTCGCCAGCACGGCCATCATTTTCTGGTTGCCGCCGCCGGCGTCCATCAACCCCACCGTGGCCGGTGAGGTTCCGCGCTTTTTGGTCTTCCTGCTGGCCAGCGTCTTCATCAGCTCGGTGTGCAGCCGGCAAAAGCGCGCCGAGGCTGCGCTGCGACAGGCGCGCGATGAGTTGGATCAGCGCGTCCAAGAGCGGACCCGGGAACTTTCGGTGGCCAATGAAGAGTTGCGAACCGAAATCGCCGGGCGCAAGCGTACCGGGGCGCTGTTGGACGGCCAAAGGCAGGTGTTGGAAATGATGGCCACCGACGCGCCGCTGCCGGAATCGCTGGCTGCCCTGATGCGTCTCATCGAGGCGCAGGTTCCGGGCATGTTGGGTTCAATCCTGCTGATTGACGAACAAGGAGTTCATTTGCGGCATGGCGCGGCACCAAGCCTCCCCCCGGAATATATGAAGGCGATCGATGGTGTGGCCATCGGTCCGTATGTCGGTTCGTGCGGCACGGCGGCCCATCTCAAGGAGCCCGTGATGGTCGGGGACATCACCTCGGATCCGCGCTGGGAGAAATACCGGGCCCTCGCGCTGGCGCACGGATTACGCGCCTGCTGGTCCACGCCGATCTTCACCGCGCAGCGGCGGCTGCTCGGGACCTTCGCGATGTATTATCGCCAGCCCGCGCTTCCCGAACCGGAACATCTAAGACTCATTGAGATGGCCACTCACATTGCCGCGATCGCCATCTGCCGCGACCGCGCCCAGGCCATGCTGCGCGAAAGCGAGGCGAAGTTCAAGGAGGCGCAACGGATTGCGAACCTCGGCTATTGGGATATCGACCCCGTCGCGGACCAGATCACCTGGTCCGAGGAAACGTGGCGCATTTTTGGGTTGCAGCCGCAAAATCGCACGCTATCCCAGGCGGAATTGCTGGAAATGATCCATCCCGCTGACCGGTCAATCCGGAAACAAGCGATGGCCGAAGCCTTGAAGGGGCTTCGGCCTTATGACGCGGAATATCGGATTGTCAGGCCAAACGGCGAAGTGCGGTTTGTGCATTTCCGGGATGAAATTGTGTACGATAAATCCGGCCGGCCGATCCGCTTGTTCGGCACCGTCCAGGACACCACCGAACGCAAGCAGGCCGAGGAGCTTTTAAAAGCGCGCGAGCAGGAAATCCGGGCGATCGTTGAAAACTCGCCCGATTTTATTGTCCGCTATGACCGGGAGTTGCGCCGGACTTACGTCAACCCTGCCTTCATCAAGGCCAGCGGACTCCCAAGGGAAGCGCTGCTGGGGAGGGAAATTGGCTCGGCGGCAAAAGATGGCGCCGTGAATGCGACCTTGGAAGAGATCGAAATTCTTGAAAGCTCGCTCAAAAGCGTTTTGGCCGCCGGCCGGCCGTTCCAATTTGAAAGCACCTGGCCGCTGCCAACCGGCCGCAGAAGTTTCTCCGTCCATTTGGAGCCCGAGTTCGATGCCCAAGGCGCGCTCACCAGCATTTTGGGGATTTCACGCGATGTCACGGAACAGAAGCGGGCGGAGGAGGCGGTGCGGGACAGCCAGCAACTGCTGCACCTGGTGCTTGCCACCTTGCCTGTGGGCGTGGCGGTGACCGATCGGTCGGGCGACATCATTCTCACGAATGAGGCGTCGAAACATATTTGGGGCGGCGCAATCGTCCCCGGCAGTGAGCGCTGGGCACAGACCAAGGCCTTTTGGCATGATTCGGGCAAGAAAGTCGACCCGAACAGCTGGGCTTCGATCCGGGCATTGTCCGCGGGCCAGACGAGCTTGAACGAGTTGATTGATATCGAGACCTACGACGGTCAGCAGAAAATCATCCAGAATTCGGCCGCCCCCATCCGCAACGCGGAGGGGCAGATTGTGCAGGCTGTGATCGTCAACGAAGACGTTACCGAGCGGGTGCGCGCCGAGGAGGCGCTGAAAAAAGCCGAGGATAACCATCGCTTCGTCCTGGACGCAACCCCCGCGATGATCCACACCGCCCGTCCCGACGGATATCTCGATTATTTTAATCAACGCTGGACCGATTATGTCGGCGTACCGATGGAGAAACTGCAAGGCTGGGGATGGATGACCGTCATTCATCCCGAAGATATTGAAGGAGAAGTGAGCCGGTGGCGCGAATGTGTCGCCAGCGGCGAACCGTTCAGGTATGAAGTGCGCATGCGGCGGGCGGATGGAAAATACCGCTGGGTGTTGCACCACAAAGTGGCCGTACGTGACGGGCAGGGGAACATCGTCAAATGGTGCGGATCCAGCATGGATATCGACGATCAAAAGCAGGCCGAGCGTTTATTGCGGGATTCATACGCGCAACTGCGCGCGCTTTCCGCCCGCCTGCAATCGGTGCGTGAGGAGGAAGCCATCCGGATCGCCCGCGAAATTCATGACGACTTGGGCCAGAAACTGACGGGATTGAAAATGGATCTGCGGCGTGCCGAACGAAAGATCGAGGGGCTGGGAAATTCGCCGGCGGTCAATTCGCTTCTCGATACGGTCGTCAGCGCCACGGAACTGGTGGATGGAACCACCGCCAGCATCCAGGAGATCGCCGCCAACCTCCGGCCCGAGATGCTGGACAAGCTGGGCTTGGGTGCCGCCCTGCGTTACGAAAGCCGGCGGTTTCAGGAACGTACCGGTGTGTTGTGCGAAGTGATCCTGCCGGAAACCGAGCCGGAGCTTTCAACCGGGGTCTCGACCGCGCTCTTCCGCATCTTTCAGGAGTGCCTCACCAACATTGCGCGTCATGCTCATGCCACGAATGTTAAAGCGGTGCTGGAGTTGGACGGTGGCTGGGTCATCTTGAGTGTGCAGGACAATGGCCGGGGCATCACGGAAGCCGAGATGGCGGATCCCGAATCGCTCGGCCTGTTGGGCATGAAGGAACGGGCGGCGCTGCTGGGCGGAGCGGCTGTTTTCCAACGCGCTCCCGGGGGCGGAACGGTTGCGAGGGTGCGTGTGCCGGAAGGCGGGATGTCGGTTCAGGTGAAGGAACACATATGATGCGCGTGCTGATCATTGACGACCATGAGATGGTGCGGCGCGGTCTCAAGGACATTTTTAACGACGAATTTTCCGGGCTGGAGATCGGTGAAGCCGGAAACTCGCGGGCGGCGTTGGAACTGATTACCAAAAAAGACTGGGACCTCATTTTGTTGGACATCAACATCCCCGGCCGCAATGGCCTGGAGGTGCTGGGCGAGATCAAGCGGCTCAACCCGCGCACACCCGTGCTCGTGGTGAGCGCCTATCCCGAGGAGGAATTTGCCATCCGCGCGCTCAAACTCGGCGCGTCAGGTTACCTGAACAAAAACAGCGCTTCGGATGAGGTGGTGGCGGCGGCCAGAAAAACCATGGCGGGCGGGAAATATGTCACCGCCTTGCTCGCCGAGAAACTGGCGGCCACGCTGGGCGGCGACCTCCGGCATGCCCCGCATGAAAGCCTTTCCAACCGCGAACTCCAGGTTTTGCGCATGATTTCCTTGGGCCGGACGATCAAGGAAATCGCCGCCGAACTTGCCTTGAGCGAAAAAACCGTCGGCACTTACCGCAGCCGCATTTCGCAGAAGATGGGCTTGGCGACCAACGTCGAACTGACACGCTACGCCCTGCAACATCAATTGGCGGATTAACCTGCGAGTTTCGCGCCGTTTCATCTGTCGGGAAATCTCCCTACAGGAGATGTCTCTTCCAGCCTACATGGATTCAGGTTTTTCACCATCTGGCGAACCGGCGGCTTGTGAGGTCTATTGAGTCGCAAGAAAAAATCATGCCCGGTCGCCGGCGCAGTTGGATTCAAAACCGGCGGCGGTTGGTTGGTTCAGCCAACGATTGTTACTCGTAGTCTGTTGTTGAACTTGAGGGCTTTAAGAGACTCTTGCATGAAGATTCATGGCAAAATCGCAAATCACAACCCGTTTCGGAGCATCCGTCAGAAACCTGCGCCATCGCATGGGCATTTCCCAGGAGACGCTGGCGGAACGCGCCGATTTGCACCGGACCTATATCGCGGGCATCGAAGGCGGTGTGCGGAACGTCACTTTGCGGAGCATTGAAAAACTCGCCGGTGCGTTGCAGGTCCCCACCGAAACCCTCCTGTTGCAAGCGGGCGGCGGGAGCGGCTGGGCGGAGCCGTCAAGTGGCGGAGCCGCCGGCGGCAAATATGTGGACATCGTGATGGTGGAGGACAATCCGGATGATGCGGAACTGGCCCTGCGTGCTTTCAGAGATGCCAGGATCAACAATTCCATCCAGGTTTTTGGCGATGGCGAAGGGGCCTTGGACTATCTTTTTTGCAAGGGACGCTTTGCCGGCCGCCGGATCGAGGATCAACCCCAATTGGTGCTTTTGGACTTGCAGCTGCCAAAAATGAGCGGGCTCGAAGTGTTGCGCCGGTTGAAAGCCGACAAACAAACCAGGCTCATACCGGTCGTGATCCTGACGATTTCCCGGGATGCTTCCGACATCAGCGAATGCCGGCGCCTGGGCGTGGAAAGTTACCTCATCAAACCCGTAAATTTTTTGCGGCTGAGCCAGGTCACGTCGCAATTGAATCTCGATTGGGCGCTGCTCAAGCCGCCGGTATCGGAGCCACGCGGCTTATGATGACACCGCTCAACATCTTGTTTGTCGAAGACAATTCCCATGACATGGAATTGGTGTTGGGTGAGCTGCGGCGGGCCGGATTTGATCCCAAATGGAAGCGCGTGCAAACCGAGCCGGACTTTCTGGCCGAACTGAACCATGCGCCAGACATCATTCTCTCCGATTATTCGATGCCGCAGTTTAACGGGTTGCGGGCGGCGGAACTGTTGCAGGCGAGCGGCTTGAACATTCCGTTCATTCTCATTTCCGGAACCGTGGACGAAGATGTCGCCGTGGAAGCCATGAAGCACGGAGCGACGGATTATCTGCTCAAGGACCGGATTGCCCGCCTGCCTAATGCCGTGGAACGGGCGCTGGCCCAGAAGCGCCTGCATGATGAACGCCAGCGGACGCAGGAGGAATTGGTCTGGAAAACGGCTTTTCTCGAGGCGCAAGTGGACGCCGCCCTCGACGGCATCCTGGTGGTGAACAATCAAGGCCGGCAAATTCTCCAGAATCAACGCATGAAGGATATCTGGAAAATCCCCCCGCACATCGCGTCAAATGATGATGACGCCGCGCAGCTTCAATTTGTTGCCAGCCGGACGAAGAACCCCCGGCAGTTCGCGGACAAGATCGCCTATCTTTATTCCCATCCCGACGAGGTCAGCCGGGACGAGATCGAGCTGGTGGATGGAACGGTTCTGGACCGGTATTCCGCACCCGTCCGGGGCAAGGCGGGACAACGTTACGGCCGGATCTGGACTTTTCGCGACATCACCGGGCAGCGGATACTGGCCGAACAATTGCGCCAGTCTCAAAAGATGGAAGCCATCGGTCAATTGGCCGGTGGCGTCGCGCATGATTTCAACAATATCCTCGCGGCCATTCAACTGCAGGCCAGCCTCTTGGAGGCCGGCGGCGGTCTTTGTCCGGAGCAACTGGAATATTCCCGGGAGATCGGCACCACTGTTCAACGGGCCGCCGACCTTACCCGCCAGTTGCTTTTGTTCAGCCGGAAGGAAACTTTGCAATTGCGGGATCTGGACTTGAACAAATCCATCGGCGACATGACCAAAATGTTGCGCCGCACCCTTGGCGAAGCGGTTCAATTGCGGTTCAACTTTGCCATGGAACCGCTGTGCCTTCACGCCGACGCGGGCATGCTGGACCAGGTGCTGCTGAATCTCGCGGTGAACGCCCGCGACGCCATGGCCCGGGGCGGCAAGCTGGCCATCGAAACTTCTTCCGTGGAGTTTGATGTGACCACGGCGGCCCAGATTCCGGCGGCCCGGCCCGGTTCATTCGTCTGCTTGAGCGTAAGCGACACGGGTTGCGGCATTCCGCCCGAAATTCTGCCGCGGATTTTTGAACCCTTCTTTACCACCAAGGAGGCCGGCAAAGGCACCGGCCTGGGATTGGCAACGGTTTTCGGCATCGTCCAACAGCACAAAGGCTGGGTCAGCGTTTACAGCGAAGTCGGACGGGGGACGACCTTCCGCGTTTATCTTCCGCGTCTGGCCGCGCCGTCCGGGCAAAACGGGATTGAACCCCCCGTATCGGCCGCCGTATGCGGCGGCACTGAAACCATTTTGTTCGTCGAAGACGATTTTTTGCTGCGGCCTTATGCGCTCAAGATCCTGTCCCAACTGGGCTATCGCGTCTTCACAGCCGCCGACGGCGCCGAGGCCTTGGACATCTGGGAACGGCACCGGGACGAAATCCATCTGCTGCTGACTGACCTGGTGCTGCCCGGCGGGATCACCGGGAAAGATTTGGGCCGGCGGCTGTTGCGGGAGCATCCAAAATTGAAAGTGATCTACACCAGCGGCTACAGTGCCGAGGTCGTTGGCGGCGGGTTTTCATTTGTGGAAGGAGTCAACTTTCTCAACAAACCGTTCCAGGCTAAAAAACTCGCGCAAATCATCCGGGAGCGCTTGGATAAACCTGCCTAAAGCCATTGGGCGTCCTGGTTCCTGTCACTCATCATTTCCCCATCAGCACTGCCAGTCCGACCAAAAATACAACGATTGAGCCCACGATGAGCAGGGCAGGGATCAGCATCATGCCCGGATTTTCCACCCGCACCAGCGCCTCATCCACCAGCTCGCCCTCGATGCGCAATTGGTAGGGAAAA
>DATHQS010000017.1:0-4944 GCA_035482455.1 Candidatus Acidiferrales bacterium | reverse complement strand
GCCTGAAACTCGCGGAGTTCGAGATCAATGAGGTGGGAGGTCTGAGGCTCACCAATTTTGAGATCAAGCCGCTGGGGCCGGAGGGTTCGCAGGAGGCGACGCGCGAGAAGATCATTTTGCAGGCGCTGCAGGAGGCGATCGCGGAGAAGGGTTTCAAGTCCAAGCACGTGAATGTGTGCGCGCCGGGCTTCCATGTGTTTTCCAAGTTCGTGAAGCTGCCGCCGGTGGATGCGAGCAAGGTCGGACAGATCATCCAGTACGAGGCGCAGCAGAACGTGCCGTTCCCGCTTTCGGAAGTCGTCTGGGATTACCAGATCCTCGGCTCGGCGCCGGGCGGCGAACTGGAAGTGCTGCTGGTCGCGATCAAATCAGAAATCGTCGAGGGGCTTTTCCGGGTGGCGGCGCAGGCCAAGTTGAAACTGCAATTGTGCGACGCCTCGCCGGCGGCGCTCTGCAACGCGTTCCGTTTCAATTATGGCGAGTTGGAAGATTGCACGATGCTGCTCGACATCGGGGCGAAGACGAGCAACCTGCTGTTCTTCGAAAAAGGAAAAGTTTTTTCCCGCAGCATCAACCTGGGGGCGAATGCCATCACGCAGGATTTTGCGACCGAGGCAAAGTTGAAATTTGAGGACGCGGAGAAAATAAAGATCGTGGAAGGTTTCGTCAGCCTCGGCGGCGCATACGAGGAGCCGGACAATGCGCATCAGGCGGCCATCTCCAAGATTGCGCGGCAGTTCATGACGAAGCTGCACATCCAGGTCAACCAGACGTTGCAGTTTTACCGGGGGCAGCAGGGGGGCACGGCGCCGCAGCGGCTGTTTCTCTCGGGCGGCGCGAGCATCATGCCGTACACGGCGCAGTTTTTTGCGGAGAAACTGAACATCCCGGTGGAGTATTTCAATCCGTTCCGCAACGTGCAGATCGACCCGGCGGTCAACCTGGAGGAGCTTTCCCGCGTGGCGCACGGCCTGGGCGAGGTGGTGGGCCTGGGGCTGCGCAACCTGGCGAACTGCCCGGTGGAAATGAACCTGATGCCGGAGAGCACGCTGCGCTGGCAGGCGCTCAACCAGAAGAAGCCCTATCTGGTGGCGACGGTGTTCAGCCTGGTGCTGGTATTGTTTGTGATCGGGTACCTGTTCGACCAGCTGGCGAACAACAAGGCGAAGGAAAAGGAGAAGCTGACCCCGGAGGTGGACAAGCTTTCGACCAAATCAGACAAGTTCAAAAAGGCCTACAGCAGCCTGCAGAAATCCCAGAAGCAGGCGGCGCAGGTTTCCATCTGGATGCAACAGCGGTTTTACTGGGGAGATTTCGTGGGCGAGATGCGCACGGCGCTGATCCGTTCCGAGGACACGGTAAAGAAAAAGCTGTCGGCGCAGAAGCCAAACATCGAGGCGGGGATCTGGATCGAGCAGATGATTTCATCCGGAGCCCTGGCCGGCGGGGCGATGGCGCCGCCCAGCATGGGTCCAGATCAAATGCTCGCCCGTCCCGGGCCGGGCGATGCGGCCACAGCGACACCGGCGCCTGATGCGAGCGGGCAGAGCACCAACATCGTGATGCTGGTCTGCCGGGCGGTGGACCTGACCAAGAACGGCGGCGACGCCTCGGCCAACATCGACATGGCGCACGTGGTGGAAACCGAAATCAAGAATTGCCCGATGGTTGCGGGGGCGGCCACCTCGCTGGTGGGCAGCATCCTGACGGATGACTCCAATGGAACGGTCACATTCACCGTGAATGTCGCGCCAACCAACGTGCCAACTTTTACCCCGGGGAACCCGTCCAATTAATATGGCCTGGATCAAGCGTAATTTGTTTTTCGTGATCGGCGGCGTCGTGGCGCTGGCGCTGCTGGGCGCAGCGGGGTTCTATATTTACACCGCCTGGACGAAGAATGCGAAGGCTTCGGATGACCTGCGCGAAGTGGTGGGCACGTTGAAAACCTTGGTGGACCAAAAGCCATCCCCGGGCAACGACAAGGTGGACAACATCAAGATTGCGCTGGACCAGGACAAGCAGGTCAAACAATGGGTGGCCTCATCCGCGGCTTATTTCGAACCCATCCCTTCGATTCCGCCCGCCGGTTCGGTGAGCGTGGCGAATTTTTCCGGGGCATTGCAAAATACGCTGAAACAATTGCATACCGATGCCGATGCCGCCGGCGTGGGGCTGCCGCCCAATTATGATTTTTCCTTTGCGTCGGAGAAAAACAAGCTGGCGTTTGCGCCCGGCGGACTGGAGCCGTTGTCGGCCCAACTGGGTGAGGTCAAGTCCATCTGCGGGATTTTGTTTGCCGCACGCATCAACGGACTGGACGGGATCCAGCGCGTCCGCATGTCCGATGATGATGTGGGCGGGTCGCAGTCGGACTACATCGAGGAGCGTCCGATCACCAATGAGCTGGCGGTCATCACACCTTATGTCATCTCTTTCCGCTGCTTCACGCCGGAACTTTCCCGGGTGGTCGGCGGTTTTGCCAAGGCGCCAAACAATTATATCATCAAGAGCATCAATGTGCAGCCGGCGGGCGCCGCCGGGGCGATGCCGACGGGGATGGGCAATGGAGACATGCCGCCGGGCACGCCGCCGATGATGCGGGGGGGAGAAGGTTATGCGCCACCGATGCAGCCGCCGGGCGGCCAGCCGGCGGCGGGCACGGGCACGGGCAAGGGCGGTTTGCAACCCATTTTGAAGGAGCAATTGCTCCGGGTGACGGCGGAGATCGAGCTGGTGAAATTGCTGCCGAAGAATTGAGATGGACTTTCTAAAAAAACATTACGAGAAGATTTTGCTGGGCCTGGTCCTTGCGGGGCTGATCGGCGCGCTGGTCTTCATGCCGTTCTACATCAGCTCGGACAACGCCGACATGACGGCGCTGACGGAGGGCATCATCAAAAGAACGCCGACCGAACTGACGAACCTGGACCTGACGGTGGAAACGACGGTGACGGCGCGATTGCACGGGCCTTACAGCCTGGACCTGGAGACGGGGAACCGCGCATTCAACCCGATGGAGTGGGTGAAGGACTCGCAAGGCGGCATGATGCTGGCGGGCCATAACGGGCCGCAACTGGTGGTGGTGACCAACATCACGCCGCTGTACCTGAACATCACGCTGGACACGGTGACGACGAACGGCAATGACATACCCACACGGTATGCCGTGGGGGTGGAGAAGCAGGCGGAGAAGAGCCCGCCGAAGCGCCACAAGGTGCCGCGGTTCATCTCCAAGGGCGACAAGCCAAATGACACGTTTGGGCTGGTGGATGTGAAATCCACGCCGGACAATCCGGACGCGGATGAATTGACGATCAAGCTGGTGGACACCGGGGAACTGGTGACCATTTCAAAACAGAAGTCGTACAAGCGCGTGGATGCGTACGCGGCCGATTTCCGTTACCCGCCGGAGAACAAAACATTTCTGCACCGGCGCGAGGGGGACCATGTGTCGTTCAATGGCACGGATTTCATTGTGGACGGGGTCAGCCAGAATGAAGTAATTTTGCAGGACCAGTCCAATCAGAAAAAAACCGCTCGCCCATTCAACCCTTGAATGCTACAAATTTACAACTGAACCGCGCCGCTTTCAATTGAACCCGATTTTGCCATGATAAAATCCGCCCACCTTTACCTAGGACTTGCCGCACTGCTGGCCATGCCCGCCATTGTGCCCGCACAGGACAACCCCACCACGATCGCCGTGAACGAGGCGGTGTTGCGCCAATCCAAAGCCATCGAGCTGCAGCAGAAGCTGGCGGATGCCGCCGCGGCCGCGCAGCGCAACAACATCAGCGATGCCGCGAAGCTTTATCAGGATGCCGTGTCACTGACAAAGGAAACCGGCCCCATCCAGCCGCAGACGCAGCAGGCGATCGCCGGCCTGACGGTGACGGAAATGGCGCTGGCGCGCGACGCGCAATCGCGCCAGGACTATGGTGAAGCTGACACCCGGGTGAAGCTGGTGTTGGCAGCGGATCCGAAGAATGCGGACGCGATCGCGTTCAAGGGCCGCAACGATGATTTGATCGCCAAAAGTGCCGGTCATCGGCCCTCGAACCAGGCCCTCGATACCGTACACGACACGATGACCCAGAAGACGCAGGCGGCCACGATGGTGCAGGACGGCAAGCTGTTCTATGAAATGGGCAAACTGGACGAGGCGGATGCGAAACTGTCGGCGGCCGTGAAACTGGATCCGGACAATGCCGGCGCCTACTATTATCAAAACCTGGTCAAGCAGGCCCGTTACACGCGTGACCTGACCCAGCACTCGGTGGACACCCAGACCCGCATGGAGCAGGTCGAGAAGCAGTGGGTGCTGCCCAAGTCCAGCGCGCAGCTGCCAACGATAGCGAATCCTTACGCGACCAACAATCTGATCTACACCGGACCCGGACGCCAGGCAATCGTGGCGAAGCTGGACCGGATCCGCCTGGACACGGTCAACTATGACGGCCTGCCCCTGAGTGAAGTGGTCCGCCAGCTTTCCGAGCAGTCACGGTTGCGCGACCCGGACCGGAAGGGCATCAACTTTTTGATCAATCCGAACGCGGACCAGTCCGGCCCGGCGATCGCGGGGGCCAATCCCGGCGGCTTGGGCGGACTCCCGGGGGGCGGGGCACCAGCGCCGGCACCGATCGACCCGGCCACGGGCCTGCCGACCACACCGACGGCCGCCACCGGCGGCGGAGAGAAAGTGGATATCGGAACGGCAACCACGGTGAGGCTGGCCTTGACGGATGTCCGTATGGCCGATGTGCTGGATGCGATCGTGCTGGTTTGCGAACATCCAGACGGTCACCCGATCAAATATTCCATCCAAGATTTTGCGGTTGTATTTGCCGACAAGGGTAACTTTGAGCAAGTCCCGCTTTTCACCCGCGTGTTCAAGGTTGACCCGAACACGTTCTATTCCGGGTTGGAAAGCGTCAGTTCATC
>DATHQS010000016.1:0-6792 GCA_035482455.1 Candidatus Acidiferrales bacterium | reverse complement strand
AAACAACATCCTGCGCCAGACCGAATACCAGTATTTCGGCGCGACCGGCGATGTGCAGAAAAAGAGCGAACTGGTGTGCCCCAGCACTTACGCTGACACCACCTACACTTACGACAGCTACGGCAATCCGCTCACCATCACCGATCCGATGAGCATTGTGACGACGATCAGTTACGACCCGGCCACGGCCATGTTCCCCGTCCGCAAGGTCACCGGCAACCTGACCAATTCCGCCGCCTACGATTCACGTGATGGCGACGTTCTTTTCGCCACCAACGAGCAGGGCATCGTCACCGCCAACACCTATGATGCCCTGTTGCGGCCCACCGGTTCGGCCATGTCCACGGCGCCCAACGGCGCACCCACGCTGGTCCGCAGCCGCTTTGCCTATGCGCTGGGCGGCATGACTACCACGTATTGTTACAACTTTGTTCATGAGTCAAAAAACGACCCGGCTTCGCCGACGGGCTGGCATGACACAGTCACCTATCTCGATGGTTTGGGCCGCCCCATTCAAACGCTGGACCAGGCTGAAACCAACGGCCAGTATCGCGTCACCGATATTGGCTATGATTCGCATGGGCAAGTCCTGTGGGAAAGCTATCCGGCGTTTGCCTCCGGCTCAAATTTCGTCCAGTTTAGCGGCACGCTCACCTGCGATTTTACCGGCTATGACGCGCTGGGCCGGGCCCGTTCCTTTTATCCCTGTGCCACGGTTCCGGTCAGTGGCGTGGCTTGGACGGATTTCCCCACGCCCTCAAGCGGCGATGGTGGCTCTCCCACCGGCCCCACCTCCCTTTCCTTTCACGACGGCGGCAATCCGTGGGCCTTCGTCATCACCAACGCCCTCGGCAAGGTCCACAAGTATCTGCTGGATGCCCATGGCCGCACCAACACGATCGTGGAAGTCACCAGCGGCGGCAACTTCACCACCACCCTCGCATACAGCCAGGTCGGCGACCTCACGAATATCACCGACAACGCCGGCAACAAAATTGCAATGTATTACGACCTCGCCGGCCAGCGCGTGGCCCTGGCCGACCCGGACATGGGGTTCTGGCGGTACAATTACGACCTGGACGGGCGCCTGAAAACGCAGACCGATGCCAAAGGCCAGCAGACGAGATTTACTTACGACTCCACTACTGGTCGCGTCACTCGGCGCGAAGGCTGGAACGCCGCGAACCAGTGCGTCTCCACCAACACCTGGCAGTATGATTCCAGCACCAATGACACGGATTACACCGTCGCACCCGGCCAGCTTTACCGGACGGCCGATGACGAGGGCTGGCAGAAATTCAGCTACGACCCGCGCGGCCGCACCCTCAAATCCGTCCGTTACCTGTCGAAAAATGGGAACAGCTACACCAACCAGTTCACTTACGATGACGCTGACCGGCTGACCTCCACCGTTTATCCCAACGGCGGGCCGGTCATCACCAATCTGTTTGATGCTGGCGAGCATCTTTCGAAGGTGTTTCAGCAGGGCGGCACGAATTTCTACACCGCCAAGGGGTTCAACGCGCTGCAACAATTGAGCGGAATTAATTTTGGCAACGGCGTGGCCACGACGTTGGGTTATTACAGCGTCTCCAAACGGCTGCAACAAATCACCACGGCCAAAGCTACGAACATGCAAAGCCTCGCCTACAGCTATGACATGGCGGGAAACATCTCGAACGTCATCGACGGGGTGTATTCGGGCAACGCCTCCGGCACGATTGGCAAAATCAAGTATGACGACCTCAACCGGCTGCTGTCGCTGACGAACACCGCCGGGACATTCACTTACGGCTACAACTCGATTGGCAATCTGCTGACCAACCAGGAATCTGGCACTAGCAGCTATGTGTATGCCGCCATTCGGCCGCACGCCGTCCGCAGTGCCGGTGGCCTCACCTTCACTTACGACCAGAATGGGAACGTGGTTTTTCGTGGCCATCAGCGGCTGGACTATGACGTGAACAATCACCTGTACCGGGTCATCAACACCAACGGCACGCTAACAACCTTTGGTTACGCCGGCACCGGGGAACGTTTGTGGGAACAGAGCGGCACGAATGCCTTACAGGTTTGGATCGGTGGCAACTACGAGGAAAAAGGCGGGCAAACGTTGTATCACATCTACGCGGCTGGCCGGCAGGTGGCCACGGTTGATAAAACCGGCACGAATACCTATCAGTATTATCATCCAGACGATCTGACCTCCACGTCCATCCAAACCGATCAATATGGGAATGAAATCCAAAACTTCACCTACACCGCCTTCGGCCAAAGCCGCTACACGCAGAACACCAATGCTTTCAAGGTGTCACGCCGCTACACCGGGCAGGTTTTGGACGATGTAACGGGGCTGTATTACTACAATTTCCGCTACTACGACCCGATTCTGGGCCGGTTCACACAGCCCGACGATGTCATTCAAGACATTTTCAATCCGCAGAGCTACAACCGGTATTCCTATTGCGTTAATAATCCACTGCGCTACACCGACCCGACAGGACACTATGGCGTGTCTGACTGGTGGAGTGACACCAAACAAGGTGCAGCAATAATTAGCGGCGGGATCAGTAGTGCCGTCAGTGGTGCCATGCACAGTGTTGGTCAAGGCATTAGTCATGTATTCATGGGAGACACCTCTGTACAGTGGGATCCGAATTCATATAATGCCTTAAATGGTGGAACGTTCGGCCCAGAATTGACCGATGCGAAGGGGAACAAGCTTGGCAATGCGGCAACGGCCCCAATCAAGGCAGGCGGCGCCGCATTGCTCGCAGCAGGAACTATGATGACACCAGCGGGAGAAGAAGGTTTGGCGGTAAAAGAAGGGTCTTCAATTTTGAAAAATTTTGAAAAAGGAAAAGCCTTTGAAGGCAAAGTTGGGGAAGGATTGGAAGCAACAAAAGAAACTACCGCTTCACAAGTTACGTTGGAAACAGAAAGTGGTGTTAAGACGCGAGTGGACTTCGCTACAAAAGATGAGGCAGGACAAATCGGTTTAACCGAGGCAAAATCATCCTCAACCGCTCGCTTGACGCCAAATCAAGCAAAAGCGTTTCCTGAAATTGAAAAAACTGGAGCAACAGTTAAAGGTCAAGGCAAGCCGGGTTTTCCGGGCGGAACGCAAATACCGCCAACAAAAGTCGATGTCGTTAGGCCAACGCCAGAACCATGATTATGACTTCAAAAAAAATTACAGGTCGATCAATTGCATACTTGATGGGGTCGGCGTCAGAAAATGGCCGGCCCATCGTCAAGCTGTTACCGAAAGATAACCCCGTCGTCAGGCTATTTTTGGAAGAGTTACACATCTGCTACTTGGCGGGTAATGAAGAATCCTACGAGTATATCCAGAATCGTCACTTGGAGGAAGATGGGGTTAGCCCTGATGAATTGCACCAGATTGGATTGCGGAATCTAAAGCGTCTAACCATCGAAAGAAATTTCAGAGTGCAGCCTTACGGCAATGTGTTCGCTTTCATGATGAACGGTGATTTTGAGGCAAGCGTTATGTTATTGGATGAATTTTGGGATGGCGAATTTCAGAAATTTGTTGCGGGGCAATATGCGGTTGCAGTTCCAGCACGCGATGTATTGGTATTTTGTGACGCACAATCCCCGGCTGGGATTGTTGAACTGCAACAGATCATAGACCGCATCTGGCCTGCCGGGGATCACTTGGTATCCAATAAAATTTACCTTCGGCAACATCATACATGGCAAGTGCGGCGAAGTTAAGACGCAGCCAAAGCATCGGGCCAACAATCCGTGCTCGTTACTGGCACAAAAACGCAAATCTCTGGCCCTGCGCAAAAAAGTTTTGATACAATTATCAAGCGGGCCGAAAGTGAACCCTACGCGCCAACCATAGCACCCAAGGTGCCAATGAAAAAATAAACACTGGTCTGGCTTCTCGGCTACGAACGCTCCCACATTGGAAAAAAGCTCGCCTACATCAAACTGAACAGCCAAACGCCTTGCCCGCCTCGGAGCGTTAGTCCCGGTCAACCAAGCGGGCTTTCGGAGGTTGTTTCACTCTCAACCCGCAGTTCGCTTTCGGTAATGGCTGCGACCATTCCAGCTATGTCAACGCCAGCATACCCGCGTCGGGCCAGCCTTTCCATCCTCCACCCTCAATCCTCGCTTTCGTATTCCTCGCCATCCTCAATCTTCCATCCTCTATCCTCGCTTTTCTTTTCACTCTCTGCGATTCTATCCTGATATGTCTACAATCACGGATGCTATTCCTACTGTCCTGCTCAAGCCCGGTGAAGCCGACCGCATCGTCGCCGGTCACCCTTGGGTCTACACCAACGAAATCCTCCGCCTGACCCAGCCCGCCGCCGATGGCGACCTCGTCCAGGTCAAAGACCACCGCCAGCGCCTGCTCGGCACCGGTTTTTACAATTCCAAATCCAAGATCGGCGTCCGCCTGCTCGCCCTTGACCGCATCCGGCCCAACGAGGAATTTTTTGAGGAACGCATCCGCGCCGCGCTCGCCGTCCGCGAACGTCACCTGCCCGGCGCCACCTCCTTCCGCGTCGTCAACGCCGAGAGCGATTTCCTGAGCGGCCTCATCGTGGACAAATACGAGGACGTCCTTGTCGTCCAGATCTCCTCGCTCGGCATGGACCTGCGCAAGGCCAACATCGTCGCCGCCCTGGAAAAAATCTTTTCACCCCGCGCCATCATGGAACGCAGCGACGTCGCCTCGCGCAAATTCGAGGGCCTCACCGAATCGAACGGCCTCCTCGCCGGCGAATCGGATGGCAAAGTTTCCGTGAACCTCAACGGCTTGAAATTCGAGACCGACCTCATCGCCGGCCACAAGACCGGGATGTACCTCGACCAGCAGGCCAATTACCAGGCCGTGTCACAATTCGCGCGGGGCGGCAATGTCCTCGACTGTTTCAGCTTCCTCGGCGGCTTCGGCCTGCACGCCGCGCGCGCCGGCGCCGGCCACGTCCATCTGCTCGATCAGAGCGCCGATGCCATCGCCGCCTCGGAACGCAATGCCAAGGCCAACAAGGTGGACAAGACCTGCACCTTCGAGACCATCAACGTGTTCGACTGGCTGAAGACCGCCACCGCCGTGAAGCCGCACGAACGCGTCGTCCCGCGCTACGACCTCATCATCCTCGACCCGCCGTCCTTCACCCGCAACCGCGCCTCCGTGAACGACGCCCTGCGCGGCTACAAGGAGATCCATCTGCGCGCGTTGAAGCTGCTGAAAGCCGGCGGCACCCTCGCGACCTTCTGCTGCTCGCACCACGTCAGCACGGAACTGTTCCAGGACTCGCTCCTCTCCGCGGCCTACGACACCCGCAACGTCCTGCGCCGTGTCGCCACCTACGCCCAAAGCCCCGACCATCCGATCATCCCGATGATTCCCGAGACGGAATACTTGAAGGGTTTCGCCTTTGAAAAGGTGCGGTAAATAGGATTGGCGCAAAACACTGCTTGCGGGCGGGTAAACGGCGGCGTAATTTCGTGCCATGAGCTACTTGACTGTAGAAGTTGAAATTGACCACGGACATGTCCTGGCCAAAGGCGCGGAGGTATTGCCGGAAAAAGCCTCCGGTTTGCTCACCATTATCCCGTCAGACACCGGAAGTCGGCCTGCCATTTCACCGCTTCAAGCCTTGGAATCTTTGCAAAAGCACCTTGGCTTGGATGCAAACAAGGCGGCGGAATGGATGGCTTCCGCGCGTGAAGCCCGGCGTTGATGCTCCGGCACCATCGCATGATTCTTTTCGACACCAATTTCCTCATCCAGACCGTCGTCGCCGGTTCGGCAGCGCATGGAAAATTTATAGCATGATCGCGGCCGTGGCCATTCGTTGCGGCGCGAAACTCGCCACAAGCAACACGGCCGATTTTCAACCATTTCTGTCTCACGGTTTGATTTTGGCATGAATCGGCGTGGTAGAGTTGCCCCATGAAAATTCTCCGGGGAACATTCTTTGCGCTGTTGTTCGCAGCGCTGGCCCTGCCGGCGTTCGCCGCCGAATCACCCTGGGCGCGCGTCGTCGTCATCGGCGCGAGCGCGTCCGGGGGCTTTGTCCTGTCCGAGCCGTTCGGCGGCACCAACACCACGAAGTGCAAGCTGCATAACTATCTGGACGCCGCCATCGTCAGCCCCCATGCGCCGGTAAAAAATTTCGGCACGGCCATGTTTTTTTTGAGCCCCGATGCGATGGCCGTTCAAGAAGTCCAGGCCGCCACCAACGCCCAGCCCACACTTGTGGTCGCCGTGGATTTCCTGTTCTGGTTCTGTTATGGCGCTGAGGATTCCGAGGCGGCCCGCGTCCAACATTTCGAGCATGGCCTGAAGCTGTTGGAACAGATCCCCTGCCCGCTCATCGTCGGCGACATCCCGGATGCCTCCTCCGCCACGAACTCCGGCATCATCGGCAGCGAACAGGTTCCCAGTGAAGCCACCCGGCGCGCCGCGAATGAACGGCTAAAGCAATGGGCGGCCGCCCATCCGCACGTGACGATTGTTCCCCTCGCCGAATTCATGCGCCAGGTAAAAGCCAACGAAGCCGTAAAATTGCGCACCGGCACCCTGCCCGCCGGCTCGACCCGCAGCCTGCTCCAGGCCGACGGCCTGCACCCCACGCCCCGCGGCGCCGCCGTGCTCTCACTCGGTATCTGGGACGCTTTTCTCAAGGCCCACCCAAAAATCTCCGCCAAGGAAATCAACTGGGATGCCAATCAAGTTTTGCGGGAAGGTCTAAAAAAAGCGGCACCGTAAAGGCGTTGTACTGGTGGAGACTGTCGCGCCCTGTC
>DATHQS010000015.1:0-19312 GCA_035482455.1 Candidatus Acidiferrales bacterium | reverse complement strand
GTCTAGTGCGGAGTGGGCGGGGAGAATTCGTCCCGTAAGGGACAAGGCGTTCATCTACGGACCGGGTTGCGGGGCCGGGGACAGAAAATGATGCCGAGCAAAATCAGCGTCCCGGGGATGATCAGGAGCCAAATGGATTTGTTGCCGCGCAGGACGGTCGGGTTAACGGTCGAATTGGCCGGATGTTGCGTGTCATAGTAAACCGTCAACTGGGTGCCGGTTCGGAAAGTGGCAAGATCAACCTTGGAGCTCACAATCGTGGCCGCGCCAGAATAGGTGGCCCCGGAAACGACATAGAGATAATCAAACCGTTTATGGTTGTTGGGCTGGAAATGCACCAAGACGGCCCGAACCGGAACGTAGTAACGGAAGAAAGAGACACGATACCATGCACAAAGAGCAACCAAAGCCAGGCTGAAGATGATGACGCGTTTCATATAATCGCCTGTTCCATGTGGTTTTACGCTAGGCCGGTGAGCGGGGGTTGTCCAGTGTGGAGTGAGGTCGCGCGAAGGGGGCGAAGGTGTTTCAGATTGATCAACCAAGTAACGAAGGCGGAATTTAACTTTCTTTGTTTCTTCGTTACTTGGTTGTTCAAGAAATCACCGCGGTTGCGGCACCGGCGGGGGTGACGTGGGGGTGCCGGTCATCTTGGCGCGGAGGGCGTGGACTTCGGCGTCGGTCATCTCGACCCAGACGCCGCGGCGGATCTTGTCATCGTAGGAAGCCTGCAACATCTTGTCCTCGAAGGCGGCGACATCGCCGAGTCCGTTGAACACTTCCACGGGAGCGCGGGCGGACAGCTTGGTCACCTTGCGCTGGTGCAGGTCGAGGAGGGTGCGGGCATCCGCGCCGAGTTTGCGCAAAACGAGATGGTTCGGCGGCGGGGTGAAATCGCGTTTTTTGTTGGTGGTGGAAAAGACGGTGCCGTCGCGGAAGCCGCTGGTGAGGGCGATGAGAAAGCGTTCGCGGTTTTTAAAATGGACGTAAATGGCCTTGGCGAGAATGCGGCGGGAGGTGTGCAGGCCCTCGACCCCAAAGCCCACGCCACCGGTCAAAGACCCCTTGGTGGTGTAATACCAGAACTGGTCGAACCCGGCCGCGCGGAGGTCGCTGACGCCATGGTTCAGGCGGTGGAGGATGTCGGCAGGGACGGCGTCGGCGCTGACGATGCGTTCGGTGAGCGGCCGGGGTTCGGGCATGCCGCGGATGAGGTTCATCTGCCGGCCGATGAGCTTGTTCAGCCAGGCGAACCAGAAAGACCTGGGCGAAATGTGCCAGTATTCGACGTACGAAATTTTACGGCTGTCGGTTTTGTAATACTTCATGGCTGAGTTCCAAGTTTCCGGGCGATGACGTCACGGCTCGACAAAGGCCGACGGCGTTCTGATCGCCATATCTCCATTGATTTTACGCTATTACGACGGCAAAGAGTTGTCCAGCGCGGAGTTTATGAGAGACAAATAATTAATGGACAATAAGTCGCAAACTGCTGGTGGTTAGTTGTTAATGCGCATGTTTTCAAATTATCGGGTCGCCCCCCTTCCCACTCTGTTTTTTTGCCGAAATATGCTAGAAATCGTGCAGTTACTTCTCCGGGGAGATTTGAGATTTGCGGGAGCCGTGGTAGAACGGGGGGATGAAAGGCCAAGGCCGAAGGCAGAATGAAAAATGCAGGCGCTGGGTGCTGGGCGAAGCAAAGCTCCAAGTACCAAAGAAGCTCCAAGCATCAAACTTCAAACGTCTTCGCGATCGGGGTCACCCCAGCCAGTAAATCCGACCGAATCCAAGTAAATCCAACCAAAAAATTTATGAGATTTAAACGGAGAGGCAGGCCGGCGGGGGTTCTTGGCCCCGTGGTCCTGCCAAGCCCCGGTTTGGCCAACAAGGACACCCCTGAAATGTTTTCATCGGGAGTCCCCGAATATTTCATGTTTCCGCGCCATTTTTGGAATAAGGAGGGTTGAAATTTCCCGGCGTTTGCGCCAAGGTTGCGGCCATGAACATTCTGAATTCGCCCGCCCCCGCCGCCAGCGGCGGTGGCAATCACAAGAATCTTGAAGCCTGCTCGATCGTCATCTTCGGTGCCAGCGGCGACCTGACGGCACGCAAGCTCATTCCCGCGCTTTATCATTTGTTCAAGGACGGGCAGATGCCGGCGACGTTCCGCGTGATCGGCTTCGCGCGCCGCGAAAAGACCGGCGCCTCGTGGCGGCAGGAATTGCGCACGGCGCTCGACCAGTTTTCCCGCACCAAACCGGTGGATGACAAGGTCTGGGCGGCGTTCGCGGAGAACATTTTTTACTGCATCGGCGACCTGACGGATGACGCGGCGTATGCCCGGTTGGAGAAGCAACTGAGTTCGTTCGGCAACCCGGCGTTGCATGACAATTTGCTTTTCTATCTCGCCATTTCGCCGAGCCAGTTCGGGGAAGTGGTGGAACAGGTGCATCGTTCCAAGCTGTTGAAAAAGGACGGGCCGGGCTGGCAGCGCCTCGTGGTGGAGAAGCCGTTCGGTCACGATCTGGCCTCCGCGCAAAAGCTCAACCAGGAGCTTACCCGCTACGCGCACGAATCGCAGGTGTTCCGCATCGACCATTATCTGGGCAAGGAAACGGTGCAGAACATTTTGATGTTCCGCTTTTCCAACTCCATCTTCGAGCGCCTGTGGAACCGCGAATCCGTGGATCATGTTCAGGTCACGGTCAGCGAAAAGATCGGGGTGGGCGACCGCGGCGGATACTACGAGGAGGCGGGCGCGCTGCGCGACATGGTGCAGAACCACATGTTGCAGGTGCTTTCACTCATCGCCATGGAGCCGCCGGTGTCGCTGGAGGCCGAGGCCGTGCGTGATGAAAAGGTGAAGCTGCTCAAGTCCATCCGGCCGCTGACGGCCGACTATGTCGCCAAACAGATCGTGCGCGGGCAGTACTTCGCCGGCAATGTCGGCGACCAGGCGCGCCCCGGTTACCGTCAGGAAACCAAGGTGAAGCCGGATTCGAATGTGGAAACGTTTGTCGCGCTCAAGCTATTGATCGATAACTGGCGCTGGAGCGGCGTGCCGTTCTATCTGCGCACGGGAAAAAATCTGCCGATGAGCGCGAGCGAAGTGCGGATACAGTTCCGGCCGACGCCGAATGTTTTGTTTGCCGCGCAGTGCGGTTCGCATCTCGATGCCAATGCGCTGACCCTGCGCCTGCAGCCGAACGAGGGCATTTCCCTGCGTTTCAACGGCAAGATTCCCGGCACGACCATCGGCGTGCGCCCGGTGCGGATGCATTTCAGCTACGACGCCGAATTTGGCGCCTATACACCCGAGGCGTATGAGCGGCTGCTGCTCGAAGCCATCGCCGGCGACGCGACGCTCTTCATCCGCCGTGACGAGGTGGAAACCGCGTGGACGATCGCCGATTCCATCCGCGCCGGTTGGGAAGGCAAGTCGCTGACGAACCGGGAATTTTACGCCGCCGGCACGTGGGGGCCGATCGCCGCCGACGACCTGCTGGCGCAACTTGGCCACACCTGGCACGAGCCGTTGGTGATCAAATAGGACCATGGCCGAGCCGACCGTCAACGATGTCATCGCGTGGTTTGAAGATGATCACGCCCTGGAGGACGTCAGTTTTTGCCAGGAATACCCCGAGCTCGTCTGGCAGGCGATCTTGGAGGTGGTGCGACGTGACCTGACTGATGAAGCGAAGGGCGACCTCGCAGCCGGGCCGTTGGAAGAGCTGCTTTATTTCCATGGTGCGGACTACATCGACCGGGTGGAACAGGAGGCACAGACGAATGAACAATTTAACCATCTGCTCGGCGGGGTATGGCGGTCGGAGATGCCGTTGGAGATCTGGGAGCGTGTGGAAAAGGTGAGGAAGGAAGTTTGGTGAACAATTGATCACGCAATAAAATGTCCGAATATAAAGCAACGATCAAATGGCAGCGAACGAGCCCTGACTTTCTCAAGGGCAAGTATTCGCGGGAACATACGTGGACATTTGACGGCGGCGTCACCGTGCCGGCATCGTCTTCGCCAGCGGTTGTGCCCGTGCCTTATTCGAACCCGGCGCACGTTGATCCGGAAGAAGCGTTCGTGGCGTCGATTTCCAGCTGCCATATGCTCACGTTCCTTTATCTGGCGGGAAAAAAAGGATTCCAAATCGACAGTTACGAAGATGAATCCATCGGCGTGATGGCCAAAAACGAAACGGGCGTGCCATGGGTGAGCCGGGTGACGCTCAATCCAGAGATCGTCTACAGCGGAGACAAATTGCCCACGCCGGAAGACGAAAAGCAGTTGCATCACCTGGCCCATGAGCAATGCTTCATCGCGAATTCAATCAAAACAGAGGTTGTGGTCCATTCCAAATAGACGGTTTTAAGGCGATGAAAAACATTGAGCTGCATTCGTTTGCCGGTCCCGACGAACTTGCCCGGGCCGCCGCCGGTGCGTGGCTGGACGAGATTGAGGCGGCCAATCGCGCGGGCAAAACACACAGCGTCGCGCTTTCGGGCGGGCGCATCACCCAAAAGTTTTTTACCTCAGCCGTCGAACAGAACCAAGCGCTGAAGGTTTCGTTTGCGAATGTTCACTTCTTTTGGGCAGATGAGCGGTGCGTGCCGCCGACCGATCCTGACAGTAATTACAAGATGGCGAACGAGTTATTGTTTGCGCCGCTGAAGATTGCGGCGGAAAAAATTCACCGTTTGCGGGGGGAAGATTCGCCGGCGGTGGCCGTGCAGAGTGCGGAGGCGGAATTGAGCCGCGTGGCGGCCCCGGATAAAAGCGGGCGGCCGGTGCTGGATTTGATTTTTTTAGGGATGGGAGAGGACGGCCACATCGCCTCGCTTTTCCCCAATGCGAGTGCAAAAATTTTGGACAATTCTGCCTCATTTTTGGTCGTGGAAAATTCGCCGAAGCCGCCGCCGACCCGGATATCGTTGACGTACAAAACGATCTTCGCCGCGAAAAACATAGCGATTCTCGTGTCCGGCGCGGGCAAAGAGGCGGCGTTCCGTGAATCGCTAAAGCCCGATGGCCGGACGCCGCTGGCACGCGTGATCCAGGCCCGGCCCGTAAAAATCTTCTCCGACCTGCCGGATTTTAATTTGTAACCAGACAGTTATTAGTGTAGTCTATGTGCCGTAGCTGGGAGCAGCGGTTGGTTTGAAAAAGTTTTAAAAACTGAAAATAATTTGAACCTTTTTTGCTTCTCGTGCGTCATAGTTAGAGTCGGTTAATTGTTGATTGAAAATTTCGCTGTCCGTTTAGGGTTGGCATAGAGGTTTTGCTCGCCGTGCGGCTCGGACAGCGCCCCAAGTTGGTCGCACGGCCCTTCTGAGCGCCTTGGTGAAGGCGTTTAAACCTTGTCACCGCGAAGGCCGGACGAAAGTCCGGCCTTTTCGCTTTTTTACGCACGGAATTCCGCATTGCTTCAACCCCAAAAATGGCTAAAATTTACCACGCATGAAACATCAGCTTGATTTCGAAAAGCCGATCACTGAATTGCAGAACAAGCTGGACGATCTCCGACTGCATCCTGAAAAGCACTCCCTCGGGATCAGTTTCGAAGAGGAAATCCAACTCATCGAAAAAAAGCTGGAGGAGACCCGGCGGCAGATTTACCTGCATCTCACCCCCTGGCAGCGTGTCCAGGTGGCGCGGCATCCGAAACGGCCCTATACGCTGGATTATCTGGCGAAGACTTTCTCCGAATTTCAGGAACTCCATGGCGACCGGATGTTTGCAGACGATCATGCGATGGTCGGCGGTTTCGCCAAGCTGGGACACCACCATGTCGTGGTCATCGGCACGCAGAAGGGCCGGGACACCAAGGAAAACATCCTGCGCAACTTTGGTTCGGCGCATCCTGAGGGCTATCGCAAGGCGCTCCGGCTGATGCGGCTGGCGCACAAGTTTGGCCTGCCCATCATCACGTTGATCGACACGGCGGGGGCATATCCCGGCGTGGCGGCGGAGGAACGGCACATTTCCGAGGCCATCGCCGTCAATCTGCGCGAGATGATGTTGTTGGAGGTGCCGGTCATCAGCGCCGTCATTGGCGAAGGCGGTTCCGGTGGTGCGTTGGGCATCGGTGTGGCCGACCGGGTGTTGATCATGGAGAACGCCTATTATTCCGTCATCAGTCCCGAGGGCTGCGCAGCGATTTTGTGGAAGGACCGCGCGAATGCCGGCAAAGCCGCCGCCGCGCTGAAGATCACCGCCAAGGATCTGCTGCACCTCAAGCTGGTGGATGAAATCATCCCCGAACCGCTCGGTGGCGCCCACCGGGACGTGGAAACAACGGCGGCAACCCTGAAGACGCACCTGCTCCGGCATCTGGAGGAAATTCAAGCGTTGACCACGGCTGACCGGATGAAAAAGCGTTATGAAAAATTCCGTGCCCACGGGCATTTCACGGAAGCCGCCACCGGCGCCGGTGAAATGAAATCTGCCAAGTCCGCCGAGCCGGTCGCCGCCTGATCATGCTTTACCCCTTTGTTTTTCAGCCCATCTTCAAGGACCGTATCTGGGGCGGGCGCGAACTCGAGCGGCTTTACGCCAAGAAAATCCCGGCCAACCAATCGATTGGCGAGGCGTGGGAGATTTCTGACCGTCCCGGCGACGCCAGCGTCATAACCAATGGCCCGCTGGCCGGGAAAGACCTCCGATGGTTGATGGAGAATCACCCTGCAGAAATCCTCGGTGGTGCGAAACCGGCGGCGGCCGGCCGCTTTCCGCTGCTCTGCAAGATACTGGATGCCCGCGATAAGCTTTCGTTGCAGGTCCATCCCCCGGCAAGCAAGGCGGCGGAACTCAAAGGTGAACCCAAGACCGAGATGTGGTACATCGCCGATGCGGCCCCGGATGCGAGCCTGTACGTCGGCCTCAAGCGTGGCGTCACGCGCGCGGAATTTGAGCGGAAGATTGTTGATGGCAGCGTGGCGGATTGCTTTCACCGAATCCCCGTGCGCGCGGGCGACACAATGTTTTTGCCGAGCGGCCGCGTCCATGCGATCGGCGACGGCCTGGTGATCTTCGAGATCCAGCAGAATTCCGACACGACTTATCGCGTGTTCGACTGGAACCGTGTCGGGCTTGACGGCAAGCCGCGCGAGTTGCACGTGGCACAATCGCTGGCGAGCATCGATTTCAACGACTTCGAACCCAAGCTGGTGGAAACGAAATTTACCGGTGAGGCGAATATCCAAAGGCGTCCGCTGGTGAGCGATCCGTTGTTCAATGTGGAAGCGTGGAAGCTGAATTCCGGCGCTACGGCTTTGCTGAAAACCAAGAAGCTTCAGATTGTCGCCGTGACGTCGGGCAAGGTGGAGATCAAATCCGGTGCAACCGCAGTCGATTTGTCCGCCGGCCAGTTCTGCATGGTTCCCGCGAGCTTGGAACGGACGGAAGTGCTGGCGAAGTCCGGCGCGGCCTTGCTGCACGTCGAAGCAAACTGATTCTGCACGGGTCAGTTGTGTGACAAATCTTCCGGCATCTGGCCGAGGAGCCGGTTTCTCCAGCCGCCTTTGAAGTGGAACACCTTCTGCCAGAGCAGTTCGGGTGGGGTTTCAAAAACGAGCTCGATCGATGCGGGGTGGGTGAGCCACGCCTTACGTTTCATCTCGCCTTCCAACTGGCCGGCGCTCCAGCCGGCGTAACCGGCGAACAACCGCACCTTCTTCGTTGCCGAAAACGATTCACCGATCTCCAACAGGTCATCGAGCGAGTGGCCGAGCGCAAGGTTGGGCATCACGTCGGCCTCGGGGATGAAGCTGTCCGTATGCAGATAGCTGAGCGCGCTGGGTTGCACGGGGCCGCCGAGGTAGAGCGGCGATTCCTTGAGCAGATCCGGGAGGTCCGCGATGATCAATTCCCCCGCGGTCTTGCCGAGCGCGCGGTTGAGGACGAGGCCGAAGGCGCCTTCGCCGTTGTGCTGGCAGATGAGGACGACGGTGCGTTGGAAAAAGGAGCCGCCAAGCTGCCCGCTATCGAGGAGCAGCTGACCTTGCAGAAACTTTGGTTTCTCGCCCATCGCTAAGGTCAATGTGCATCACATTGGCGGTTTTGGCAACTGCCACCGCCATCCGGCTTCAATTTTCTTAAAGTTGAAGAATATCTTCCTTGCCAGAATTCATGTTTTTGATGCGAACGCTGCTCTTCTGGATTTCAAGGCAGCGAAAAACCGTTTCCACGCCGCCGATCTTCACATTGAAACGGTCATTGGGGTAAACCGTGTGCTGGTTGATGATTGCAGAGGGCAAATTACCCCACATGATGCCCTGAAGCTTGATGGGCGCTGGTGCCGCGACATTATTTGTGGCAGGTGCCGGGATGGTAGCGCTGAGGTTGGTTTTGGCGTTCAGGCCGAAGTTGGTGGCGGCAGTGGCAAGGCGGTTGGTGCGGACAGCGATGTTAGCGGCGCGGATTGCCGGCGCAGGGGTTGCCATGTCCCGGATTTTCTCCAAATGGCCTTCTTCCAATTCCGACGAATCGCCCCGTTGCATCCAGTCGAGTACCTCATCGAAGCCAAAGCGCCCTTCCGCCTCGATGAACAGATCGATCTGGCCGCGGGTATAGCGGTTTTGCAGTATAAATTTCTTTTGCGCCTCCTTTTGCGCCTCCTCGTTTTGTGAATCCATCAAAAGGTAGGCGACCAGTTCACAAAACCCTTCCTCAGCGTTTCGTGATAAAGTTTCCCGTCGCCAGGACGGTACATTTTCACCCACCCAGGCATGGGATAATTCGTGCGCGGCGACCGCCTTGAGTTCCATCAGCGGCAGGCCGGTCATCAGGCGCATCGCATATCGCTTCTGGCTGGCATTCGTCACCGCCTCGATGCAGCCGAGCAGGTTGGGGCTTTCAAAATCATATCCGTTCGGCTGGTACATTTTGTCCACGTCAATCCGGTCAAGCACCGTCACATCCACGTTTTTTGGGAAAGCGGTGAAGCGGGAGAACAGCTTGTCCAGGCTGTCATTGACCTCATTGGCGACCTGGCTGGCGTCTTTGGCGGTCAGCACCGCGGTTTTTCCATCCCGGGCGCAAATGTGACGGCCGTCGGACAAACTGATGCCGTTGTCCTTGACGGGAAGCCCGCAGAGGAAACACTTGGGCAATTTACGGCAGTCGGAACAAACAGTCTGTTCCACGCCGGTGACGTCATCCGTGATGAGGTAGATGGTATCATTGATTTGTTTGCCGCAGATCGCGCAAATGTCCTCCGCAGCCGCCGATAATGTCATCAAGCACCCGGCCAGGACGGCGAGGTAAAGATGCCCTCTGAAACCTTTCATCATTTGACTATTGCAAAAAGTTGCGGCGACAAAAGAAAAAACGCGGAGAATTGCTTCTCCGCGTCTTTGAATTCCAATTGCCGGCTGCTTACAGCGACTTGACCTTTTTCACGATCGCCGCGGCATCGATGCCGAACGCCGCCATCAGCTCCGCCGCATGGCCGGAGCGGGGGATGCCGTTGACCGCCAGCTTGTGCACCTTGATGCCTTCGCTGCTCAGTTCGCCCGCGACCGCGTCGCCGAGACCGCCTTCGGAATAATGATCTTCCACCGTGATGACCGTGTTGCCGGTCTTCTTTGCGGCGGCCAAAATTTCCTTCTTGCCGAGCGGCTTGATGCTGTAAGCGTCGATGACCGTGATGTTGATGCCTTCGGCCTTCAGCGTATCCGCCGCCTTGAGGGCTTCGAACAGCGTCACGCCGGCGCCGACCACGGTAACCTTGTCGCCCGTGCGGACGACCTTCGCGCCGCCGATCGGGAATTGTTCATCGTTGCCGTAGATGACCGGCGTCTTCGGGCGTGAGGTGCGCAGGAAGCAGAGGCCCTTGTGCTGCGCCATCTGCTCGAGCAATTTCTCCGTCGCCACCGCTTCCGCCGGGTACAGCACCGTGCTGCCGACGATCGCGCGCATGAGCGCCAGGTCTTCCAGCGCCATCTGCGACGGACCGTCCTCGCCGATGCTGATGCCCACGTGCGAGCCGACCAGCTTGATGTTCGCCTGCGAGATGCCCGCCACGCGGATCTGGTCCGCCGCGCGCGTGAAGAACGTTGCGAACGTCGAGACAAACGGCACATGGCCGCGCGTCGCAAAGCCCATGGCGACCGCCACGAGGTTCTGCTCCGCGATGAAACATTCGGTGAAACGGTTCGGGAACGCCTTGAAAAACTTTTCCGCGTAGGTGGAATTCTTCGTGTCGCCGTCCATCGCGACGACCCGCGCATCGGCTTCGCCGAGGCGGACGAGGGCCGTGCCGTAGGCTTCGCGCGTGGCGATCATTTCGCCCAGCTTGTGGCTGATGGCCGGGAAGCTCGCGGGCGCCGCCAGGTTCGGCGCGGGCAGGGCGGTCGGGGCGGCGATCGCCACACCGAGGCCGGACTTCGCGCTCGGCGAAAGCTCGGCGATGGCCTGCACGGCCTCTTCCTTGCTCAACGGCTTGCCGTGCCAGCCGTCCTTGTCCTGGATGAAGGACACACCCGCACCTTTGTACGTCTTGGCGATGATCGCCAACGGACGTTCATCGAGGCCCACGCCGCTGAGCACTTCGAGAATTTCTTCCATGTCGTGGCCGTCTTCGAGGGTCTCGACGCGCCAGCCGAACGCTTCGAAGCGTTTCACGTAGACATTGATGTCATGGCCGAACATCGTCGCCTGGCTCTGGCCGAGGCGGTTCGCATCGACGATCGCGATCAGGTTGCTGAGCTTGTAGAAGCCCGCGAGGTTCGCGGCTTCCCACACGGCGCCTTCGGCGATCTCGCCGTCGCCCATCAAAACGTAGGTGTTGTAATCCAGCTTGTCCTGGCGGGCGGCGAGCGCCATGCCCACGCCCACGCCGAGGCCCTGGCCGAGCGAACCCGTCGCCACGTCGGCGAACGCGAGGCGCGGCGTCGGATGACCTTCCAGATCGTTGCCGAACTGGCGCAGTTTCAAAAGTTCGGGAATCGGGACGAAACCGTTTTCGGCCCACGCGGCGTACAGCAACGGTGCGGCGTGGCCCTTCGAGAGGATGAAGCGGTCGTTGTTGTAATGATGCGGGTTCTTCGCATCATACTTCATGTGGCCGAAAAACAATGCCGCCACGACATCCGCTGCCGAGCAGCACGAGGTTGGATGGCCGCTGCCTGCCGCGGTGGTGGCTTCGATGGAGTGAATGCGCAACTGGTTGGCGATCCCTTTCAACAGTTCAATGTCCGTTTCAATCATAAATTTTAAGAACGCAGAGGTTAGCCGACCCGCAGCACCAAAGCCAAGGCTGAAATCAGGAGAGAATGCCTTAATCTGGGGATGTATCAGGGCAGCACATGACCCTCGATGGAGCAGGTGGGAGGCTTGTCCAAAGCATTGAGCGTGTACGTGCCGCCGGCCGGGCACGTCGGGATCGCGTTTCCCTTTAGATAGGGGGCAAGGTCTTCTGCCTTGGGTATGGCCTCGCTGGTTTTGCCCTTTTCCAAGGCCCACTGGTTTTTGGCCGCATCAATCTGGCGGAGATTGTTGATGCACCCGTTCATCATGGCCTCGGGCGAGGCTGGCTGGGCTGCTGCCGCCTGCTTTTGAGCCGCCTGCCGGACCGTTTGCAGTTGCGTCTGGGTCGCTTGGGCCTGCTCTTGCGCCGCCTGGGCTTGGGCCTGCGCCGCTTCATAACCATTCTGGGCGGCTTGTGCCGCGGCTTTCAACTTCGTCTGCTCGGTATGCAATTGCTGGACTTCGTTGCGCAATTTCAACACCTCGTGACTGTCCGAGCGCAGGCGTTCCAGTTCGCTGCTGGAAACCTGGCTCGCCTTCAACGTCTCGTTCTCCGCCTTCACCGCTTGCAGGTCGGCCACCTGTTGCTGGAGTGCGGCGACCGCCGTGTTCGCCTGTTTGGTTTCGTTGTACGAATAACCGGCGGCACCCAGCGCCACCAACGCCACCAACCATGGAATGAGCATTTTCATAATTTATGGTCAGTAACCGGCGGCCGGTCCGCCCATCATTTCCCGAGCAAAGCCAACGCCGCCTCCGCCATCTTCGGCGCGGTCAATCCATGCTTCACGTAAAGCTCCTCGGCCATGTATGCGCTCTGGCCGAACTCGTTATGGATGCCCAGCGATTTCATCACGTGCGGGATGCCCGCGTTCGAGAGCGCATGCGACACCTGTGCGCCCATGCCGCCCAGCACCTGGTGATCCTCAATGGTCACCACCTTGCCGCCGCAGGCCTTCACCGCCGCGCCGATGCTTTCCAAATCCACCTGGTTCACGAACGGGTTGCTGATGACCGTCGCCTTCACGCCCTTTGCCGCCAGCAATTTCCCGGCCTCGATGGCCTTGTTCACCAGCACGCCGCAGCCGATGAGGACGACGTCGCTGCCCGTGGACAACACCTGCGCCTTGCCCCACGGATATTGCGCGCCCTCGATCCACGTCAGCGGATAATTCTCGCGGCCCACGAAGAACAGGTAGCTGTTCCCGTCCTTGCCCGCCGCGCGATCCGCCGCGAACTGCTTGATCGCCTGGTACATCAGCGACTCCGCCTCGTCCGCGCAGCTCGGCGCGATGACGATCGTGTGCGGGATCGCGCTCGTCGCCGCGAAATACGTCGTCGCCTGGTGGCTCGCGCCGTCCGCCGCGTCCTGAAAGCCCACGTGCGAGAACATCGCGATCACCGGCGCCTGCGAGAGCGCCGCCATCGTCAGCGGCAGATTGCCCTTCGTCACGCCGAACTGGCCGAACGTGTCCACGATCGGGATGAAACCGGACTTCGACAACCCCGCGCCCGTGCTGATCATGTTCGATTCCGCGATGCCCACCTCGATGAACCGGTCCGGAAAACTCTTTTGGAACAGGCTGATGCCCGTCGAACCCTGCACGTCTGCCGAAATGGAATACACCGGCAACCCTTCTGTCGCCGCCTTCACCGCCGCGCGCGCCAGGCCGGATTGCACCTTGTCCGTCTTCGGTTTCACCGGTGCGGGCGTGCCGGCTGCTGCGGCTGCTGCGGCCTTCGCTTTCTTCGCCGCCTCAGATTTTTCCCAATCCGCGCGCAAATGCTGCGCCCACGTCATCAGTTCCGCGGGCACCGTGTCGTTCTTGAACAGCTCCGTCATCCAGTCGATGATCTTCTCGCCGTTCGCCAGCGGGAAACCGTGGCCGCCGGCCGAGTTCTCCTCCGTCGCCTTGATGCCGTAGCCCTTCACCGTCTTGCACTCCACGCACACCGGCTGGTTCGGATTCGCCTTCGCCGCCGCGATGGCGCGTTCGATGGCGAGATACACTTCCTGCAAATCATTGCCGTGCGGCACCGGGATGACATTCCAGCCCAGCGCGGCCATGGCGTTGAATGACGGCGCCATCGAGAAGGCATCCTTCGTGATGCGGCCGGAAAGCTTCGTGTCATTGTCAGAGATCACCAGCACGAACGGGTTCAGCCGGCCCTTGGACGCGAGGCCGGGGATGGCCGCGTACGCTTCCTTCGCCTCGCCCTCCATGCTCGCGCCGTCGCTGATCGTGCAGATCGTCACGCGGTCGCGCTGCGCCACCTTGTCGCCGATCGCCAGGCCCTGCGCCGCAGGCAACGTCGAGCCCAGCGGCCCGTTGCTCAGCAGCACGCCCTCGGGATTTAGGTGCGATTCACCGTGGCCCGTCAGCTTGCTGCTAATGCTGCGAAAACCTTTCAACGAATCCAGCGTCATCCCGTCAAAACCGTAATTCGCGCGCAACGCGTACACGCCGTTCTCGCAATGGCCCGCGTCGTTGGTGAAATTGAAGGCCTCATGCCATTCGCGCCCCGTCGTCGCGAACATGATGCCGTGGATGGAGGCCATGATCTCCGCGAACGCCGCCGGCCCGCCCCAGTGGCACGCCGCGCCGCCCACCACCGCGTGCACGTCCATCAGCGCCACCAGCGCCCGCGTCGCGCGCGGATCGCCCAGCGTCACCTCCGCGCCCGCACCGTTCTTCACGCGCGCGGAAAACTTCGGCGTGCCCTTGGGCGTCGTTGCCAGTTTGGATTTCAGTTTGAGCGCCGCGAGCGGCGGCGCTTCGACGGGTTTCACCACGGATGTATCAGCAGCCATAAATCAAATGGTTAAAGGTTTCAAAATGGTTGAAAGCAACAAGAAATTTGATTTTAGAGCCCCACCGCCAAAAGAGAAGGGCGAAATATTTGAAAAGAATGCAAACAATTCATGCAAACCAGCAGTTTCCCGGCGCGCTGTGGCGTCAGGAATTCTGGCTGACGTAGCGGTGGACATTCGTGGCATAAAATATTTTTTTAAAAAGTAGGTTGAAATGGGTTTAAATCGGTTGAATTCGGTTTAAATCGGTTGAAATCAATTCTGCCGCAGTGACGGAGCGTGTGGGCCTGATGGCCGTACACAAGCACCTCAATTTTTTTTGATCCAAAAAAGCTGGGAATTGATGGGAAATGATGTGATTTGGTGGTTGTTGAGCCTGTTCGTCCCAAGGGCAAGGGCCAAAGGCCCGAACCATCCCAGCTTGGGGCAACGCCCCAAGAAACGTCCCCAACCAAAACCGAGGGCTGAAAGCCCGACCCATCTGCCCATGCCTGATGACCTGTGCGGATGGCAGTCCGCCAGGACCTTTATTTACCTTAATCTGGTTTAATTTTGTTCGTTTCATTGGTCTTTTTTGAAATTTGAAATTGGTTGCCCGTGCGGCTTGGCGTCCTCTGCGTTCTTTGCGTGAGGTTGATGGCCCGTCCGGCATCGGACAATTCTTTGGTCGGATCTGGCCGGATATCGGCGGATGTCGGCGGATAACCCGGTCGTGCCGGAGCGGGTGGCAAGGGCGGCTCGCACCGGCCCTGATGTGCCCGTACACAAGTACCTTCTGGCTCCTGTTTCCATAATGGTTAAAAATGGTTAAAAAGTTTTTGGCCTAACAAAGGCTAACCAAGGCTAACGGACCTTGCGCCACAATCACTTGTGCCCGTCCAGCCCCGGACCTTCTGGTTCCTGGCTCCTGACTCCTGAATTCTAAATTCAGCTTTCATCCCCCGATTCAATCACACCTTTCCCAAACTTCAAAATGTGTGGGGATATTAAACAGCAGATTTATGCCATATTTCTTCATTTTTCCCGGGTGGGAAGGGGGTCCGGCCAAAAAAATCCCGTAAAAATCATGATCGCCCGGTGGCTATTAGGGATAATTGGTGTGCTAAGATTTTAGCCGGTGGCTAAAATTGCGGGTTTTCTGGGAAATCCCGGGATTTTCAAAAACCAAAAAATGGAGCCGGCTGGAGATCCTAACCTGACATCTTGATGGTTTTGTTTCGGGCGGTGATTTGAAATTTAGATATTGGTGCTTCTCTGGAGGTTGGACGCTTGGTGCTTGGAGCTTCTTTAGTCATTCGTCATTCGGATTTAGTCATTCATGCGCCCCTATCCTCCCACACCCGGTTGGACAAAGGCTGTGCTCTATAGAAACCTTTCTTAAACCCGACGCCTCTGGCTCCCTCTCCGCCGTGTAACGGGGGAGAGGGCCGGGGAGAGGTGGTGCTTTCTCCTCTATAATCACTCCCAAACCTCCATTCCAGAACATGCCGTTTTCAACCCGGCTTTGCTTGGTTGACAAGCTTTCTACAAAGCACAAAGGCTATCCAACCTAAAAAAATCCTTCCGCCGCTTCCGCCGCTTCCGCCGCCTCAATTATGCCGCAGGTGCATCAGGTTCAAGGCCTGTTTGAACCACGGCCGCCGCCGTTGCGGACGACATGGGGCAGTTTCCTGCTCCCGGCCGGCTTCCCGGCTTTGCCCGCGCGACCGCTTCAGGTGCGGCACCGGGTTTTTGGAAGCTTTCTGGATGGAATCCAAAATCTCCTCGATCGGGAACCGTTTCAGCAGAAAACCGGACGCCCCGGCCGTCAGCGCCTTCTTTTTTTGGTCCATATCGAAAAATGTGGTCAGCATCAGCACCTGTGTCGACCGGGAAAGGGCCTTGATCGGACGGATGGCATCCAGTCCGCACGCCTCACCCATCTGTATATCCAGCAAAATGATATCCGGCCCGGCCTTGCTCGCCAGCGCACTCAAAACGGCGTTCGGCGAATGAAAAGTGGCGGTGCACTGGAGACCGTCGCATTTTTCCAGGATTTCCATCAACGTGCTCCGCAGGTTGCGATTATCGTCCACCAGCCAGATGTTGATGGGTGCTTTCGCCTCCGCCGGCACGGCCGACGCCTCTTCTTGGTGATTGATATCTGTATTCAACATAATCCTTGTTCCTTGTCAGTTGACCGTCGGCCAAATACTTAGCTTACCTCGTACCAACCTTGCTGCGTGTGAACAACTCCCAAAAAACCGCGAAATATATGGAAATTCCCGCCCGACGCACTTTTCGCCTGGGGAATAACTTAATCCCCCCGCTGTTGAACTGTGCACACCCTGCATAAACATCGACGCTGTAAAAATTTCTCGCCCCCTGCGCGAAATTTCGCCACCATGGCGGCTCGAATTTTTCACGGGAAAACCACCCGTTCGCGCATGAAAGCCAAAATCATCATCACACCCAAGAAAGCCGTGCTGGATCCGCAGGGCAAAACCGTCCAGACCGCCCTCGAACACATGGGCTACACCGGCGTCACCGGCGTCCACATCGGCAAATACATCGAGATCGACCTCGCCCCCGGCACCGACCAGGCCGCCGCCACCAAGGCCCTCAACGACGCCGCCCACAAGCTCCTCAGCAACCCGGTCATCGAAGACTACCGCCTCGAAATCGAATAATCGCTCTGATGAAACGCGAAGATAGAGACTGGAAGATGGCGGATGGCGCGAGCCGTCCGCAGTTCTTTGCCATCCTCCACCCTCTATCCTCCATCCTCGTATGAACTTTGCCGTCTTACAGTTCCCCGCCTCCAACTGCGACCAGGACGCCGTCCACGCCGTCCGCCTCCTCGGCCACTCCGCCCGCCTCGTCTGGCACAAGGACGCCTCGCTCGGTGATGTCGATGCCGTCATCGTCCCCGGCGGTTTCAGCTATGGCGATTACCTCCGCTGCGGTGCCATCGCCCGGTTCAGCCCCGTCATGCAGGCCGTGAAACAGTTCGCCGACAACGGCGGCCTCGTCCTGGGCGTCTGCAACGGGTTTCAGGTCCTCACCGAAGCCGGCCTTCTGCCCGGCGCGCTCATCCGCAACCGCGACCTCCAATTCCACTGCGAAAACATTTTCCTCAAGACCGCCACCACGGATTCGCCCTTCACCGGCAAGATTCCGGCGGGCAAAATCCTCCGCGTACCCATCGCCCACGGCGAAGGCTGCTATTTTGCCGATGAAACCACGCTGGCCGGCCTCAAGGCCAACAACCAGATCCTCTGGCAGTACTGCGATGCCACCGGCAACCTGACCGACACCGCCAACCCCAACGGCGCGCTGCAAAACATCGCCGGCATCTGCAATGAAGCCCGCAACGTGGCCGGCCTCATGCCCCACCCCGAACGCGCCTGCGAACCCCTCCTCGGCAGCGACGACGGCCAATGGATTTTCAAAAGCCTCTTCGCGGCGTTGGAAAAGAAGACTGCGGTGCAAGCGGCGTAATTTTAAATCCATGCTTGCCAAGCTAGAATCTCGACTTGGCAAAGATTGGCAGCTGCACCAATATCCAAACGAATTTTGCATCCAGAAAACAACTGGACCATCGCGGCTGTGTTTTTCAACTTCTGAAAGTTATGTGGATTTGCTGACGACGTTTTCAACAGTGATGTCTGGCCCATTTTACGTTCTATATTTACTGCTGACATCAAGGATGGGAAACGACCCGGGGCGTTACCAGAGCCCGGAACTTTCACGCGAAGAACTGCAAATTTTCTTTGAAAGGTTTGGAAGCTTTTTTGAACAAGATGGGCGGCATCACGTTTGGATTCATTCAATTCAAGACAGAAACATACTTGTGTATGACAATCACAATGTTGTTTATGCCTATGGACCGCTAGCGGCGTTTGCCGACATTTTGGCGCGACAAAATTTTCGAGAAGTGGAGTCTATACACTACCCTGTCCCACACGGTCATAGATACAATGCCCCATTTGACGAAGACGAAGACGCAATCATGAAGTGTTTTGCTTGGAAGAAATCCCCCTTGCGCGACGATGATGACCCATAAGCCAAGGCATGGAGCAGTCAAATCACCGTACAAAGTCAGCGAAATTACTAAATTGAGAGTGAAATCTCTGATTAACACCCGGCTTCAGCCGGGTGTGTTGCCTGCGAAATGACAGCCAGCCGTTTCAATAGCTTCCCTTCGTCAGTGACAATTGCTCCACCCCGCCTCACGCCCCGCTGATTTCATGACACAGCCGCAGCGCCAGCGCCCGGCCGTAAAGGTTTAATCGTGTGATCCGCACCTCCACGGGCACCGTCGCCCCGTCTGTCCGGATCAGTTTGCTTTTGAAAGCGGCGCCCGGCGGCGGCACCTGGTTCAAGGCCAGGAACTGGGGATGTTTGCGGCCCAAAATCTCCCCGCGATCGCACCCCAGCAACCGCTCGGCGGAGCGGTTGACATCAATGATTCTCTCCGACTGTTCTTCCACCAAAAAAGCCGCGTCACTGAGGCATTCAAAGAGTTCGCGGTATTTGTGCTCCGATTCCCGCATCGCCTGTTCGGCCCGCGCGCATTCCAGGCGTTCCTCCGCTTCGCGCAAGGCGCGGTCCACGGCCGGGATCAGGCGGATCGGCCGATTCTTGAGCACATAGTCCGTGGCCCCGTTTTTAAGCCCCTCAATGGCCGTATCCTCGCCGATGGTGCCAGAGACGAACAGGAACGGCGTCATCGGGCACTTTTCATGGGCCAACGCCAGCGCCTGCCGCCCATCGAACCCGGGCATCGTATAATCTGAAAGAATGAGATCAAACCCGCCCCGCTCCAAGGCGGCGACAAAATCCTCACGGGTATCCACCCGCACCAGTTCGCAATCCGGCCACCGGGCCGATAGCATGGCCTGGTTCAGCTCGGCGTCGGCTTCATTGTCCTCAAGATTTAATATCCGCAATGTGGTTCTCATGATGGATTTCCCGGCTTTTTGTACCAAAAAGCACGCCGCTTGCACTGGGGTAAACACCCCAGTCAACTTCCAGCCGCACAAAATCTAACAGCAATCCAAAAAACCGCAAACGCCTCCGCCGGGCGCATTTCAAAACTAACCGCTAACCCGCGATCTCCGATCTCCCTCTCCTTGTATCTTCTAAATCGTCCTGCTTGGCAGGCTTGCGAAAGCCAGCCAAGCTGGGGCCGCCCTCCGGCCTGCAGGCCGGAGGGCGGCGGCGCGCGCGGAAACGTCCTCTCCTGGCATACGCTGGTGCGTGAT
>DATHQS010000014.1:0-6256 GCA_035482455.1 Candidatus Acidiferrales bacterium | reverse complement strand
GCTGCCGAGCACCGAGATGCCGCCCACGGAGAACTTGCCACCCTGATACAGATTGGTCGGCGAGGCGGCGACCTGGCTCAAGATGGACAGCGAGTTGTTGCTGATGACATTCACCGGCGCCGGGATGCTGATGGCGGTGTTGATGGAGTTGCTGACGAACAATTGATAATTGCCAGCGTTGGCAAATTGGATGTTGGGGAGCGACAAGGTGGTGTTCGTCGCGCCGGGGATGTTGGTGCCGTTCAGCAACCATTGATATGCCAGCGGGGCCGCACCGACGGCATCACCGTGCAACGTCACGTCGCGTCCCGTGTAGGCGGTGAGGCCGATGGGCGGATGAATGATGACCGGGCTGCCATCGTTGACCAGCGCGAGACCGTGGAACGGCGCCGCCGCCCCGGCGATGGAGAACAGGTTGGTCAAAGCGGCGGGCGGATTGGTTTCGCCAACGGGATTGTCGCCCCAAGCGACCACCCGCCCGTCTGAACGGACGGCCAGACCGAAGTTTTCATTAGGAACATTTCCGGCGGAGATGGCCACGATGTTGTTGCTCAGTCCCGCAGGCAGATTGGTAACCGTGCCGCTGCCCCAGGCGATGACCCGGCCATCGGCCCGCAATGCCATCGCGTAGGTATACCCGGCGGCAACCGCGATCACATTGGTCACGGACGCGGGCACGTTCGTCACCGCGGTGGTGCCGGACACGGCAACCGTGCCGTCACTCCGCAAGGCGATGGCGTTGTTATATCCGCACGCAATCGCCGTGACGTGGTTCAGCACGGGCGAAAATCCTGGCAGCGGGACGGTGCCCCAGTTGGTGAGTATTCCTTCCGTACGCAGGGCATAGCCAAAACTGTTTCCGGCGGCAATCGCAACGATGTTGCTCAGGGCCGGGGCCGGAACCCCGCCCCAACTGACGACCCGGCCATCCGCACGTAACAGGTAATCTCCAAAAGACGACGCTGCAATGGCCACTGCGTTGCTCGCACTGGCGGGAATATTGGTGGCAATACCGGCACCCCATGAGGCGACGGTCCCATCCATCCGCAAGGCAAAGCTGACTCCGAAACCTTGCAGGCTTCCCGCGACGGCAAAGACATTGCTCAAGCCTGGCGGCGGCAAACATTCGTTATTCACGTTTCTACCCCACGCCGCGACCTGCCCGAAGGTCAATTGCGCCACGCTGCTGGTCGCGACACCGACGGCGTTGCTGGCGACTATCTGGTAAAAGCCAAGATTATTCAGACCAACCGCCGGATTCGTGTAATTCTTGCCGGTCGCGCCGGGGATGTTCGTGCCATTCAACTGCCATTGGTAGGCTGGCGTGGGAATGCCCGAGGCCGAGGCGTTGAAAATCGTCGGCAGACCGGGCGGCACGGAGCGGCCGATCGGTTGCAGTGTGATGCTGGGCGGCACCATTACCGTCAGCGTGGCGGATGCACTGGCGGAACCGGAAACGTTTGTGACGGTCAGCGTGTAGCTGCCCGCGTCCGCCGTGGTGAGGTTGGAGACGGTCAGGCTGCTGGTGCTGGAGCCTAAAATATGGATGCCATCATCGGTCAGCGGATTGCCGTTCAGGCTCCATTGATAAATGTAGGGCGGCGTGCCGTCCACCACGGCCGAGAATATGACATTCGAGCCTGAGGGGATGGATTGGCTCACCGGTGGCGTGATGATGTTTGGCGGCAGAATGACCGGGGTCAACACGGCGACGGAACTGGTGGTCACACCCACAAAATTAGACGCGACGATGAAATAATTTCCGCCGTCATTCAGGTTGATGTTGGCGATGGTCAACACCGGGTTCGTGGAACCACTGATGCGTCCGCCGTCAACGAGCGGAGCATTGTTGAAATACCACTGCTGGGTGATGGGCTGGGTGCCGGAGATGGATGTGGTGAGGGTGGCATTACTGCTGACGACCACGAAGATGTTGGTGGGCTGCACGTCAAATGCGGGCGGCGTCAGGTAGTTCAGATGGAACACCAGGTTGCCGACATGGCCATCATAGCCGCCGATGAGGAAATAGTACGTCGTGCCCGCCGTGGCCGGGAGGCTGATGGCTGAAGTCACGCCATCAAAATCATCGTTACAGGCGGCTTCAGTGAGCGAGCCGCAGCTGCCGGTATATATGGCGAGCCCGGTATCGAAGTCGCTGCCGAGCGTATCCACGAGCAGCAAGCCGCTGGCGGACGGGGTGAACTGGTACCACACACCGTTGCCGAAGCCATCAATGCAATCGGGCACGGGATCGCCGAAGGAACTGGCCTTAACCGTGGATTGGACATTGGTGTAGCTGTAACCCGTGATGACCACCGCGCCGCTGCACAAGTCGTTCGAGACAGTGTCAATGACCTTGAGCGTGACGTTGGTGCTGGCGGCAGAACCAAAGGCGTTGGTCACGAGGCAGCTGAACTTGCTGCCAGAATCACTGAGTTGCGCGCTCAACAAGGCATAGCTCGAATTGGTCGCGCCGGGGATGAGCACGTTGTTGCGATTCCAGAAATAACTCAAAGGACCGCTGCCGCCCGCCGTCACGCTGAAGGTCGCCGTGCTGCCGAGCAGGACAATCTGGCTGGGTGTCTGCGCGAGGATTGACGGTGGCACCGCCGGGACAAAGACGGTGAGCGTGGCGTTGGAACTGGTGGCCGTGCCGAGGAAGTTGGAGACGACCACGGAATAATTTCCAGCCTGCGCGGGTGAGACGTTATTGAGCGTGAGCAAAGAATTGGTGGCGCCGGAAATATTGGTGCCGTTGAAATTCCACTGATAGAACAGCGGGCCGGTGCCCTGGGCGGTGACGCTGAAAAAGGCCGTGGTGTTCACGGTCGCGGTCAGGTTCGTTGGCTGGGTCACGATGAGGGGCGCGACCAGGGAGGAGCATTTGCCCCCGCTGCCGGCGAGGTAGATGGCGGCGATCTCGTTGGAGGAAAGGGCGCGGTTGTAAACGGATGGTTCGTCAATGATGCCAGCGAAGCTGAATATGCTGTCACCCGAGGCCTGCCGCCGTCCCAGGTTCAGGTTATAGGGCGCGGCCGTTTGCGGCGTGAAACTGCCCAAGTTGGCCTGGCTAACGATCTGGCCATTGCAATAGATGGTTCCCACACCCGAAGCGTTGTCATAGGTCAGAGCCACATGCTGAAACACATTGGCGGTGACCACACCTGCCGCCGAACCCATCTGATGCCAGCCGCCGCCGGTATCCACAATGTTGGCATACAACTGGCCCGGGCCGCCGGGACCGGGTGAACCCGTAGTCGGTTGCCCCGGAGAGATATGGAAATGCACACCCCACCACACGCCATTATTCCACTCAAATATGGGTTCCGTCTGTGTGACATCGGCCGGATTGATCCAGGCTTCAAGCGTGAAGCCGCCGCCGGCACCAACATCCAGGTTGGTCGCGACGGGTACGGAGACATAGGCATTGGTATTGTTGAAATTAAAACCCTGATTGACTTCACCGGTGGCAAAACCGATGCCGCCGAGCAGCACCCCGTTGTTGCCGCCGATAATATCATTGGCCGTACCTTCTCCCGGCCACCAGCCGACGATGCCAGAAGGAGCGGGGGTGCAAGACGGGGGCGGCGGCGGCGGCGTGCCGAAGGGCGTCTGGTTTTGATAGATTTGAATGTTATTGTCGTAGGAATTCGCGAAAAGGATATCAGGCCGGCCATCGCCGTCCAAATCACCGACGGATACGCCCCAGGCGTTCCAACCGGTGGCGAGTTCCACCTGGCCCGCCAGCGAACTGCTGGTCAAAGTGCCGGGCGTGCTGACGTTTTGGAAAATGTTGATCAGGCTGTTCAGTTCCGTATCCACGATCAGGTCGGGCTTGCCGTCACCATTGATGTCACCCACCGCAATCGTATGTCCCCGGCCATCGAGCGGATAATCAATCCGGGGACCGAATGAATTGGTCGTCAGATTTCCACCGGTGCTCAGGTTCTGGATCACGGAGAAGATTTGCGGCAGATAGGCGGTCACCGCCAGATCCGGTTTGTTGTCGCCATCCACATCAACGATCGCCACGCACATCGAGCCCGACGGAACCGTCAGGTCTATCTTGGGGGCGAAAGAGGCGGCGGTGATGCTGCCCGGTGAACTGATCACGTTTTGCAGAACGGAAACGGTGCCGGCGTTGCCGTTGGCCGTCACCAAGTCCGGACGGCCATCGCCGTTCAGATCACCGGCGGCCACCCGGTCGCAGCCGGCCCCGGTGGCGATGTCAACTTTTGGCGCGAATGAATTCGTCGTGAGCGTCCCCGGCGTACCGGTGTTGCGCAGAATTGAAATGGTGCCGTCAGTGGTGTTGGCAACCACGAGGTCCGGCCGCCCGTCCCCGTCCAGATCCTGGACCACAACCCCCTGAGGTTGTACGCCCGTCGCAAAGTCCACCCGGGTCGCAAACGAGTTGGAACTGATGTTGCCGGGCGTGCAGTTGTTGCGAAATACGGAAACCAGATTGTCACCGAACTCCGTTGCGATGATGTCCAGTTTGCCGTCGCCGTCCACATCCGCCACCGCGATCACGTCCGGGCTGTAGGTTCCCAAGGTTGCCGCCAGATCAACGCGGGGTGCGAATGAGCCGGCCGTCAAGGTGCCATTCGTGCTGATGTTCCGGAAAATGGAGATGCTGTTGTTGTAAACGTCAGCCACGATCACGTCGGGTTTGCCGTCCCCGTCCAGATCGGCGATCACGGTCTGACCGGGGCCGTTGGGCGTGCCAATGTTGAAGCTTGGGGCAAAGCTGCTGACGGTGATGTTTGAGCCGCTGCCAACATAGGTGGGTTCAAACGGCCGGCTGGAATAGGCCGTCAGTCCGCCGACTGTGACGGTGATTGGCGCATAGGTCGCGCTCGTAGGCACAGTGGCAACCAGGCTGGTCGGTGTGGCGGAAACCACGTGCGCCTGGACCGCGCCGAAATAGACGATGTTGGAAGCGGACGTGGCGCTAAAGTTCGTGCCGGAAATGGTGACCGCGGTTCCGACGGTGCCGGATGCCGGCGAGACATTATAAATGGCCGGTACGCTGGACACGACCGGTACCGGTGTGCATTTGCCGGCGGAACCGGCGAGGTAGATGGCGGCGATCTCGTTGGACGAGAGGGCGCGGTTGTAAACCGCCAATTCATCGATCAAGCCGTTGAAATAGGACTTGGTCGTGCTGCTGCCGTTGACATTGCCGCCGATGATGGAGGTGTTGAGGTTGTAATCATACAGCGGGCTGCTGCCAAGCAGCGTTCCCGGCACGCCGTTGACAAAGAATTGCAGGGTGGTTCCGGTGTAGACCAGCGCGACGTGGTTCCAGGCATTGGGGGTGACCGCGATGCCGCCGTTGTAACAGGTGGTGCCAAAGTGATCCACATAGAGGTTGTACTGGCCCACATTGCAATTTCCGGAGGTGCCGGCGATGCCAAAAAAGTCGTCGGCCCCGTCAGGACCACAGGTGATGATGGGCAGCCCGAACCCGGTGTTGGTGCCGGGATAGACCCAGGCTTCAATCGTCCGGGCGCCAGCCAGGTTGTTGGAGCCGCCCACCTGCACGTAGCTGTTGGTGCCGTTGAACTGAAATGCCTGCCCCACTTCGCCGGTGGCGAAAGTCGTGCCGCCGACCAGCGTGGCGTTGTTACCGCCTATCAAATCATTTCCATTGGCCTCCGCCTGCCACCACGCGACGATGCCCGAGGGCGGCGGGGTGCAAGCGGGCGGCGGTGGCGGTGAAGACACGGTCAGGACGGCGTTGGAACTGACGGCCGAGCCAATGAGGTTGGAGACGAGAACGAAATAGATACTGCCGGATTGGGCGGGCTGGACGTTGGGAATGGTCAAGGTGGCGTTGGTAGCCCCAAGGAGATTGGTATTGTTACGGCTCCATTGATAGGAGAGCGGGGCGGTGCCGGTGGCGGTCACGCTGAAGCCGGCTGTGCTGCCGGCCAACACGGTAAGATTGGTGGGTTGGGAGGTGATGACCGGGGCGATGGCCACGGACATGCACTTGCCGGCGGACCCGGCGAGGTAGATGGCGGCGATCTCACCGGAAGAGAGGGCGCGGTTGTACATGGCGGGTTCGTCAATCTGTCCGGGGAAGGAGTGCACACCATCGCCCGCCGGCCGCAGGCCGATGTAAAAATCATACGAGGTCAGAGGGGTGAACTGGCCGAGGTTTTGCTGGGCCACAACTGTCCCGTTGCAATAAAGGGTCGCCACGCCCGTGCCCTTGTCGTAGGTCAACGCCACATGCTGAAACACGTTG
>DATHQS010000013.1:0-2396 GCA_035482455.1 Candidatus Acidiferrales bacterium | reverse complement strand
GGATGTCGAGGCACGAAAGTCCGCCGCCGGTATGGCCCGCGCCCGCATCGAAGATGGCTTCAAGCGTCATTTTGCGCAGGCGCACGGATTTGATGGCGAGTTCACGGTCAGTCATGGTTTGACGGTAATGGATTGAGTAATGCAGGTTAAACCACCGTTCCGCAAAGCAAAAGACTTTCCAAAATGGGAATTGGACTTTACAGACGCAGCACATTTATCAAATGATGTTCACATGAAGGAACTCAAGCTTCTCCTGACCCTCCTCCTGGCTCTGGTCTTGTTTTCGTCCACCGCGCTGGCTGCCGATGCCGCGAAACCGGCCGACCCCAATCCCGCCGCGAAAAAAATCTGTGAAACCATCTCCCTCATCACCGGTGTCGCCATCTCGCCGCTCATGGGCGTCAGCGGGGTCGGCGCCTGGGAATGGATCTCCGCCAAAACGGCCCAAGAAAAGGCCGCGCTCCCTTGGTTCGCCAACCCGTGGTTCTGGGCCCCCGCGCTGCTGATCGTGACCGCTTGTTTCTTGAAGGACTCCGGTGGCCTGGTCCTCCCGCCAGGGATGAAAAAGCCGTTCGATGCCATGGAGGTGGTCGAACACAAGATCTCCGGCCTCGTCGCCACCGGCGCGTTCGTGCCCATCGCCGCCTCCATTTTTCAAGTGTACAAGGCCGGCAGCGCCCCAGAGCCGTCGAGCATGCTGCACCTGAGCTCGCTGGGCTTCGCTTCCATCAGCTTTTCCGGTCTGGTGGGCAATGCCATCATGGTGCCGGTGGCGATGGCCGTGTTCTTCATCGTGTTCCTGGCCTCGAACGCCATCCAGATCCTCATCCTCATCAGCCCGTTCGGACAGGTGGACGCCGCGCTGAAAGTCATGCGCACCGCGCTCATCGGCACGGTCGCCGGCACCTCGGCCTATGGTTCGTGGTCCGGCCATCCGTGGATTGGCGCAGCTTGGGCGCTCTTCATCATCGCGTTCTCCTATCTGATCGCCGGCTGGTCGTTCCGCCTGTCGCACTTTGGCCTGATCTTCGTCTGGGACTTTTTCACGGGCCGCAAGCTTCGTTTCAAGCCGGATGCAAAGGAAAATAAATTGTTCCTGTCCCGCAAGCTCAACCAGGTCCCGGCCCGCACCTACGGCAAGCTGTCGCGCAACGAGAAGGGCGAACTCGTGTTGAACTACCGTCCGTGGCTCGTCATGCCACCGCGCACCCTCGTCCTGCCCGCGGGCAAATACGAGACCGGGCGGGGCGTTTTCTACTCGGAAATTTTGCATGTCGAAAATGATGCGGCCACCACCGTGATTCTCCTGCCGCCGCGTTATCTCGGCCACGAGGAAGAGGTCACCAAGATCTACAACTTCGCCGACACCCGCGATGTCGGCCTGCGCGCCGCGTGGGCGTGGTTCAAGAGCCTGTTCGGCGGCCAGCCCGCGGCGGCATAGGCCGGTCCAACATCGTTTGGATTGATTCTGGGAGTATTTTATCAATTCACGCTGGTGGCACGGTTTCGGGCAATCTGGAACCGTGATAGATAAAAAATCAACCCGGGGCGGCGTCCGTAGTTGGCGTGACGCAAATGTCAGGAACTGTTTATGGAACTGATCATTGTCCTCCTCCTTCTCGGCGCACTCGTCGTGCTGGTGACCGCCGTGCTGGTCATCTGGCTGATCGCCAGCACCAATAGTTCCAAAGAACGCATCGCAGAACTCACGCAGCGCGTGGATAACCTTCAGGCCGAGCTGGTTTTGATGCGGAGAACCCCGTCGCCTGCCCCTGCGCCCGCGCCAACACCCAAAGCCGAACCGGCACCGGAGCCCAAGGCCGAGTCCACGCCTGCACCGGAACCATTGCCGGTGGTCGAGCCGGCATTCGAGCCTGTTGAGTTCACGCCCACACCGGAGCCGCCACCACCCCCCATCATTCCGGAAACGGCAGCGTTCACGCCCCCGCCGCCCATCATACCGCCGCTACCCCCGACCCCTCCTCCGCCGCCGCCTTATATCCGACCGGAAATCAAACCCGAACCGGTCGCTGAAACCATGCAAGCGGACACCATGCAGAACTCAACGGCGGACGAAACACCGCCGCCATTGCCGACACCCGCCAAGGAAAAAGCCTCCTTCGAGATGCGGCTCGGCACCTTTTGGTTCGTGCGTGTCGGCATCGTGCTGGTGGTAACCAGCCTCGCGTTCTTCGCCAACTACGCCTATCACCACATCATCGGCAAACTCGGGCCGGCTGGGAAGATCTCCCTGCTCTACCTCGCCAGCGGGTTGCTGCTCGGCGCGGGCGCGTGGTGGCAACGGAGCAACGTGAAGGAGTCGCTGAAAAATTATGCGCAGGTGCTGTTCGCCGGCGGCCTCGCCGCGGTTTATTTCACGACCTACGCCGCGCATT
>DATHQS010000012.1:0-27723 GCA_035482455.1 Candidatus Acidiferrales bacterium | reverse complement strand
TGGGCATCACGAAGGCATCGCTGGAAACCGACAGCTTCCTGAGCGCGGCGAGCTTCCAGGACACGACCCGCGTACTGACCGAGGCCGCGACGCGTTCCAAGATCGACAGCCTCCGTGGCTTCAAGGAAAACGTCATCATGGGCCATATCATCCCGGCCGGCACGGGCTTTGACCGTCATCGCAAGGTGACCCTCAAGCCGCTGGTGGATCTGCCGGAAGAGCCGGAGATCGAGGAGTCAGCGCCGGAAGAGGCGGAGAACCCGTTGCTCGCCTGACGCCGAAAGAATCATCAAACGGGCGTCCGGCGAAACCGGGCGCCCGTTTTTAATCCAAAAAACGAGCCAAATAATCTAGAAAATAGGGTTGCAACGGGCGGAGGGTTAATTTAACTTCTGCATTCCGTTTCTCCCATACAGAAAAACGGTAATTTTACCGCGATTTTTAACGCAAATGCCGACAATCAACCAACTGGTCCGCAAGGGCCGCACCAAAGTCAACTACAAGTCCAAGTCGCCCGCCTTGGAAGGCTCGCCCTTTCGTCGCGGTGTGTGCATCCAAGTGATGACGCGCACGCCGAAGAAGCCTAACTCCGCCATGCGCAAAGTGGCCAAGGTCCGCTTGACGAATGGCTACGAAGTCATCGCCTACATCCCGGACGAAGGCCACAACCTGCAGGAACACAGCATCGTGTTGATCCGCGGCGGCCGTGTGAAAGATTTGCCCGGTGTGCGCTATCACATCGTGCGCGGCACGCTCGACGCCGCCGGCGTGGAGAAGCGCCGGGTCAGCCGTTCGAAATACGGCGTGAAGAAGCCGAAGGAAAAAGCCGCCGCCCCGGCCAAGTAAACCATTTTAACGAATAACTAATCATGTCCCGCAGACATTCAGCAGCAAAACGGCCCATGGCCAAGGACGGCAAATACCAGAGCACGCTGGTCGCCCGCCTCGTTAACACCGTGATGATTTCCGGCAAGAAGAGCACGGCGCAACGCATCGTTTACGGCGCGTTCGACAGCATCTCCGAGAAGAATCCGGCGAGCAACCCGATCGAAATCTTGCAGCGCGCGGTGGATAACGCCAAGCCGCGCATCGAGACGAAGGCCCGCCGCGTTGGCGGCGCCACGTACCAGGTGCCGCTGGAAATCCCGACGGACCGGCAGAACGCCCTGGCGCTCCGCTGGATCGTGGATTTCGCGGATGCCAAGAAGGGCATGCCGATGAAGGCCGCGCTCGCCGCCGAGATACTCGAAGCCTACCAGGGGCAGGGGAACGCCATCCGCAAACGTGACGAAGTACACAAGATGGCGCAGGCGAACAAGGCGTTCGCGCATTTCCGCTGGTAGAAAATTGCTTCCGATTTCAGAAAGCCGAGGTTTTAGGACCTCGGCTTTTTTATTTTTTGGAGAGGGTAACCACGGATGGACATGATCTGTAAATCCGAAATCCGAATCCCCGAAATCCGAATTTTAACCACGGATGGACACGGATGAACACAGATTGCTGAACTGCCTGTTTTCAAGGCCGAAGGCACAAGGGATGGATGCCCAACCGGGGGAATGCGGATTTTGACAGTTTTCGTTTCATGAGCCGGCGGGTTTCTGTTAAAAACCAAGGCACCGATCCAATGCGCGCAAATGCAGCCAGAGTATTGTTGGTGCTTGGCTGGTATGATTACCGGTTGCACCGGGGCATTGAAAAATATGCGCAAGAGCATGGCTGGCGCCTGTCCGAGGACCTGGCCCGTGAAAAAGTCATACCTTGGGGCTGGGAAGGGGACGGGATCCTGGCGTGGCTGGGCGCCGGGGATGACCTGGCTGATTTTGTGTTTCACGCGCAAAAACCGACGGTGGATTTCAGTTTCCGGCGCCCGCAGCTCAAATTCACCCGCGTGCTGGAAGACACCACCGGGGCGGCGCAGCTTGTGGCCGATCATTTCATCTCCCGCGGGTTCCGAAATTTCATTTTTTACAGCGATGCGGAAAACTGGGTCTATAACGAGCGCGGCAACGCCTTTCTGAAAATCCTGAAGGAAGCGGGCCGCGAAGGCGGCTGGTTGAGCTGGCACAAATCCCCGGCGTACCGCGTTGACCGCAAGGCATGGCAACGCAAGCGCGAATGGCTGGCGGCAGAGTTAAAACGCCTGCCCAAGCCGGTCGCGATTTTCGCCGCGTCAGACGGCCTGGCGCTGGAGGTGCTCGAAACGTGCGAAGCCGGGGGCATCGCCGTGCCGGAGGAAGTGGCGATCGTGGGCGCGGGAAACTCATTGCTGGCGGTGGACGCGATGCACACGCCGATTTCCAGCGTGGACACCAACCTGGAGGCGCTCGGCTATCGCGGCGCGGAGGAACTGGACAAGCTGATGCGGCGCAAGAAGGCGCCGGCCAGCCCCATCCGCGTGCCGCCGGCGCGATTGATCGTGCGCAAGAGCAGCGATTTGGTGGCGGTGAATCATCCGGGCATCGCGCGGAGCCTGCGTTACATGTGGGATCATTGCCATGAACCGATCGGCGTGGATGACCTGGCGCAGGCGGCGGCGATGTCGCGCCGCGCCTTTCATGAGGCGTTCGTCACACACATCGGACGCTCGCCGGGGGCGGAGCTGCAGCATATCCGCATCGAACACGCGAAGCGGCTGCTGACGGAGTCGGAAGAAAAAATCGAGGCGGTCGCAGAGAAATGCGGCTATCAAAGTTTGAACAGCTTCTGGGTTGCGTTCCGGCATGCGACGCGGATGACGCCTAAAAAATACCGGCTGCAATGGCAGCGGGCCGCGACAGATGTTTCATCTTCCCCAAGTTAAGGGCCGGCCTGCGGCCGGGTAATTTCCGCAGACTGCAGCCGTTCAGAAACAAGTGACGGTGGCCCCAAAACAGCGACGTGGGCCGGTTTTCCCGCCGGCCGAACCAGTGCCCAAACTTCAAACTAGATTGCCAAAAGGAGAAAGATAATCCGTCGCACGACCTGATACTGTCTTAACACCGCCCATGAATACCCACTGCCCGTCGCGCCGCCCGTTTCCCATTTTGGCGGCGATGTCGTTGAAAACGGTCCCGGCCAAATTTTTCTGCCTAATCCCGCCAATACACACAAACAACCTATGAAGAAGCAAAACCAGAATCATTCATCCTCAACTTGCAAGGTGGCCGCGGTGAGCATCCCGGCGTTCCGCCGTGGGCGGCCGGCGGTATTATTTGCCATGCTCAACCTGTTCCTCTTGTCCGGGCTGGCGAGCTGCTGGGCCACGACTTTCACCTGGACCACCCTCACGGGCGGCAATGCTGCCGGCAGCTGGACCACGCAAGGCAACTGGAACAACACCCTGCCGACGGCGTTCACCGATGTCGCGGACTTCAGCACGCTGGATATCACGGCCAATTCCCAGATCGGCCTGACGAACGCCAACGTGGCGATCAATATCAACAGCATGATCTTTGGTGACACGGATACGTCCACGCCCGCCGGCTGGACGCTGGTCTCCTCGGGCAGTGCCATGAGCCTCGCGCTGGGCGGCAGCAATCCGACGATCACGGTCAATGCGTTGGGAACCGGGGCGGGGGTCACCAACAATGTGGTCATGGCCGGCTCCGGTTTCACCAAAGCGGGCCCCGGTCTGCTGGCCTTGGGCGGCAGCAACCCGAACACGTTCACCGGAACCACCATGGTGACCAATGGCACCCTGGTGTTGAAGAAATCCGACAACATCGTGGCCATTCCGGGTGATCTGGTGGTGGCGGCGGGCGCAACAGTCTTGACGACCGGCAAGGCGCAACTGGCCAGCACGGCGAACCTGACGGTCAATGGCACCTTTGACACCGGCAGCAAGGTGTTGCTGGTGAATTCGATGGTGGTGGATGGCGGCAGCGGGGTGAATGTCATCCTGAGTTCCAGCAGTTCCGTGGCAATCACGAACGCGACCCTTTACGATCTGCGCAGCGGCAACATTGCACCCAACCTGGCGGGAACGGCCGCTTTGACCAAAACAACCCCCGGCACGGTGCTCTTGTCCAATGGCGGCGGGGCGAATACGTTTAGCGGGCCGATCCTCATCAGCGACGGCATACTGGATGTCGGCCATTCAGGCACGGGCAACGGATTGCCGGGAGTCGTGACGACCATCACGAACACCGGCGTATTGCGTTTGCAACATGACACCGAGTTCAATCCCGCCGCGACGGTGATTGTTGACAGCGGCACCTTTGAATTGTTCCAGCATAACGACGCCGTCGGCACGGTTGTGCTCGATCACAACGGCCAGATCCTGAATGGCGGGAACACCTCCAAAACCCTGACGGTGAGCAACAACATGGATTTCCGCAGCGGCACCTGCTCCAGCAAGCTGGGCGGCACGGGGATCATGACCAAGTCCACGGCGGGAACGGTGTTACTCACCTTGGACAACGCCAACACTGGCGGCACGCTTATCACCGGCGGCATCCTCCAGCTTGGCGATGGCATCGGCGGCACCCGCGGACAGTTTGGCACGGGACCGGTGACGAACAATTCGGTCATCGTCCTCAACCACGCAGGCGCCTTTACCGTGGCGAACATCATCAGCGGTTCCGGGTCGCTAACCAACCTGGCAGGTTCGCCCTCGCTGACGGGGGCGAGCACCTACACCGGCAACACCACGGTCAGCGGCGGCACATTGTTCGTGAATAACACTACGGGCAGCGGCACGGGCAGCAGCGCGGTCACCATCCAGTCCGGCGCCACGCTCGGCGGCACGGGCGTCATTAGCGGCACTGTCAGCGTTCAATCTGGTGCGAACCTGGCCCCGGGCAATACCGGTCTGGGCAGCATCGGCACGTTGACGATCAACGGCAGCCTCACGTTGGGCGCCGGTTCCGCCAACAACTTTGAAGTGAACGGCAGCACGCCAGCGAACGACAGCGTGGCGGCAGGTTCCAGCGTGACGTACGGCGGTTCATTGAACATCACACCCACCGGCACGTTCACCGCCGGCCAGCAGTTCGTGCTGTTCAGCGGCGCGGGGGCGGCCAATGCGAGCAACTTCGCCAGCCTGACGGGCAATCCCGGGGCCAATCTGGCATTCAGTTTCACCAACGGGGTGTTGTCCGTGGTATCCACGGGCGGCGGTTCACCCGTTCTCAACATGACGCAGTCCGGCAGCACCTTGAACTTCTCGTGGTCGGATCCGAGTTTCAAACTGCAATCGCAAACCAATAACCTCGTCACCGGGCTGAACACGAACAACTGGTTTGATTATCCCAACGGCGGCACGAGCCCGGTGGGCGTGACGGTTGACCCGTCCAAGCCGACGGTGTTCTTTCGGCTGTCGCAGTGAGCGAGGAAAGCTCCAAGCGTCCAATCCCGCGTGCGGGACTCCAGAGAAGCTCCAATTTGCCGGGCCGCTGGTGTCGCAGCGACGAGCGAGATGGTCACGCCAAGCCGCTTGGCCAGATTGAAGGCGGCTTTCAATTTGGACGTTGCTGCGGCCGGGGACGGCCGCACTCCGTATTTTGAATACACGCCCTGACAATCAACATCATGTCATGCAGGTTCACCGAATCATTCCAACCCTGAAATGGATACCCGCTTCGACGCTCCTGGTTTTAGCCGCCATGGCCGCAGCGCTGGCTGTGGCGCACGCGGAGCCGGTCACCTTGAGCCGCATCACCAACCTGCCGGCGGCGGAACAGGCGGCCTGGAAGGCGTATCTGGAACGGTCGCAGTCGAACGCGCTCACCGATGCCGCGGTGGTGCAGGCGGAAGTGGCGGCGAACAACCTGGCCAGCGCCAAGCGCGCGCCGAGCGGCGGCGATTTCAAACTGAAACCCAAGGTCAGCGCGGCCTGGTTTGCCGGGGACGAGGCGAAGCAGCTGGCGGATACGATCCTTTCCTTTCAGACGCCATCGGGCGGATGGTCCAAGCACATGGGTTTTACGAAAGGCCCGCGCAAACCCGGCATGTTGTGGACTTCGCAAAACGAGCCGGGCCAGCCGGCGCATTATGTCGCCACGTTTGACAACGCCTCGACCACGTCGGAAATGGATCTGCTGGCGGGCGTGTGGCTGGCCACGAAGCGGGAGGATTGCAAGGCGGGCTTCATCAAGGGGCTGAACTTCATTTTCGCCGCGCAATATCCGAACGGCGGCTGGCCACAGGTGTATCCGCTGGAGGGCGGTTATCACGATGACATCACCTACAACGACGACGCCATGACACACGTGTTGGAACTGCTCCAGGGCGTCACCGACAAGGAACCGCGCTATGCCTTCGTGGCCGAGGCGCAGCGGCAGCAGGCCGTCGGGGCGCTGGCGAAGGGGCTGGGTTGTGTGCTCAAGACGCAGGTGATTCTGGACGGCAAGCCGTCCGTATGGTGTGCCCAACATGACGCGCTCACGCTGGAACCGGCGGCGGCGCGCAAGATGGAACCAGCCACGTTGAGCGGTTTGGAAAGCGCGCACATCCTGAAATATCTGATGACCATCAACAAGCCGACGCCGGAAGTGGTGGCGGGCATCGAGGGCGGCTTGAAGTGGTTTGAAGCCGCCAAGATCACCGGCCTGGCCGCGACCAAGGCGAGCGGCAAGACGGTCTACGTGGCCGACGCGGCGGCGGGTGAAGACCGCTGGGCTCGGTTTTATGATTTGAAGACGGGCAAGCCAGTGTTTCCGGGCCGTGATGGCGTCGTGTACAGCACGTATGCGGAGATGGCGGCGGAAAATCATGTGGGGTATGACTACTACACGTCGCAGCCGGGGAGCATCGTGAGCAATGGGCAGAAGAAGTGGCGGAAGATGATGTCGGCGGGGGAGGGGAAAGTAGCAGATTGATGGATGATGGGAACAAAGCACCAAAGCGTCCAACATCCAAGCTCCAAAGAAGTTCCAAGGGCCTGCAACCTAGACTGTCACATGGGCGGCTTTCAGCCTCCGGAATCGGGTTTTTGGCGGGCGGTTTGTGGCGGAGTTGGAGACATCGGTTGCAGGCGGGGCGCTGCGAGTTGGGACAACTCGCGGTCCGAGGACGCCAGAAGTAGCAGGAGCCGACGCACGCCGGCTTACGGGCCGGAGCAAAAGGCCGATGACCGGCATCGCTCGGCAAATAAGGCAAAAACCCATGCTTTCCCGGATCAAGAAAAGCTTCTGATTTCCCAGCAAATCCGCATTTTTTGTCTGCCAGCCGTTACGCTCACATCATATATCTCCAGTGTTTATGGTGTGATTCTAATTTTCCAGGGATTTTTTCCGGGCGACCCCCTTCCCACTCCCGATTTTTGAAAATAAATGGCATAAATCTGCATTCTACATTCCCGGGAGAAATTCAACTTTTGAAGACCTGTGATATGGTCGGGGTGTGCGACACATATTGCATATAGGACACGATGGAAAATGACTAATGACTAAGACCTAATGTCTAATGAATGACGAAGCGCGAATGACGAATGGATCGGGCGGACGGTGTTCGGACGCAAGGAGGGTCTGGTTGCAGGCGAAAGCGGTGTCGACTCCCGCAGTTGCGGGATCTGCTACCGCAGTCCAAATTCGCGCCGGGTTGACCAGCGCCACTGGCGATAGGGACGCCGCAGAGGGCAAGTCCACCCAAGCCCATTTCACAGAGATTCACAAGCTTTCCCAAAGTTTCCCAAGGTTTCCCAACACTTTTGAAAAAATAATAACGCGATGAGCGCAAAATCTGACCAAATCCGGTTCGACCCGGTTCGACTAAATTCGACCACTTTTTTTTACCACGAAAAATATAAAATACACGGAAAGGCCAATGAATCGCGGGAAAATAGGTCGAACCACAGGTCGAACTGGCACCCGAACGCACCAGCTCATTTACGACACCGGATTTACGATTTACGAGCGGAGGGTGCGAGCGATGTTCCTGCGGGGCACTTGCGTACGGCCATCTGGCGCGACAGGCCAATCCGAACGAATCCAAGTAAATCCAACCAAAAAGTTAAAGCGGCAGTGGACAATCCGGTGGCGCTGAAATTGTTGAGGGATTTGTCAAGCCCCTCGAAATGGCCCCATCGTTTTCTGCCGGTAGTGGGCTACTTTGATTCTTCATTCAAAAGGGCCGCAATTTCTTCGATGCTCCACACATGGTTCGAGACGCCTGCTTGCATGGCTGGCGTGACTCGCAAAGTCTGATGGATTCGGCCAAAGTTGTAATGGAAAAAATGCAGGGCGCATGACCATTTGTGGTTCTCAAGCTTCTTGCTGAAAGCGTTGGTGAGCCGCGTAAACCGGCGGTTGTTCATGCGAAGCGTCAAGTTCTGGCGTTCGATGTAGCTGGTCGAGATTAGGCTTTTATCCGGTTTGCCGATGATCTTGCGCTTCTTTGCCCCGATGCAAACGGGCGGGGAATAGCGGGCTTCATTGTTCATTGGCTTGCCATATAACTTAACGAGCATTGAATAATCAATTTCAGCCCCAAAAGCATCTTCCACGGCCTGCAAATACGGCCTGTGTCCATCGCTGGTCAACTGGACCCTGCTCGCCAGCCTGCCGGCCAGATTGCCGATAAACTTGCTGGCGTCCAAATAATCACGCTTGCCGATGTGCCAGCATGGAATCAGTTTTGAATCGGCATCAATGGCAATCCATGTCCAAGTATCGCCCATGTCATAGCTGCCTTGAAGATGCTCAGGAACATTGGCCTGCTTGCAATAGGTGAAAGACCATACCTCATCCACCTGAACCACCTTGCATGGCAGATTACGCATCACCTTGTCGTGGTAAGCAAGGCAGGCTTGCCCAATCTCAATCTGTAGCCGTGCGATGGTCTTTTTGGCAAATCCAGTCATGCGTTGCGTGGAACGCAATGAGCAGCCTTCAACCAGGCATGTGATAATTTTTGCGCGTTCTTCTGTGGTAAGCTGATTCATAATCTACTTGACTAAGTGTATACATTAAGTCATCCTTGCTGTCAAACATTTTGTATACAAAAAATATGAAAACAAAAATGGGCAGGCCGGTCTTGCCGAAGGGTGAGGCCAAGAACATCGTGATATGCGCCCGGTTCACGGCCTCGGAAAACCGTGAGATTGAAGCGGCTATAAAATGCGAAAAGATCTCGAAACCCGAATGGGTCAGAAATTCTTTGATTTCTGCGGCCAAGCGTGGCACTGTAGCTGCATCGTAAGTGCAACTTCGGTTGTACCTGTCGGCGGTTGAGACCAGTTTTCCAATGGCCAGTCTCAACCGCCGTTTTCTTTTACTGGGCGACTTGTTGAGGTGTCACAAGCCCCCGAGGTGTTAATTTCATATCGGCTCCGGATTTAAACAAAAAAGGACGTAAGGCAGCCGGAGGTGCTGCTTACGTCCGCGCTGAATCTCCTTCATTTCATGGATTAGTCAAGTTTTCGTGTTTGACTGGCGGGGCCAATCCCGCTTTGATTTGGGCTCAATTTGCGTAGTCGGTTAGGGAAGCAGAAAACCTGAGAGACTTTCACGGTTCCCGAATTAACAAGACCGACCGAACACCGCGCCCACTGGCGCGGCTCGGCGTGTTCTTGTTAAGGCTGCCTCTCAGGTGCCTCTGCTCAATGCGCTTGGCCGCGCTCTTTCCTTTCGTCTGCGCTTTCAAACCTGAAAGCATGAACGAGCAAAAAGAACCGCCGGATCAGAATCCACGAACGCATTCAAAAACACCGCTGGTCCTGGCGGGGATATGGCTTCTGATGGTGATACACCGGGCCTATGGCGATGGCAGCGCGGGCGTTAACGGTTTGATTGCCGGAACGGTTCGGGGATGTGGCACGCCTGGTTCACTGCTCATCTTCCCAATCATGGCCTATTGGTTCATCGCTTCAAAATACTGGAAGAAATAAAGCCTATGCAAAGCGACAAGCGCACAATCTGCATTTTCTCAATCGGGCTAATCGCCGGATTCGTTTTCACGCTGATGCTGCAAGGAAGATTTTACTACACCCACCAACAGGGCGGATTCATTGTCAAAATCAACCGCATCACGGGAAGCGTGTACGAGTTAACCGAAAACGGCTGGTATCGGATTGATAAAAAAGAAACCCAATGAAGTCAGGCATTGGAATTTTGATTGCCCTTTTTCTGCTTTCGCTTCTTTGCGTATTTGTACACGATGTCCATCAACCGGCAAAAATCCCGGTATACTTTCAGATTGTAGCGTACAATCAGGCTCCCGATCAAGATGCCGCCAATGTAAAAAATGAAAAACACTCCATAGTGATGGACTTTTTTTCGCAAGTGCTGGGGGCTTTCTTGGCTACTTTTGGCGGCATTATCACGGCTTTCGTTGTTGCCCATTTCTCCACCAAGAACCGCGCTGAAGATCGGCTGATTGATTTCCGGGGATTTCTTGGAAGATGGGTGGGAGAATGTCAAAAAACCGGCTCCAAACCGTTCTCCGAAGTCTGCTTTGAGAACATCGAGCATTTGTGGGGATATTTTGGAAAATGCCGGCACGACTTCGAGAATCCGGTTAAGATTAAAATTCTCTGCGAAAGCCTCACCAAGGCCGCCAGAGAGGCAACTAACGACGATGCCTGCAAGAAATCCATTGCGGACATGCTTGACGAGATTATGAAGCTGTTTTGACTTTGCGCCTTGGCTTTGGGGCGGTAATCCGCTTTTCGGCTGCCTTGATGGCATCACCCACAACCGAATGTGCTTTTTGATTTTCATCTGCTGGTCGTTTCTTCTTCGGTTTAATCATGTGGCCAGATTACCAGAATCAAGGCAAAACTGGAAATCCCATTTCAAAGTAGCCCACTACCTTTCTGCCAATGGAATTGACACTGCTTGTGAAAATCGCTAAATCCTTCAGGATACCTTATGGAACCAATCCATCTCCACAAAATTGACTACACCATTCTGCTCGCCTATGTCGCTTTCGTAATTGGAATCGGCTGGATGCTGGCGCGCTACATGAAGACCTCGGCGGACTTTTTGACGTCCGCGCGTTCGATCCCGACCTGGGTGACGGGTCTGGCGTTCATCTCGGCAAACCTCGGGGCGTTGGAACTGGTGGGCATGGCGGCGAGCGGCGCGAAATACGGCATCGCCACGGCGCACTTCTACTGGGTGGGGGCGATTCCGGCGATGATCTTTCTGGCGGTGTTCATGATGCCGTTTTATTACGGGTCCAAGGCGCGATCCACGCCGGAATATCTTAATATGCGCTTTGACGGACGTGTGCGCGGGCTCAACGCCATTGCCTTCGCGGTGATGACCATTTTTGCCTCCGGCATTTCGATGGATGCGCTGGCGAAATTGTTGAACCAACTGTTAGGTTGGAATTACAACTTCGCACTATTGATCTGTTCCGGCGTCGTGCTGCTCTATGTGTTGAAAGGCGGACTGACCTCGGCGATCTACACCGAGGTGTTGCAGTTCTTCATGATCGTGCTGGGTTTTGCGCCGGTGGTTTATCTCGGCTTGAAAGACGCGGGCGGCTGGGGGGCGATGACGCATTCGTTGCAGGCAGTGGCGGTGAATCCGGCGGCACAGAACCTGAAGGATGTGGGCATCACTTACGCGCCCAATGCCTGGACGAGCGCATGGACGCCGGTGCTGGCGGGTCCGGCACACAATCCAATGGGTGTGGACTGGTTCGCGATGATCTTCGGCCTCGGTTTCGTGCTGAGTTTCGGTTACTGGTGCACGAACTTCCTGGTGGTGCAACGGGCGATGGCGGCGAAAAACATGACCGCCGCCCGCAACACGCCCCTGGTCGCTGCGGTGCCGAAGATGTTCTTTCCGTTCCTCGTCATCGTTCCCGGCATGATTGCAGTGGCGCTGACTTCGATGCCGGATAAAAACTACCGCATTCCGCCCCCCATCGTTTCGCAGGAAAATTATGCGAAGGCGATTGATGCGGTGAAAAGCGCCAGCCCGGCGGATTCAGTGGCCGCCGTGAAAGCCGTGGGCGACGCGCTCGGCGTGAAGGTGGCCCCCGATAAAATCGCCTCCTTGGTGGCCGCGAACGCCACGAGCAAATTGCCAGATGCCCAGATCAAGCAGGGGCTGTACAACAGCATCGCGGAAAACTATTACAGCGGCGTCATCCTTTCGCTGGTGACAAAATATTGTCCGCCCGGCCTGATGGGCCTGGCGCTGACGGCGCTGCTGGCGTCCTTCATGTCCGGCATGGCAGGCAACGTGACGGCGTTCAACACGGTCTTCACGTATGACTTGTATCAGGCCTATTTGGTGAAAGGGAAGAGTGACCGGCACTATTTCCTGACGGGCAAGGCCATCACTGTCGTCGGTATAATATTAAGCATGGGTGCGGCATATTTTGCCTCGATGTTTGACAACGCGATGGACGTCATCCAGCTTGTGTTCGGCTTCGTGAACGCGCCAATCTTCGCCACGTTCCTGCTCGGGATGTTCTGGAAACGCACCACCGGCACCGGCGCGTTTATCGGCTTGTTTGGCGGCATCTTCAGTTCCGCCCTGTTCCATGCCTTGACCACAACGCCCGGCAATCTCGACGCCGCCGGCCACGTCATTAACATTGCAAAAGGCGGCTACCTCCATGTGGTTCAGGTTTTTCCGAGCGAAATGGCGCAGAACTTCTGGCTCGCCTCCTTCGCGTTCATCGCCTGCTTTACCCTGACGCTGCTGATTTCGCTCGCCACCAGCCGCACAAAGTCGGATGCGGAATTGAAGGGCCTCGTCTATTCGCTCACGCCCAAGATCGTGGACAACAATATTCCGATCTATCAGAAACCCGCCGTTGTCGGCGTGGTGCTGCTCATTGTGTGCATCATCCTGAACTTCATCTTCTGGTGACCAAAACCAACCCAAACTGAAAGACTAAATATATGGGACTCGATATCCGTTGGCCGATTGGCCTCATGTTCACACTCATCGGCGCACTGCTCGTCGCCTTTGGGCTTACCAAAGCCGACCAGTCCATGATGCTTGGCAGTAACATCAACCTCATCTGGGGCATCGTGCTCCTGGTGTTCGGCGTGCTGATGCTGCTCGGGGCGATCAAGGGCAGCAAAAAGAATCCGCCATCCGCCTGATTTCGCGGCGGCCGAAAAATTAACAAAAGGCGGCTGGCCCTTGGCCGCCGCCTTTTTTAATCTGTCCTTCCAATTTATCTATGACGCTCAAAGAACTTGCCGCCCACGTGGCCGCTGAATTTCAAAAACATTACGGCCGCGCCCCGCGCTGGATCGTGGCCGCGCCCGGCCGCGTGAACGTGATCGGGGAACACACGGATTACAACGACGGTTTTGTGTTGCCGATGGCCATCGAACGTTATGCCATCATGGCGGCCGATGCCTCGGCCACACCGGGAAAGATTTCCATCTACGACACGCATTTCAAGGAGAGCGCGACGGTGGATGTGACGGCGCCGGTGACGAAAGGGCAGCCGAAATGGTCTAATTACATTCGCGGCGTGCTGGCGGGGTTTCAGCAGCGCGGCGTGAAGATTCCGGCGCTGGATGTGGCGTTCATGTCCACGGTACCGCTGGGCGGCGGCTTGAGCAGCAGCGCGGCGCTCGAGGTCTGCACGGCCACGCTGATGGAGGCGGCGACGGGCAAGGCGATTGATCCGATTGAGAAGGCGTTGCTGGCGCAGAAGGCGGAGCATGAATTTGCCGGCGTTCCTTGTGGCATCATGGACCAGTTTATTTCCGCGCTTGGGCGCGAAGGTCATCTGCTGTTGCTGGACTGCCGCACACGCAAGACGGAGCTGGTGCCGATGAGCGATCCGTCCGTGGCGTTGCTGGTCATCAACACGAACGTGAAGCACGAATTGAGTGGCGGCGAATATGCCGAACGCCGGGCGCAGTGCGAGGAGGCCGCGCGGAACATCGGGGTGAAGTCACTGCGCGATGTCACGCCTGAGCAATTGGAAAAGGCGAAGGGCAAGATGACGGAAGTGGTCTATCGTCGGGCGCGGCACGTGATCGGCGAGATTGAGCGGACGGTGCACGCGGCGGAAGGCATCCGCGCCTCGAGCTGGCCGAGCGTGGGCAACCTGATGTACGCGAGCCATGCGTCGTTGCGCGATGATTACGAGGTGAGTTGCAAGGAGCTTGATGTGGTGGTAGAGATCGCCGAGGACATCGGTTACAAGGGCGGCGTCTATGGCTGTCGCATGACGGGCGGTGGATTTGGCGGCTGCTGCGTGGCGCTGGTGAAAGCCGATGCCGTGGACAGCATTACGAAAAAGATCGCCGCGGATTACAAGGCGAAGACGGGGATCGAGGCGAGCATCTTTAGTTCGCGTCCGGCAGCGGGAGCGACAATAATCAAAGGATAAGGCGGGCGAATAGGCTTGCATTTACACCCCCTTTGTGAAAAATTTCACAAACAATTTATGGCACATTTAAAATTATTCATCCCGGGTCCGGTCGAGGTCAGCGAAAAGACTTTCAAGGCGCTTTGTTCGCCGATGATCGGTCACCGCGGCCAAGGTTTCAAGGACCTCTACGCGAAGATGCAACCGCAACTCCAGCAGTTGCTGTACACGAAGCAGCTGGTTTATCTGTCCACCTCCTCGGCGTGGGGTGTGATGGAGGGTGCGGTGCGGAACCTGGTGCAGAAGAAGGTGCTGAACTGCATGTGCGGCGCCTTCTCGGACAAGTGGTTTGATGTCTCGAAGAAGTGCGGCAAGCAGGCGGAAGCCTTGCAGGTGGACTGGGGTTCGCCCATCCGCGCCGAGGCGATCGACAAGAAGCTGGCCACGGGCGAGTTCGATGCGCTGACGCTGATCCACAACGAGACGTCCACGGGCACGATGTCGCCGCTGGCGGAGATCGCCGCGCTGAAAAAGAAGTACCCGGACGTGATGTTCATCGTGGACGCGGTGAGTTCGCTGACGGCGGTGCCGATCAAGTTCGATGAACTGGGCATCGACGTGCTGCTGGCGGGGACGCAGAAGGCGTTCGCGTTGCCGCCCGGCCTGGCGGTGTTCGTGGCTTCGCCGGCCGCGCTGGCGAAGGCGGCGACGGCGAAGGATCGCGGCTATTATTTCGACTTCGTGGAGTTCCAGAAGAACGCGGAACAGAGCATGACGCCGAGCACGCCAAGCATCCCGCACATCTACGCGTTGTCGTCCAAGCTGGACGAGTTTTTCGCGGAAGGTTTGGACAACCGTTTTGCGCGGCACAAGAAGACGAACCAGCTGACGCACCAATGGGCGGCGAAGCATGGCTTCACGCTGTTCCCGGAAAAAGGTTTCGAATCCATCACGCTGACGTGCGTGAACAACGGCGCGAAGCCGGGCGGCCGCACGGTGGACGTGGCGAAGCTCCAAAAGCTGGTGAAGGAGCAGGGGTTCCTAATCGACGGCGGCTACGGCAAGATCAAGGGCCTGACATTCCGTCTCTCCAACATGGGCGACGAGACGGAAGCGACGATGAACCAGCTCTACGCGGCGCTGGACAAGGCGATGACGTCGCTTTGATCTGATTCGTTTGAGTTTAAGCCGGCGGTCACGCAAGTGGCCGCCGGTTTTGTATTTTGCGGGTAAAAAGACTATCGCGGTCTGAGCGGGCCAACTTGGGAACGGCGTTTTTCGCTTTCTGGCGTTGCCGCGATTCGGCATGATTCGCGGATGTATCAGGGCAAGAAAATCGTAGTCGTCATGCCGGCTTACAAGGCGGCCCAGACCGTCACCATGACAGTGGACGAGGTCCTGCAGCAGGGCATTGTGGACGAGATCATCCTCGTGGACGACAACAGCCCGGATGACACGGTGAAGGTGGCTTCCCAGTTGCTGGGTGTGCGCGTGCATGTGCACGAGAAGAACAAGGGCTACGGCGGCAACCAGAAGACCTGCTACCGGCTGGCGCTTGAGGCCGGCGCGGACATCGTCATCATGGTGCATCCGGATTATCAGTACACGCCCAAGCTGATACCGGCGATGGCCTCCATGATCGCGAATGGGCTGCACCCGTGCATCCTGGCCAGCCGCATTTTGGGGAACTATTCACTGCAAGGGGGGATGCCGTTGTGGAAATACATCGCGAACCGCGGGCTGACGGCGGCGGAGAACATTTTGCTCGGGGCGAAGCTGTCCGAGTATCACACCGGTTACCGGGCTTTCTCGCGCGAGCTGCTGGAGAAGATCGACATCTCGGTCAACTCGGACGACTTCGTGTTCGACAACCAGATGCTGGCGCAGATCTTCTGGCACGGCTTCACCATCGGCGAGGTGAGCTGCCCGACGAAGTATTTCAAGGAGGCGTCCTCGATCAATTTCCAGCGCAGTTGCAAGTACGGTTTCGGCTGCCTCTGGGTCGGCACCAAGTACCGGCTGTCAAAGCTGGGGCTGTGGCGGTCGAAATTGTTCCCGAAAAAATGACTGGGGATGCTCTATGGTTGAGGAACGCCAATTGCAGGTCTAAAGGTTTGCCCCCAACTGCGATGCCAATTATAGGACCAGAGGTTTGGCAAGCGGGACAATTCAGCATGGCCGTCGGCCAGTCCGACCACGATGCCACCTTTTGCCGGCAGCGCTGTCGCGGAATTGATCATGACTGACTGGGCGGCGGTCTTGCCTCCATGGCGGAGGATGGTGAAGCGGCCCATCTCATTGGCATGGGCGGAGAAACTGCCGGTCCAAAGATTTTGCGCCGGACCGTCGTCTTCCGCCGGCCAGGTATCCACCCAAGGGCCATCCATAAAGATCGGGGTATTCGCTGACTTTTCCATGGATGATTCCTTGCGATAAAACCAGGCGGGGTCGGTTATGCCGTGCGCACTTTCGACGGTGGAACCGTCGCCCGATCCGCCGGAACCGTTGCCGGACACATAAAGCCAGCCATTATAGGTGTAACTGCAATTGATGCTTTGAAGCGTGCCGCTGTTAAAGAGGGTGGAAGTGTTGTTCAAATTGCGATAGTAGCAGAAATTGGCCGCGGCATTTTGTCCGCCGCCACCCATGGCGGCTGTCATGCCGGCGGGGAGTGGGTTGGGCGGTGGCGTCTTGGCCGAGGGACACAGTAACACATTCAGTGACTTGGCAAAATATTCCACCATGCTCCCCATCCATTCAGATTGGTTGCCATAGAGGGTGGGGCCGGCGGCGGTACCGCCATCGGGTTGCACGAAGGTTCCGTAATCACTGGAATACATGATGTTGGCCAGGCAAAGCTGCTTGAGATTGCTGATGCAAACCGCCTGATGCGCCTTGGTTTTGGCGGCGGCCAGTGCGGGCAATAACATGGCGGCCAGAATGGCGATGATGGCGATTACTACGAGCAGTTCGATCAGGGTGAAGCCGGCGGTCTGGCGGGCCTGGCCCTGTATCTTTGAGTTGGTCAGTTGCATGTTTCTTAATTATGTCAAAAGACGGCCCATGCTGAATAAACGGTTAACGGTTGGGCGGACTTTCATGCCAAATTATATTCCAGAAAACCGGACTCCGCAGTTGAATGAACGTTCTAGTCATAAAGTGATGAGTCCTGGTCAGCATGCATCCAAATTACCAGTACACACTGGGGCTGGTCCCAGCGATGGCCTTGATGTTGGAACTTGTCTGAAGCAAATTTAAAATCCGATTGGGTGATATTTTCCCAGTAGAATTTTGAGGCTTGGCCCATGCGCGATTGCCCGTGGAAGGGCACCAAATGCCGCCTGTCAAAGATGGGGTGTGGGGGTCGAAACTGTTTCCAATGCTTAGACCGTTTCAATAAGGAGTGCCGATGGCGGGCGGAGTTGACGCGCCCCAATTGCGATGCCATTCGTAGTTCCAAAGGTTGGGTATCTTTGAAAGTTCAACGTGGCCGTCAAAAAATCCCACATTGATGGCTCCGGGCGGTTTGTCGTTGGGCGATGTCCAGCCATTTGCCGCGCCGGGATTACATGCATGACGGGAAACGCACGTGCGGGCAATCGAACGGTTTGATCCGTATGCACCCTCTTGGGGATTGCTCCCGTTGGCCGCAATCGTCCCGCGCAAATCGCGACTGGCGGAGTCAGTTTCCCGCGGCCACGTATCCACCCAGATTCCATCTGAAAATACAGGTGTGAGGCTGGAATTTCTAACCGCACCCTCCTTTAGATAATAGAAATCTTGGTTTCCTGAACCATCACCAGCTCCGGCGGAACCATTGGCAGTGGTGCTGAACCAGCCGTTCATGATATAACTGCCAAAATATGCAGCACCATTGCCCAAATAGTCAGTCTTGCACCATGGCGTGATTGCATTGCCGCAATAATTGTTCATCGCCTGCTGCGGTTCGGTGGTGGTGGGGCATTTCAAGACATTTGTAGCCTTGGAATAATAATCGATGAAATTGATGAACCATGACCCGGTTGAGCCAGACGGTGCATTATCGGGTATGCCATGCCCATTATCATTGAAATACATGGCGTGGGCCAAGGTCATCTGTTTGAGATTGTTCAGGCAACTGATCTGTTGCGCCTTGCGCTTGGCCGAGGCCAGCGCCGGCAGAAGCATCGCCGCAAGGATGGCGATGATGGCAATGACCACCAACAGTTCAATCAGGGTAAAGCCGGTGGCCCGGCGGTTTGCACGGCCCAAGTCGCATGCGGTTGCTTTCATGTTCATTTCTTATTTGAAAGCCGGGTGCCCTTGACAGCAGGCATCAGCGGGCTTTCATGTTTAAACCTACAGCACAAAAATGCCTTGGGCAGTCAGACGAACGTTCTAGTCGCAGCCGGACTTTTCTGGTCATAAAAAAATGCGCGTGTGTTGGCGCACACGCGCTGGTCGGGAACCGGAATAAAATCACTTCTTCAGCTTCACCGCGTATTCGGCCACCCGTTTGCCGAGCAGTTCGCCGGTGAGCTTGTCCTGGGCGTTGGGGGCGACATCGGTCGCCTCCTGTCCGGCCTGGGCCATCACGCCGCTGAAACTGCCGAGGCGGTTGATGCCGTTGGCCTGCAACGGCATTTCACCCAGTCCGACCCAGATCATGCCGTGCTGCATCGCCAACGTGTGGAAGTATTGCAGCGTGCTGAACTTGTCGCCGCTTGGACTGCTGGAAACGCTGAAGCCCGACGCGATTTTGTCGCGCCACACGCTCCCAAACCACTTGCTGGCGGTCGCGTCGGCGAACGTTTTGAACTGCCCCGCCGGGCCACCCATGTACGTGGGGCTGCCGAAGATGATGGCATCGCTCGCATCGAGCTTGGCGAAGACCTCGTCGTTGGCGTAGCGGCCCTTGTTGATGTCGTCGCCGTTGATGGCGATGAGGTGAGTTTGGATGCCGGCGACGGACGCCGCGCCTTTTTGAACAGCCTCGGCGAGCTTGGTGGTGTGGCCGGAGCCGGAGAAGTAGATGACAGATACGGTAGGCATAACTTTATGGATTAATGGATAGTTGGATTGATGGATTATTTGGTGGCCGACACGTCGGCTTGGGTGACGGCCGCCCCGGCAATGCTCAAGGAGAGGTCGATCGTCGGCGAAACCTTGTCTTCGTACTGGCCCTTCTGGATGTTGAAATCTTCGCGGTTGATCGTGAAGTTGGCGCGGATGACGAGCAGGTCGCCCTTGAGGTTCGGCACGCGGGCGCTCAGCTTGTCCTTGAGGTAGGTGAGCTTGATGGGCACGGTGATTTCCTTGGAAACGCCGTGCAGGGTGAACGTGCCGGTGGCGTCGGCGGTGGTGGCATTGGCCTCGGTCTTCACGTTTGCGAGCGACTTGGCTTCGAATGTGATCTCCGGGTATTTCGTGACGTCCAGCCAGTTGGCGCTGTGCAGGTGTTCCTTCTGCATGGGGTTGGGCACGGTCAAGGATTCGGCCGCGATGACGATTTTGCCGGTGGTGGCCGCCGGATTTTCCGGGTCGAATGAAACGGTGCCGGTGACGCCGCTGGCGCTGCCGTTGATGGATTCCAGCGGGGCATCGAGCTTGAAGACGGCGTTGTTGACGCCCTTGGGGTCTTTGAAGTCAAAGGACTGGGGCGCGGCATAGACCGCCGTGGCCAGGGAAACGAGGGGGATGATATGTGTGAGTTTCATATTTTTTGTTTATGGTTGAGTGGTTGGTTCAGCTGTTGGTTTGGTTTGTGTTTGGTTTGTGTTTGGTTTGTGTTTGGTTTGTTGGATGGTTTGCGAAAAATGAACGAAGCGCCGAACAGTACGACGGCACCGCCGAAGCCGAGGGCTAGAAAATCCACGCCCGCGATGAACGTGGGCTTATGAGTGATGCCCTCAATGCCGGTGACTTCATCGAGCGTTTTGATATCTTTGCTCGTTTTGGTCCAGCCCCGATCAGCGCCGGTGGCAATCCAGGTGATCGCGGTGACCGCTACGGCCAACAGTGCAAGAATGCGGAGTGATTTTTTCATGTTATTGGATGATTTGTTATTTGGTTTCCGTGTCCTTGCAACTTAGACCGTGACGAAGACCTGTTCCTTCGGAAAGCGGTCCTTGGGGGCGCCGGCATATTTGTCCGCGGCAGAACGGTATCCGAGCGTGGCGATCACTGCCGAGGCGAGACCTTTGGACTTCAAACCGAGGATCTCGTCGTACTGTGCATGGTCGAATCCCTCCATCGGACAGGCATCAATACCCAGCACCGCCGCGCTCGTCAACAGGTTGCCCAAGGCGATATAGACCTGATTGCGGGCCCAGGCGGCGCGGGCCGGTTGATCCAAGCCGTTCACGATGCCGCCTATGATCATGTTGCGTAACGGCAGCAGCTTTTCAATGCCCACCCCTTGGATGGCGGCGACGTTCTTCAGGTGGGCATCCACATCCGCCTCGCCTAAATTCGTTTTGGCCGCGAAAACCACCAGATGCGAAGCGTCGGTAATCTGCGCCTGGCCATAGGAAGCCGGCTTGAGCCTGGCGCGAACGGCGGGGTCGGTTACGACGATGAATTGCCAGGGTTGCAGGCCGGCGCTGGAGGGTGAGAGTAATAATGCTTCTTGAAGCGCAGCCCAGTCCTGCGCGTTGATTTTGCGTTGGATATCAAACTGCTTGGTGGCATAGCGCCAGTTCAGTTGGGCGAGGAGTTGTTGGGAATTGATGGCGGACATAATTTTATTTTGGTTGGTTGGTTTTAGATTTGGCGGGGCCGGCCTTGCGGCCGGCCCAGCCGGTTGTTTAGTTCAGGTCAAACAGGAGCACCTGCGACGGCTTGGTCGCGGAGATCTCCAGCACGGTTTCATCGCTGATGGCGATGGCATCGCCGCCTGAAAGCTTCTGGCCGTTGACGGTCACTTCGCCTTCGGCGACGTGGGCCCACGCATGACGGGCTTTCGCCAGCGGATGCTTCACGCTCTGGCCGGCTTCCAGCTTCGCGAGCAGCAGGTCGGCGTCCTGATGGATCTCCATGGAGCCGTCGCGGCCGGTCTTGCTGGCGACGAGGTGCAGCTTGCCCGCCTCCGCCGTGGCGAGATTGCGCTCGGCGTACCGGGGCTTCACACCCTTCGTGTCCGGGATGATCCAGATCTGCAACAGGCGCAGCGGATCCGTCTTCGACGGATTGAATTCGCTGTGCTGGACGCCGGTGCCGGCGGCCATGTATTGGAATTCACCGGCGCGGATGACCTTGCCGTTGCCCATCGAATCCTTGTGCTGGATGGCGCCGCTCAGGACGTAGGAGATGATCTCCATGTCGCGGTGCGGATGCATGCCGAAGCCCATGCCCGGCATCACGAGGTCGTCGTTGATGACGCGCAGGCTGCGGTAACCTTGCCATTGCGGATTGTAGTAATCCGCGAAGCTGAAGGTGTGGTAGCTGTCCAGCCAGCCGTGGTTGGCGTGGCCCCGTTCATTTGATTTAAGTATCGTTTTCATGTGAGCACTATGGGCCCGGTTTGAGTTTTGTGGAAATATCATGTTTCTTGCCTGAGCATAACTTTTAGCTATGCTCGTATCCGCATGGAATTACGCCATCTCCGTTACTTTGTGGCTGTGGCCGGGGAGGAAAATGTCTCCAAGGCCGCCTTGAAGCTGCACGTCTCGCAGCCGGGCATCAGCCGCCAAATTCACGACCTGGAGGATGAAATTGGTTTCACCCTGTTCGAGCGCAGCGCGAAATCGGTGCGGCTGACGGCGGCGGGAAAAGTGTTTCTCACCGGGGCACTCGAAGTTTTGCAGCAGGTCGAGGCGGTCGTGAAAAAAGCCCGCGCCGCAGCCGGCGGCACCACGGGCGAGATCAACGTGGGCTATGCACCCTCGCTCACGGTGCAGATCCTGCCGCCGCTGTTGCGTGCTTTTCAGGAACAATTTCCCCAGGTGCGGGTGGCGTTGCATGACCTGTCGTCGGAAGAGATGCTGGCGCAACTGGGCGGCAAGAAATTGCAGGTGGCGCTCACGGTGCAGCCGCCGGAGAAAATGCTGCGCGAACTGGCCTTTGTTGAGCTGGCCCGTTATGCGATGTGCGTGGCGGCCGCGCCGGGGCATCCGCTCGCCAGGCTGAAGGGCATTACGTTGCAGCAGATCGCGCGCGAACCGCTCATCGGTCTTACGCGCCAGGATTATCCGGAATATCATGAGGAGATCGGGAAGTTGTTTGCCGCCGTCGGCGCCAAGCCGCGCTTTGTTGAGGAACACGAGGGTGGCAACAGCCTGAACGCCGCCGTGGAGGCCGGACGCGGCCTGGCCTTGGTGCCCAGCAGCCTGGCGTGCATGGTCGGCGAGCGGTTGAAACTGATTCCCATCAAGCCCGCCTTGCCGCCGATTCCCGTGGGGGCCGTGTGGCTCAAGGAGAATGAATCGGAACTGGTGAAACGGTTTATCGCGGCGGCAGCGCCGGTAAAATAAGTGGTTGCCACCGTCGCGCCCTGTCGCGCCGTAGTTTTACGAAGGCGGATGCGACGTGTCGGCCCGTCCGCCTCCGCCGGACCGCGGCTGTGTCCCGCAACTGCGGGACCAGCCGCAGCGCGTGAAAACCGCCGCGACTGGCGCATCACCCGTGACCATCCGGCGTAAAAGTTGGACGTTGTTGCCTTCATTCCCCCTTGGCCTTTTTCAAAGCGATAAACACGTCCCTGAACATTTCGGCCACCGCTGGATGCTTGTCCGCCTCTTTGAGGCACAGCTCCAGCGCCCTGGCTTCATCATCCTTCTTCCACTCCGCATGCTTGTCTTCCTCCATCACCAGCTTTCGCGCCCGGTACTCCACCCGGCTCGCCGTCCCCGCCAGCTTGTCCGCCAGCTTCAACACCTCCGGCGCCACCGTCTTGCTCGCGGTCAGCTCCACTATCAGCAGCTTGAACATCGCGATCACCGTCCCCAGATCCGGCTTCGGATTCTTGGCGAACCACTCCTCGAAAGCCGCGCATTTGTTCGCCCGGCTTGCCCATTGTTCCTGCAGTTCCTTCCGCTCCGCCTCCCCGCGTCGGCGCTTCAGGAAGTGCGACAAATTGCTGGCCGATGTGGTCACATCCCGTTCCTGCAGCCAGGCCAAAATCTGGGGAATGGTTTTCTTTTCCCCGTCCATCTGGACCAGTTGCGGGGCAAACGCATCCAGCCTGGACGGCACCCTTTTGCGGGAGGCCAGGCATGGCCGCTTCAGTGCATCGTTTTGCTTTTCAAGGGTGGTGTTCATGGTCTTGGTTTTTATTTTTTTCGAAATCATCGTAGATCATCGGATATCGTCGTAGATGATCGCAGTTCATCGTGGGCAGGACCGGCCGGCTGATGGTGGGGCGCGTGCCCGTCCGGACCCGTCCCTTGAGTCCTCTGCGTCCTTTGAGTCCTTTGCATGAGGCATCCCGCACCGGCCTCACCCCGTTTGGCATTCGCGCCCATTCGCGTAATTCGCGTCTCATGCCCCCGATTAAATCACAGTCCTTGAAAAGTTGAATTTCTCCCGGGAATGTAGAATGCAGATTTATGCCATTTATTTTCATTTTTCCCGGGTGGGAAGGGGGTCCGCCCAAAAAAATCCCGCAAAATTCAGAATCCCCTCGTAAAGATTAGGGATAATGGGTGTGCTAAAAAATCAGCCGGTGGCTGAATTGGCGGTTTTTCAGGGGAATTTGCAGATTTCCGAAAATCAAAAATTACGTCCCTCAGAGAACCTCAACGAGGTTCCGACCCAAAGCCAAGGGTTGTCCCGTCACTGCGGGAAACTACCCTGGGTCCGCGTCCCCAAAAATTCTCAACCGCAACCCGGTCGGCGGCGAAGTAGCTGCCGTATCCGTCCATCCCGCTTTTGGATCGTGAGCCGGTAGAGCCGGAGGAACCTGAGATATAATTTGTTTCTGATTTTTGAGGGGGCAGCCATCGCACGTCGCAATATGAATTGCGTCTTCTTCATCGTTTTTCGTCATCTGCGCTCAAATATGAGTCTCCGGTTAAATTTTAATGATTGACAGAAACATTCCAAACGGTATGTTTTGGGAATGACTGAGGCTCACCATCGTAAAAAACATCCAGCGCAAGTTCGGTTAGCCCTTCTTGAAGGAGCGGCCAGTATTATCGTCGAACAGGGGCTAACGGCCCTAAGTGTTCAATCGGTATCAGACGCCGCAGGGGTAACGAAAGGCGGGTTTTTCCATCATTTTCCCAGCAGGCAAGCCTTGCTTGACGGACTATTCGAATGGCTGCTAAGCGGCTTTGATGGGAGTCTTGATGCTTTGATAGCGGCTGATCCTGAACCCTTCGGATGTTTCACGCGTGCCTATGTCAGATCGGTTTTTGACGACGACAGGCCCGGTGGTCGTTGGGATAATGTTTGGATATCAACTATGTCTGATTCAGAACTTAAAATGAAATGGATGAATTGGTTCGAAGCACGCCTACGCCGACATCGTTTAACCGATGCTGGGCCGACATTGGAAGCCGTGCGACTCACAGTCGATGGAATCTGGCTTTCGCGCCTGTCAGGGGTGCCGCTTCGACATCCCGATGAAATACGTGCCTCTCTCATTGCTTCTACATACAAAAAATCAAGCGTCAGGAAATCGAAATGATACAAACAAAATGGCTGGCCATGGCCGTAATATCTGCGGCTCTTTTCTTGGTTGGAATAGACATGACTGTGCTCTACACGGCATTGCCGACACTGACGCATGCGCTAAATGCTTCAAATAGCGAAAAGCTATGGGTCATTAACGCATACCCACTCACAATGGCAGGTTTGCTTTTAGGACTCGGAACACTAGGGGATAGAATCGGCCACAGGCCTGTCTTCATGACAGGGCTATTTCTTTTCGGTCTGGCTTCTTTTGGCGCGGCCTTTTCGCCTTCCGTTGGCTATTTGATTGCTGGACGAGCCTTGCTGGCTGTTGGAGCAGCTATGATGATGCCCGCTTCCTTGGCCCTTATCCGGCAAATATTTGAAACAGACCATGAGAGAGCAATTGCGATCGGCGTCTGGGGCTCCGTCTACTCGGGTGCAGCAGCCGTTGGCCCATTGCTTGGTGGCCTATTACTGAGCAAGTTTTGGTGGGGATCGGTCTTTCTTATCAATGTGCCGGTCGTTATCATCGCGCTATTGCTTACTCCTCTGCTTATTAAGAAAACCTTAGGCAACCCCAACCGCGTATGGGATTTTATCGGCTCCCTTATTGTCATGGTCGCACTCGTTAGCCTGACCTATGCCCTTAAGGAGATTGTTAAGCCGACGCCGGATGTCCTCCTTGCTGTGATTTCGCTCCTGACCGGCGTTGTCTTCATGGCGTGGTTTGTCGGTCGACAAAATCGCTCAGCCTCCCCGACCGTAGATTTTGCACTTTTTAGGTCTGCGGGATTTCTGGGAGGTGTTCTGGCCATCCTCGTGTCGATGGTCGCGTTTATGGGCGTGCAACTGATTTTAACCCAACGTCTTCAACTGGTGCTTGGCTTGACGCCATTGCAATCTGGTCTCTTCATGTTGCCAATGTCTCTTGCGTCATTCTTAACCGGCCCCCTTATCGGCTCAAAACTGCTGCGATTGGGCGTCGAACGAGCATTGTGGATCGCCTTGTTGATCGGTGCCACCGGACTGGCTGGTCTCGCTTATTTCGAGCACGGCACCTTCACTCTACAAATTGTCAGTTTGCTCGTTTTCGGTTTTGGTGCTGGCGCGACAGCGAGCATATCGTCGACGGCGATTATGATTAATGCGCCAGAAGAAAAAGCCGGTATGGCCGCGTCCATTGAGGGCGTTAGTTTCGAAATCGGGGGCGCAATAGGCGTCGCGCTCATGGGAAGTATTGCCACCTGCCTGTATTCGTCATCAATCAAATTGCCAACCGACCTACCGGACGGTGGACGTGCAAGGGACAGCCTCGACCAAGCCGTTATGTTGGCAGGGCACTTAAATGCTAACGTCGCAAAACAGCTGATAGTCAACGCTGATTCCGCGTATGATATTGCCTATCTGGGGGTTGTTCTGACTGGAGCAGCTATCATGGCTGCATTGGGAATGATCTATGCGCGGTTTCTCAGGCCCACGAACACTAGAAGTGCCGACGCGCGGCGGCATTGATTTGCCGTCGTTCCGGCCAATATCTGGCCTAGACTATATCCCCGAACTGCGGACGAGGTAAACCGTTCCGGCATTGCAGCCTGGGGTTGTCCCGCAGGAACAGGAAGCTACCCTGGGTAAGCGGGAGAAAATTCACCAACCCTGAAAGAGACCTCTGCAAAAGCCGTCCACGCACGGAGCGCGGAGCATCACTCCGCTCGGATTTTCGGGGTTTCTCGCGGAGCAATGCTCCGCGCTCCGGCCAAACCGCGCCTTTTGCAGAGGTCTCTAAAAGGGTTGAATCAGCCCCCGCCGAAGACCGCAATCAAATCCCGCAACCGCAGCCTGACCTCTCCTCGCTGGCATCACTTCCCATTAGCGCGGCGGCATCACCGGCAAAGTGGACTCGGCGCTTTCCGGGTCCCGGCCGAAAAACCAGAACAGCGCCATCACGATGACGGGAAAGAGCAGGATGGCGAGCAACAGGAGGCGGGTGCGGGTGACGGGGTTCATCGTCAGGCCTTATGCTGCATCTCCCCATGTACCTTCACGATGGCCTTGAGCAACGCGTCCCATTCCGGTTCGGTCGTTTCCCAGCCGGCGCTGAAGCGCACGGCGCGCTGGGCGTGCGCGGCTTTGAAACCCATCGCGGACAGCACGTGCGACGGTTCCTCCTTGCCGGTGGTGCAGGCCGAGCCGGTGCTGACGGCGAAGCCGGCCTTGTCGAGGCGGATGACCCACTGGGATTTGCGGTCGCCATCCGGCATGAGCGTGGAGACGGTGTTCCACAGGCGCGGCTGGTTGTGGCCGAGAATCGTCGCGCCGGGCATGGCACGGAGGAACTGGGCCTCAAAATTATCGCGCCAGACCTTGCGCAGGAGATGTTCGCTGCGGGAAATCTGTTTCTCCCGCACTTCGAGCGCGGCCATCATGGCGGCGATGATGGCGACGTTTTCCGTGCCGGCACGCCGGCCGCCTTCTTGTTTCCCGCCAAGGAGCAGGGGGGTGAGGTGGCTGCGGTGCGGAATCTTTAAAAAGCCCACGCCGCGCGGGCCGCCGAACTTGTGCGCCGCGCCGCTGACATAATCGCAATCGCCGAGGCCCTTGCAGGGCAGCTTGCCGATGAACTGCACGGCGTCGGTGAAGAAGGGCACCTCGTAGGCCTGGCACATCGCGAGGATTTCCTGCCATGGCTGGATGATGCCGGTCTCGTTGTTCGCGGCCATCACGGCGACGAGGCCGGGGCGTTCATCCGCAAATTCCATCGTGAGCCAGTCCATGTCGATCACGCCATCGTGCGTGACCGGGATGTTTTTCACGCGCTTGCCGAAATAATGCTTTGAGGAATCATCCACGCAGGGATGCTCGATGGCGGAGACAAAAATCTTGTCCGTCGGCGCGAGCTTCTTGGCGAAATGGTGC
>DATHQS010000011.1:0-2124 GCA_035482455.1 Candidatus Acidiferrales bacterium | reverse complement strand
AATCGAGGGCAGGACGAAGAGCGTGAAGACCGTGCCGATGGACATGCCGCCCACCAGCACAAGGCCGATGCTATTGCGGGCGGCGGCGCCGGCGCCGGTGACAAGCGTAAGCGGGAAATGGCCGGCCACGGTGGCCACGCTGGTCATCAAAATCGGCCGCAGGCGCGTCATGGCCGCTTCATGCACGGCGACAAGCTTGGTTTTGCCCTGCTCCTGGAGCTTGTTGGCAAACTCGACAATGAGGATGCCGTTTTTGGCGATCAGGCCGACCAGCGTGACAAGTCCGACCTCAGCGTAGATGTTCAACGTCGTGGTCCAGCCATCGGTCCAGAATGGAATGTTTGGATTGGGCATCTTCAAAAACGTGAAGACGAGCGCGCCAAACATCGCGAGCGGCACGGAGCCGGCCAGGATCACCAGCGGATCACGGAAGGAATTAAACTGCACCGCGAGCGCGAGGAAAATAAGGACAACGGCTAGCATGAAGGCGGGCAGGAACTTGTTGCCTTCCTGGCGGAGTTGGCGGGACTCGCCCCGGTAATCGATGGAATAACCGGGCGGGAGAACATCGTGGGCGGCCTTTTCCAGCACGCTGAGCACCTGATCCAGTGGACCGCGCGGAATACCGTCAATTTCGACCGAGTTGAGCTGCTGCATGCGGTTGAGCGAGCGTGGCACGGTCGTGTTCTTGATCGTGGCAATGGTGCTCAGCGGCACCAGCCGGCTATTGGGCCCGGTGATATAAATATTCTGGAGTTGATCCGGATTGAGGCGATCAACCCGCTTGATCTGAGGAATGACCTTGTAGCTGCGGCCGGAAATATTGAACCAGTTCACATAATTTCCACCCAACGCCGCGCCGAGATCGGAACCCACTTGGGCCAGGTTCAGGCCGAGCGCACCGGCTTTGTCGTGGTCGATGATGATTTCGGATTGTGGCTGGTCAAACTTCAGGTCGATGTCGGCATAATTAAACACCCCGCTCTGCATCGCCTTCCCCAATATTTGCTGGGCGAGCGGCAACAAACGATCGGCTTCAGTCGTTGAAGTGATGACAAATTCGACCGGGAAGTTGTCGCCACCCGGCAGGGGAGCCGGTGTAAAGACAGGGGCCCTTACGCCCGGAATCGCATAAAGCTTCATGAAAATTTCCGGCAGAATCTGGAAAACCGTGCGCTTACGCACGCCCCACGGTTTCAAGACCATGCCACCAAAGCCGTCCACCCCCTGCGCAGCCGCAAATGGATCGGACGGCGGAAACAAAAGCTGGAACGTGATTTCGGCCTCCGGCGTGCTGAGAAAATCCTTGTCGGCCGCATGGGCAAACTGACTTCTTTGATCCGCAGATGCGTTGGCGGCGAAACTCAACGGACTAAAAAGAACGCTTTGATCCTCGTTGGGCGCGAGTTCTTTCGGCGATTGCCTGAACATTGGGATCGTCAACAAGCTGACGGTGATCCAGACCGCATAAACGTAGGGCCGGGCGTGCAGTGTGCCCATAAGCACGCGGCCATAAGCCTCCCGCAGGTGGTCGAAGCGATGATTAACCCATCCGGCAAAGCCTTTGTCCTCTTCCGCCGCGCTGCGCAGGAGCCTGGCTGACATCATCGGGGACAGGGTCAGGGCAACGACGCCCGAAATCGTGACGGCGCCGGCCAGCGTCAGCGCAAACTCGCGGAAAAGCGCGCCGGTCAGGCCGCCCTGCAGGCCGATCGGCGCATAGACCGCCGCCAGCGTGACCGTCATGGCGATGATCGGGCCGACCAGTTCGCGGGCGCCGAGGAGGGCCGCATCCACCGGCGTTCTTCCTTCGCGCAGGTGCCGTTCGACATTCTCGACCACGACAATGGCGTCGTCCACCACCAAGCCGACCGAAAGGACGATGGCCAAAAGCGTCAACAGGTTGAGGGTGAAGCCAAACGCCTGCATGAGAAAGATTGCGCCGATCAACGACACTGGGATCGCAATCACGGGGATGAGCACCGAGCGGAACGAGCCGAGAAAAAGAAAAATCACGACCACCACGATCAGCAGCGTGTCGATCAGGGTGTGGGTAACGTCGTGGATGGCATTGTTGACGTAGGCCGAGGCATCATAGCCCACACCCACATTCAGGCCGGCGGG
>DATHQS010000010.1:0-18391 GCA_035482455.1 Candidatus Acidiferrales bacterium | reverse complement strand
TCGGCCGCTCAGCGTGACTATTCCGTCTGGGTGGCGCTGGGCATCGTGCTGCTGCTGGCCGGCATGCTGCGCTACCGCCTCCTCCCCGTGGCCCTCGAGCGTGACGAGGGCGAATACGCCTACGCCGGCCAGTTGCTCCTCCAAGGCATCCCGCCGTACGAACTGGCCTACAACATGAAATTTCCCGGCACCTATCTCGCCTACGCTGCCATCATGTCCGTGTTCGGTCAAACCCCTGTGGGCATTCACCTTGGCCTGTTGCTCATGACCACGGCCACCGCGCTGATGCTTTTCTGGCTCGGTAAAAAAATGCTGGATGAAACCGCCGGGGCCGTCGCCGCCGGCAGTTACGTCATCCTCGCCGCCAGCCCGAGCATGCTTGGCCTCGCCGGTCACGCCACCCACTTCTGCGCCTTTTTTCTGACTGCCGGCCTTTGTTTCATGTGGTTCGCGCGCCAAAAGGAAACCTGGCCGCGCATCGCCGCCTTCGCCTTCTGCTTCGGCGTCGCCGTGTTGATGAAACAACACGCCGCCCTCATCGCCGCCTGGGCCGGTCTGGCCTTCGCCTTCGGAAAGTTTCTCGACCGTAAAAATTGCGTCGCCAAAAACCTCCTCTCCGTCGTGTTCTGCGCCATGATGATGCTCCTGCCGTTGGCGCTCTGTTGCCTGTGGCTCTGGCACGCCGGCGTCTTTGCCACCTTCAAGTTCTGGACCTTCGACTACGCCCGCGAATACGCCTCCGCCGTCCCGCTGTCCTACGCGCCCAACACCTTCGCGCAAGGTGTTCATTGGGCGATGGGCAAGGTTTTCATGTTCCCGGTCTTGGCGCTGGTCGGATTGGTGCTGGTTCAGCGCGACCCGCGTTGGCGAGGTTCGCGCGCTTGGATTTTTGGTTTCTGCCTCACCTCCGCGCTCGCCGTCTGTCCGGATTTCTTTTTCCGCAAACACTATTTCCTCATCCTGCTGCCCGCGCTCGCGCTGCTCGCCGGTGCGGCCATCAGCGGCCTGCAAAAATTGTGGACCCAAAAATGCCCCGCCATCGCCTACGTGATTATTGTCGTTGCGACCGTCTTCACGTTGTCCGGCGTCTGGTTTATCCAGCCGCTGCATGAAGTCATCCGCGGTACCAGCGATGTCAAACACGGCCTGTACGGCCCTGACCCGTTGCCCGAGGCGGAGATCGTCGCGCAATACATCCGCGAAAATTCCCCGCCCGATGCGCCCATGGCCGTCCTTGGCTCCGAGCCCGAGATTTATTTCCTCGCCCACCGCCATTCCGCCTCCGGTTTTATCTACACCTACGCGCTCATGGAATCGCAGCCCTTCGCCCTGCAGATGCAGCGCCAGATGATTGGCGACCTGGAAGCGGTCAAACCGATGTTCATCGTCTTCGTCAAAAACAACCTGTCCACCGGTATCCAGCCGGATTCCGACCCCACACTCTTCCGCTGGTGGGATGCTTACCAGACCAACTACACCCGCGTCGGCGTGACCGATATCGTCTCCGCGACCAACACCATCATCGCCCTCGGTCCTGACTACGCTTCGCACTATCCGAAGACCTACGGCAGTGCCTTGGAGATCTATCAACGCCGATGAAACCCGAAAAAGAACTCCGCAGCGAATGGGTGGCCGCCGTGCTCATCACCGCGGTCATCGTCTGCCTCCACGTGGAATTTTGGCGCCACGCCGGCGCGCTCTGGCGGGACGAGGTCAACAGCGTCAACCTCGCGCAATCCCCGTCCTTCGCCGCCCTCACGCACGACACCTTTCCGGTCCTCCAGCCGTTGCTCGTCAAAGGCTGGTCCGCGCTCGACCGCTCGGACCTGTGGCTGCGCCTGCTCGGGATGTTCGGCGGGCTCGCCATCATCGCCGCCTTTTGGGCCGTTGCCCGCGCCACGTCCCGCCCGCCGCTGTTCAGCCTTGTCCTCTTCGGCCTGAACCTGCTCCTGATCTATTGCGGCGATTCCTTGCGCGCCTACGGCCTTGGCTCCGCGTTCATGGTATTCATGCTCGCCGCCACGTGGTCGTTTTTGGAGGAGCCGGGCTGGGCCCGCGCCCGCCTCATCGCGCTCACCGCCGTGCTGGCCGTACAGACGCTCTATCAAAATTCCGTCCTCGTCCTCGCTGTTTGTCTCGGCGCCTTCGCGGTCTGCGCCCGTCGCAAGGAGCCGGGTTCCGCGTGGAAAGTCCTCTGCGCCGGCGGTATCGCCGCGCTGTCGTTGCTGCCTTATCATGCCAGCCTCGCCGCCCTCCCGCAGGCCGCCGTCGAATTGCGCCGCGGCTTTTCCATGTTCGTAACTAACATCAATTTCGAATCCGCCACCCAATATCCCTTCGAGGCTTTCTCCACCGTCTGGAAAATCCTCGCCGTCCTCGTCATTGGTTTCACCCTCTGGTCGCTGTTCGCCAAAAAATCATCCAAACCGGATGCCAGCCCCGACCTGTCACTCTTCGCCGGTGTGACCCTCATCTCGGTCATTGCGTTATTTCTTTGCTTTCTCTGGTTCGCCGCGGCGGGTGCGCGCCCGTGGTATTTCCTGCCGCCACTCGCGCTCGCCGCCGCGTGTTTCGATTTCGGCATCCCGCTCGCGCAATTTCCCCGCCTCGTCCGCGTGACCGCCTTCGGCCTGCTCATCGGCACCGCGCTCGCCGCCTTGCCCATGACCGCTTCCAACCTGCGCGGCCAACTCACCAATGTCGACCGGCTTGCCGACCACGTCGCCGCCGCGGCTGGCCCGCAGGATTTGGTCATCGTCACCCCGTGGTATTGCGGCATTTCCTTCTCCCGCTACTATCCCGGCCCGGCCGCTTGGAACACCCTCCCGCCGCTCGCCGACCACACGCTGCACCGCTACGACCTCGTTCTGGACAGCATGAAGGACACCAACTCCCTCGCTCCCGTGCTGGACAAGATCACCGCCACTCTCCGCTCCGGCCACCGCGTGTGGATTGTCGGCCAGTTGGAATGGCCGCCGGATGTTTCCTCGGTCCCGCCTGTGCTGCCCGCCGCGCCGCTCCCCGGCTACGGCTGGTCCGACCTCCCGTACATGGGCTCCTGGGTCTGGCGCACTTCCTATCTGATCGCCAAACACAGCAACCATTTTAATCCCGTCCAAATGCCCGACGACGGCCTCCCCAAATTCCAGGAAAACCTCCACCTCTTCATGGCCGAAGGCTGGCATGAATAAATTCATGCCGTCCGATTAGCGCCCACAAATTTGCTAAGGTGCCTTGTTGGCTTTCTTATGCCTCTTTCTGGCTGGGAGTTGAAAAAGTGAACGAATTCCTTTGGGAGTGCGCTGGGGCTTCGAACGTACTGGTGGACGTCCGAATCCCTCATCTCGAATGAACGTTCGCCCTTGAAAGATTTCTTTTCTAACTTTCATCCAAGCGGCTAAATCCACTTTCGGAGGTGCTCGAAACGCGTCGCCGACTCTGTGCAACGCAGTCTGACAATGTGGACATTCAGGGACATAATCCAATGCTATGTAAGCATTGCCAACTCGCTGATGAGATGGTCGCTTGAAAACCATCCGGCAGTCGAAGCAAACGAACGCCGTTGTGAGTTGCCGCTTCATGCGCATTGTGGAGCCCATAAGCAAGTTAATCAGTGGGTTATGGGGATAGACAAGTGATTTATTGACGCCGCCCCCATTCGCTGCGACTTTCTCCCCGCTTGCTGCCGAACGAGTCTTCGTCAGCGACAGGCAAATTGTTCGCTGACATCCTGAAAGCTCCCGCTGTGACGGCCCTCGTCCGGCGCCTGGAGCCTGGCGGAGCGCTGTCTTTTTCCGGCCTCGCCCCGTCCGCCCACCCCTTCATCGTCGCGCTGTTGCAAAATCTTTTTCCCAACCGCCCGCTCGTTGTCGTAACCGAAAACCTCAAAGCCCAGGAAAGCTTTCAGCAGGACCTGGAAACGTGGCTCGCCGCTTCACCGCTCTTTTACCCGGCCTGGGAAATTTTGGCGCACGAGGACAAGCTCCCCCACGCCGACGTCATCAGCGACCGCCTCCAAACCTTGGTTGCGCTGTCCGATAACTCAAAATTAAAAACTGAAAATTCAAAACTAGTAGTTACAACCGTTACCGCGCTCCTCCAAAAAACCTTCGCCCCGGCCGACCTCCAATCCCGCCTCCGCCAACTCAACCGCGGCGACAAGATTGCCCCGTTGGATTTGATCGAATGGCTCGAGGCCCAGGGCTACGAACCCGAGGCGCAGGTCACACAGCGCGGTGAGATCGCCCTGCGCGGCGGCATCGTGGACATCTATCCGCCCACCAGTCCCTGGCCTGTGCGCCTCGAATTTTTCGGCGACGACCTCGAATCCCTCCGCTACTTCGACCCGCTCACCCAAATCTCCCGCGAAGAGATCACCGCCGTCACGCTCCCGCCCGCCGGTGAACTCGGCATCCTAAAACGGAGCGCGGGCGGCCCGCCCGCAAGTTCATCAACGCCCTCCACGCTCCTCGATCATCTCTCGAAGGAAACCATTTTTCTCCTCTGCGAGCCTGACTCCCTCGCCGTCCATGCCGAAACCTACGCGCAACAAATCCCCGCGAACGACGCGCTCTTCATCTCCTGGCCGGATTTCCTCGTCGAGTTGAACCGCCACGCCTTGACCTCCATCGAACTGACCGATGAACGCGCCACTGATGAGGTCATTCCCAACTTCGAAACCCTCGATGCCTTCCGCCCGCTCGCCGAGCGCGCCCCCGAGCCGCAGATCGCCGAGATGCAGCGCCGCGAATTTTTCCGCCAGCTGCACCGCTGGCTCCGCCAGGAATACCGCGTTCACGTCTTTTGCAACAACGACGGCGAACGCCAGCGCTTCGAGGAAGTCTGGAAGGAACTCAACCTCACCGACGACAACCGCCCGCATGTCCAGCTCGGCTCGCTCGCCCGCGGTTTCATCTGCGAAGAACTGAAGCTCGTCGTCGTCACTGACGCAGAGATTTTCGGCCGCTACAAGGTCCTCCGTCCACGTAGATTAAAATCCCCGCACGCCAGCGCCGTCCGCTCTGCGATGGAAATCGATTTCGCCGATTTGGAATTTGGCGACCTCGTCGTCCACCTCCAGCACGGCATCGGCCGTTATCTCGGCCTAAAAAATCTGCCCGCCGGCGCCGGCGGACGTCACGGCCCCGCCCAGACAACGTCAGAAACCGAATGTCTTGTCATCGAATACGCCCCCGCGAATGCCGGCGAGGAAAAGCCAAAACTCTATGTCCCCGTCAGCGAGGCGCACCTCGTCAGCAAATACGTCGGCGCCGGCAAGGCCAATCCGCCGTTGAACCAGCTCGGCGGCACGCGCTGGGCCAAGGCCAAGGAGCAGACCGAGAAAGCCGTGCGCGATGTCGCCGCGGAACTCCTCCGCATACAGGCCGTTCGCGAAACCCAGCCCGGCCATCCCTGCAAGCCGGACACGCAATGGCAGCGCGAATTCGAAAGCGCCTTCATCTACGAGGAAACGCGCGACCAGATCAGCGCCATCGCCGAGACCAAGGCCGATCAAGAACGCCCCAAGCCCATGGACCGCCTCATTTGCGGTGACGTCGGCTTCGGCAAGACCGAGGTCGCCATCCGCGCTGCGTTCAAGTGCGTGATGGATGGCCGGCAGGTTGCCATCCTCGTCCCCACGACCGTGCTCGCGCAGCAGCATTTCAATAATTTTCGCGAACGCATGGCGGATTACCCCATCCGCATCGAACTGCTCTCGCGCTTCCGCACCAAACGCGAGCAGACGAACGTCGTCAAGGATCTCGTTGCCGGCGCCGTGGACATCGTCATCGGCACGCACCGCATCGTGCAGGACGACATCGCTTTCAAGGACCTCGGCCTTGTCGTCATCGACGAGGAGCAGCGCTTCGGCGTAATGCACAAGGAAAAGTTCAAGCGCCTGCGTACGATGGTGGATGTGCTCACCTTGAGCGCCACGCCCATCCCGCGCACGCTTTACCTCGCGCTCACCGGCGCGCGCGACATGAGCACCATCCAGACGCCGCCGCACGACCGTCTGCCCGTGGAGACCACCGCCACCCAATACGACGAACGCCTCATCCGCGACGCCATCCAGCGCGAAATCCAGCGCGGTGGCCAGACCTTCTTCCTGCACAACCGCGTGACGACCATTTACGCCATGCAGGCCAAGCTGCAATCGCTTTTGCCCGATGCCCGCATCGTCGTCGGCCACGGTCAGATGGATGCGGACGATTTGGAAGAGGTGATGACCAAGTTCGTCAACGGTGAGGCGGATGTCCTGCTCTCCACCACCATCATCGAGAGCGGCCTCGATATCCCGAACGCTAACACCATCATCATCGACCGCGCCGACCGCTTCGGCCTCAGCGAACTCTACCAGTTGCGCGGCCGCGTCGGGCGCTACAAGCATCAGGCCTATGCCTATCTGTTGCTGCCGCGCCACGCGCGTATGCTCACCGAGGTGCGCAAACGTATCAGCGCCATGAAGCAATACGCCTCGCTCGGCAGCGGCTTCAAGATCGCCATGCGCGACCTCGAGATTCGCGGTGCGGGCAACCTCCTTGGCGCGGAACAGAGCGGCCACATCACTGCCGTCGGCTTCGAACTCTACTGCCAGTTGCTCAAGCAAAGCGTCGGCGCGTTGAAGGGCGAGAAGGTGAAGCCCCGCGTGGAAGTCCGCGTCGCGCTGGATTTCCTCGGCGAGGGCGGGGGACTGCCGGAGAACTACGTCACCGAGCCGCATCACCGGATCGAGATCTACCGCAAACTCGCCCAGGCGAACGAAAAACCCCTGCTCGACGCCCTCCAGAAGGAACTGCGTGACCGCTTTGGCCCGCTGCCGCCGCCCGTGGAACTCCTGCTGGCCGTCGGCGAACTGAAGATTCTCGCCAGCGAAAAGAACGTCACCACCATCGAGGTCGAGGAGGATAAACTGAAGCTCGTCCGCGCCGGCGACTTCATCACGCTCGGCGGCAAGTTCCCGCGCCTCACCAAAAAAGACCCCAAGGCCCGCCTCAAGGAAATCAAACGCCTGCTCCTGGCGATTTGACGGGTATTAGTGGTTTGTTCCAGGACCGGCCCAAATCGGGCCAATCACAGATTATCACTTCCCGTCCGGACATCACCGCCGGTGTTGGGGGCGTCGTTGTTCAAGCCATTGGGTCCGTAGGAAAACCAGTTCGGATCGTACAAATGGCTGGGCAGATTTTGGCGGAAAATCACTTTCCAGGTCTGGACATGGCCGTCGGCCGCCGCCGCGACCAGCGTCGGTTGCATCGCAAACGGCTGCGCGGTACGACGGAAATGATTGTCATTGAATTCATGATAGACGACTTGCGCCGGGGGATTGCAAAACAGCGTCGTTTTCAGGTTCGGCACCTGACAGCTTTGTTGCCAGACGAGATAACGGAAGGTCGCGGAAGTGATATTCGTATCGGCGGGCTGGCCGGTGGGAATGGGGTTGATTTTGTCGGACGGGCACCAAAACACCCGCGGGTTGGAAATCCCCAGCAGTTTGGCGACATAGCCGTAAGTATAGTCATAGGTCGAATCCGCCGCCGCCTGGGCAATGCCATTCACCGGCACGCCGAAATTGAGCGCGGACGGCGGGCGATCCTGGTTCTCATTCACGTAAACCGCGAGGGCCAGGCCGATCTGGTGAAAATTGCCGGTACAACTGATGACCCGCGCGCGTTCTTTGGCGGAGCCAAGGGCGGGCAGGAGCAGCGCCGCCAGGATGGCGATGATGGCGATGACCACGAGCAGCTCAATCAGCGTAAACCCCCGCCTGCTTCGGGTTGTGCTTAGGATTAAATGCCGGCTTTTCATGCCTTTCCTTCTTTATTTGGACGCCGGTCGGGCCCAAACGTTTCAAGGAATTGTCCTCATCATCCCCATTTTCCCCCTCAAGCCGTCAGAATTTTAGCCGATAGCAAACAGCGACGCGGTCTGTCCAAGCCGCGTGATCGCTTTTATTTAGGGTGGCGTACATCGGCTTATGCGAAAAATATTCTTTGTTTTGGGTGCGTTTCTTCTGGCGAGTTTGCTGGGAGTTGTGACGGCATCCGCGTCGGTGCTCACGCTTTCCGGCCTGTCAGCCGCCAGCAAGACCTACGATCGCACCGCTTCAACCACGGTGAATTTCAGCAGCGCCGTCCTCAACGGCGTGGATCCCGGTGACGTGGGCAATGTCACCCTGGTCACCAACGGTTACACCGCCAGCTTCAATGATAAAAACGTCGGCAACGGCAAAACCGTCTCTGTCAGCGGCTTGACGCTCACCGGCAGTGCGGCGTCTAATTACACGCTAACCCAGCCGACCCTGAGCGCGAACATCACCGCCCGTTCCCTGGTCATCACCGCCACCGGCGTGAACAAGACCTACGATGCGACCACCAATGCCATCGTGACGTTGAGTGACAACAAGGTTGGCGGCGATGACGTGGCGGATTTCTACGATACCGCCAGCTTTGCCGATAAAAATGTCGGCACCAACAAGCCGGTCTTTGTCGACGACCTTTTTATCACCGGCACCGATGCCAACAATTACACCCAGTCCAACACCACCGCCACCACGACCGCCAATGTTTCCGCCAAGACCTTGCATATCGCGGCCACGGGCCAGAACAAGCCTTACGATGGCACGGTCACGGCGACCGTCACGTTGTCCGACAACCATCTCGCTGGCGACAGCATCACGGATACCTATGTTGCCGCGACTTTCTCCGATCAGTATGTCGGTAACAGCAAAACCATCAGCGTCAGCGGCATCGCCATCAGCGGCCCGGATGCGGTGAACTACACCGTGAGCGCCACCACGGCGCACGCCCAGGCCAATATCACTGCGCGTCCGCTGAACATCACCGCCACTGGCCAGAACAAACCCTACGACGGCACCACCAACGCCACCGTCACGCTCGCTGATGACCGGCTGGGCGGCGACGACATCACGGTGAGTTTCAGCAGCGCCGGTTTCAGCAACAAGAACGTCGGCACCAACAAGACCATCAGCGTGTTCGGCCTTGTCATCACCGGCCCGGATTCCGACAGCTACGCGCCCGCGAGCCCGACCGTGACTGCCACGGCAAACATTTCCAGCCGCACCCTGATCGTCGTGGCCTCCGGGCAGAACAAGACTTACGACGGCACCACCAACGCCACGGTCACATTGACCGACAACCGCCTGACGGGTGACAATCTTACGAACGTTTATACCAGCGCCAGTTTCGGCAACAAAAACGTCGGTAACGGCAAAACCGTTGCGGTGACGGGTATTTCCCTGGCCGGGCCTGACGCTGGGAATTATGCCTTGGGCAACACCACCGCCACCACGCCCGCGAACATCACGGTTCGTAGCCTGACAGTGACGGCTTCTGGTGTGAGCAAGGCTTACGATGGCACCACAAACGCCTCCGTCACCCTGAATGATGACCGTGTTTCCGGCGATGCCTTGACCGCCACTTACACCAGCGCGAGTTTCACGGATAAAAATGCCGGCCCTGGCAAAACCGTCAACGTCATTGGTATCCAGGTTACGGGCGGCGATGCGGCGAACTACTCGTTGACCGGCACCACCGCCAGCACCACGGCCAACATTACCGGCCGCACCTTGAATGTGGCCGCCACGGGGCAGGATAAGATTTACGACGGCACCACCAACGCCACGGTCACCTTGTCAGACAACCGGCTCGCTGGCGATGTCATCACCGTTGGCTACACCAACGCCAGTTTCAGCGACAAGCGCGTGGGCAGCGGCAAAACCATCACCGTCATCGGCATCAATGTCACCGGCGCGAACGCCTCGAACTACACCTTGGCCGGCACCAACACCAGCACCACCGCCGCCATCACAACGCGCTCACTCATCGTTACCGCCACTGGCGTGAACAAAGTTTACGATGGCACCACCACCGCCACGGCCACGCTCGCGGACAATCGCGTCTCCGGCGATGTTCTCACCGCCAGCTACGGCAGCGCCAGTTACACCAGCAGCTCGGTGGGCAACGGCAAAACGGTCAATGTCCTGGACATTTTTATTTCCGGCACGGATTCCGGCAATTACTCGCTGAGCAACACCACCGCCAGCACCACTGCCAATATCACTGCCGGGGCCACGGTCGGCTCCCTGACCTCCTCGGAAAACCCTTCCGGTTTCCGTGACAATATTTCGTTCACCGAAACCCTCCCGGCGGATGCCACCGGCACGGTCACTTATTTTACGAATGGCGTGACGTTCAATTCCGGCTCCCTGTCCGGCGGCGCGTTCACCAGCGGCAGCATCAGCAATCTCCTGCGCGGTACCAACACGATCACCGCCATCTACAGTGGCGATGGCAATTATGCCGGCATCACCAACTCGCTCGCTCAGGTCGTCACAAATCATCCGCCACTCACCGGCTTTTTCACCTTCTCCGTGACCAACGGTGTTTCCCTGAAGGTGAAGATTAGCGACCTGCTCACCGCCGTGGTGGATTCTGATGGTGATCCCGTGACGTTGACGGGCGTAAGTGTCAGCACCAACGGCATGGTCTCGCCCACGAACTCGACCTACATCCTTTTCCGCAACACGAACATGGTGACCGACCGTTTCAGCTATGTCGTGGCCGATGACCATGGCGGTTCGGCCACAGGGCAGGTGACGGTGGCCTCCGTGCTTGCGCCGTTCACCGGGCAGAACATGAGCCTGGCTCCCACCGGCGGCACCAACCTGCTGACCTGCCACGGCATTCCCGGATATACCTACATCATACAGCGCTCGGTGAATTTTCTGACGTGGGTGGACATCTCCACCAACACCGTCTCCGGGAATGGTGCCATGTCCATTGCTGATCGCTTCACGGATTTGGGCGGTCCGCCCTCCTCGGCGTTCTACCGCCTGAAGTGGAAACCGTAAGGATTTGAAGAGTTTTTAAGGAAACAGGTCCAAAGGCGCGGGCTTCGCCGGGCCCTGGCTGGCGGCGCTTTCACCTTGGCGACCTTGGCCGGTATTCACAAATAGTGCCGCTCCCACCGCCGAAAGAATCAACAGCGCCCCGATCAGCGTCATGAAAAATTGGGACTTCCCATGCGGTGCCGGTTCTTTCTGAGCATCGTCAGGTGTGATGTCCGAAATCTGTATTCTTTCAAAAAACAGGTTGGTCATATCCGTTGGGTGGTTATATGGCAAACCCTATCAGCGAGCCTTGCCCGCCTACAACTGCCCCTTGGGGCAGTCTGCCGAAAATCCTCCTCGCCCTCGTTCTCGTCCTCGTCCTCGATTTTTTCTGCCTGCCACATTTGCCATTCATCAAAATCACCATTGTTTTCCCCAAGCCTGCGCTTGAGTCGCAGCCTCTTGCGGCATAGATTCTCGCCGCATGAATTCACCCTTGAAAGATCAGGTTGCGGCCACCAACGCCTGGATCGCCAAGCTGCGCGCGGAAATCGGCCATGTCATCGTTGGGCAGGAGGCGCTCGTCGAACGTTTGCTGGTTGGCCTCCTCGCCAACGGCCACGTCCTGCTCGAAGGCGTGCCCGGCCTCGCCAAGACCTTGTCCGTCCGCACCTTGGCCACCGCCGTGCAGGCCAAGTTCAACCGCATCCAGTTCACGCCCGACCTGCTCCCGGCGGACATCGTCGGCACGCTCATCTACAATCCGCAGGACGGTAAGTACCACGCCACGCGCGGCCCCATCTTCGCCAACTTCGTCCTCGCCGATGAGATCAACCGCGCCCCCGCCAAGGTCCAGAGCGCGTTGCTCGAGGCCATGCAGGAGCGGCAGGTCACCCTCGGCGGCGAAACCATGAAGCTCCCGTCGCCCTTCCTAGTGCTCGCCACGGAAAACCCCATCGACCAGGAAGGCACCTATCCGCTGCCCGAGGCGCAGGTGGACCGCTTCATGTTCAAGGTCATCCTCGATTACCCCAACGAGGCCGATGAGCGCAAGATTCTCGACCGCATGGCCTTCACCAGCCCCGAACAGCCCGTGCAACCCGTCGTCTCGCTCGATGAGATCCTTGCCACCCGCAAGCTCGTGGACCAGATCCACGTGGACGACAAGATCCGCGATTACATCGTCAAGATCGTCTTCGCCACGCGCAAGCCGCAGGATTTCAAATTGGACGTGAAACATTTCATCCAGTTCGGTGCCTCCCCGCGTGCGACCATTTTCCTCACCCTCGCCGCGAAAGCGTGGGCTCTGCTCCAAGGCCGCGATTACGTCATCCCCGAGGACGTGAAAAACATCGGCCCCGACGTCCTCCGCCACCGCATCATCCTCACCTACGAAGCCGAGGCCCAAGCGGTGACGACGGATGCGATCATCAAAAAGGTTTTTAATGCCGTGCCGGTACCGTGAAAATCCAATGTCAACTTTCTTCAAGCAAACAATCTTGGTTGCTGCGTCCAGCCTGATATTCGTTGGCTGCATAAAAACGACAAAAGTCGCTTACTCCGACAAAAACGTTACCGTCTCTTTCAAAGACACAGCCAATTTGGTGAATGTTCACACCTCGCATGGTTATTATGAAATGACCGTTTGTGGCATAAAATACTCCGAAGTTCGAGGCTTCAATCCATTTTACCTCTCGATTCCAGAAAAGAACTCAATTCTTTTTGTTACGGGACGAGACTATGACAGCGGGCAGGCAACGGTTCACATCGTAAATTTGAAAACCAAAACTGAAATCCACTTTCCAGCATACGATAGCCACATTGGAAGCAATATAAGAACAAATAGTCCCGACATGTCTGAAGTTGTGGAAAAGATTGATGGAAACAAAATTATTATTCATGCCGAAGGATTCGATAAGTCGTTTAGGTATTACATGGATTTGAATAACCCCAAGTTCGAAAAAGAAGAAGCTGAATTCAGAAATTCACCTTTGGGGACAACGAATCGCTACGTTTACATTGAAGGCAAAAGTCCTTTCAAATAATTCTGCATGACCCTCACCGAACTTCTCGAATCCATCCGCCGCGTGGAATTGCGCACCAATCGCCTTGTGAAAGACGCGGCGATCGGCATGTTTTCGCCCATCGGTGAATCCGTTGCTGACTTCTGCTCTTTGACGCTCAATGATCAGCACGTATCCAACGGCTGTTCCCTCTCCCGGCGGGAGAGGGTCAGGGTGAGGGGGAACGCGGCGTCAAATCTGCCAGTATGCGTTTCAAATAATATATCCGCGCGTAAATCGTATATCGTAAATCGCAAATATTCTCACAAATGAAACCATCATTCATCCGCCCGGCTCAACGTTTCACCCGGCTGGCCCTGCTGCTCTTTCTCGGCTGTCTCTGGACTGTATCGGTTGCACACGCTGAAATCCGCCTGCCGCATATTTTCGGCAGCCACATGGTCTTTCAACAGGACAAGCCCCTCACCATCTGGGGATGGGCCAAGCCTGATGAAGAAATCAAAGTGCAACTGGGTGAAACCACCAAATCCACCCGCGCCAATGATCGTGGCGAGTGGAAAGTGGTGTTGCCCGCCATGAAGGCAAGCGGTCCCTATCAGTTCACCGTGAGCGGTTCGAGCACGGTTGCGTTTGATGATGTCATGATCGGCGAGGTCTGGCTGTGTTCCGGCCAATCAAACATGGAGCTGGGCCTGGGCCTGGCCAACAACGCCAAGGAAGAGATTGCCGCCGCCAACCACCCCGGCATCCGCCTGCTCATGGTCGAGAACCGTTGGACGCCCCTGCCGCAGGACGACATGGAAGGCACTTGGAAAGTCTGCACCCCGGAAACGGTGGCGCAAGGCGGTTGGCAGGGATTCTCCGCCACGGCTTATTTTTTTGGCCGTGAATTGAATGAGAAATTGGGAGTGACGGTCGGATTGGTGGATGCTGATTGGGGCGGTACGCGCATCGAATCATGGACGCCGCCGGAAGGGTTCGCCGCCGTGCCCGCGTTGAAGTCCGAATATGAAAAAATCCAGTTGGGCGATCCACATAGTCCGTTGCACCAAAAACAGCTCGCCGCGACGCTCGATAAAGTCGAGCAATGGGATCAGGCCGCGCGCAAGGCGCTCGTCGCGCAGGAAATCGTTCCGCCTCAGCCAGGCTATCCCGATGAACTGCTGCCGCCGCATGATCTGCAACAAGCCACGGCCCTCTACAATGGCATGATTCATCCGCTGAAGCCGTTCCCCATCCGCGGCGCGATTTGGTATCAGGGCGAAGCCAACGTCGGCGAGGGCATGCGGTATGCAGAACGCATGAACGCCTTGGTGACCGGTTGGCGTGAGGTTTGGAACAAATCTGATTTTCCCTTTTACTTCGTGCAGCTTGCGCCCTTCAACTACGGTGGTGATCCCCAGCGGGAGGCGGAGATCTGGGAAGCCCAAACCGTTGCGGCCCGCACCATCCCCGATACCGGGATGGCGGTTATCAACGATGTCGGGAATCTCGCGGATATCCACCCCCGGGACAAGCAATCTGTCGGCCACCGTCTCGCCCTGCTGGCGCTGGCACGGACGTATGGGTACAAGGATTTGGTCGATTCGGGCCCCACGTTTAAAGACCTGGTCGTTACCGGCGACAGTCTCCGGGTCAATTTTGACCATGCTGATGGCGGGTTGGCGGGCCGGGATGGCAAATCCTTGGACTGGTTTGAGATCATTGATGCGGAGGAAGGTGGATTCGTGAAGGCCGACGCCCGTATCGATGGCGCCAGCGTGGTGCTCTCAGCATCTGGAGTGAAACATCCGGTGGCCATGCGTTTTGCCTGGAGCGGTCTGGCCACGCCGAATCTGATGAATGCCGCGGGACTGCCCGCTGGCGCCTTTCGTGCCGGTGATTTGCCGAAGCGCGACTGGCTGGCCAAGAATGTCCCCGAGGCAAAGGATTACCGGCTGATTTATGATTTGGACCTGACCAAGCTCGGCTCCTCCATCAAGTACGACGTGGACAACCATCTCAAAATCAATCAGCCCTTCGACCGCATCGCTTATTGCGTCGAGCTTCAGGACGCGGATTTTAACACCAAGGGAGTCTATGTTTCCATGGATGCGTTCACGGCTGACCCAGGCAAGATTGGTATTCCCGTGTTCGGCTCCGGCGCGGATTTTCAACAGAACCTCACCAACCTGGACATATATTCCAATGTGAAAGGCATCGAGACCGGCACGGGATTGGCTGGCGGCAACATCGAGTTTTGGCCGAACAATTATGACAAACCAAATGCCGCCGGAGTGCCCAATGCTTCCGGCGATGTGTTCGATTTTGGCGATCAACGCACCTGGCCGGTGGACGGTTATGGTTCCATGCAGATCCATAACCATGATGCCCGGCAGACGTTGTTTGCGATCAACCACTGGAGCGCCGGCGCGCACGCCGATGTGGGCATCGGCAATCAACCCAAAGACAACCCTGATTGGACGTTCGCGGCCAATGCGGATGGCTACCGCGCCATGCGTTTACGGGTCTTGGTGCATTGCCGTTGAGCATCAAGTAAATCCATAGTTGCATGACCATCAACGAACTTATTGAATCCGTCCGCCGCGTGGAAGTGCGCACCAACCGCCTCGTGAACGACACGATGGTCGGCGCGTATCTGAGCCACTTTAAGGGCCGCGGCATGGACTTCGAGGAGTTGCGCGAATACATCCCCGGCGACGACGTTCGCGACATCGACTGGAACGTCACTCACCGCCTCGGTCGCCCGTTCGTGAAACGCTTCCGCGAGGAACGCGAACTCACCGCCGTCCTCGCCGTGGACGTCTCCGCCTCGTCCAGCTTCGGCTCAGCCAATCGGACAAAACGCGAATTCGCCGCCGAAATCGCCGCCACCCTCGCCATGTCCGCTGCCAAGAACGGCGACAAGGTCGCGCTGTTGCTCTTCACCGACGAGGTGGAGTTGTACGTCCCGCCACGCAAAGGCCGTCGCCATATCTTGCGCATCGTGCGCGAACTGTTGATGCATAAACCGCGCAAACGCGGCACAAATATTTCGCAGTCGCTCGTTTTCTTGAACCATGTCCTTCACCGCCGCGCCATTGTTTTCCTGCTCACGGATTTCCTGCATAGCGGAGCGCCGGCCTCCGGCCCGGCCCCGCAATCGCGCGATGTCATCGCCGAACTCGGCCTCACCAACACCCGCCACGACATCATCTGCCTGCACCTCCACGACCCGCGTGAGAGCGAGCTGCCGGATGCCGGCCTTGTGACCATCGAGGACGCCGAGACCGGCGAATTGCTGGAACTTGACTCCGCCCGCAGCGCCGTGCGCGAGCGTTTTGCCGGCCTCAATGCGGAACGCCTGGCGGAACTCGACCGCGCCCTGAACCGCACCGGCGTGGACACCCTGCGTCTCAAGACCACCGAACCGTTCGCACCGGCGTTGCAGCGTTTCTTTGAGATCCGCCGTGGAAGGCGTCGCGGATGAAATTGGGATGAACATTCAACACTCAACATTGAACGCTCAACTTCCAAGCCAGCCTCGGATATTCAAATCTCTTGGATGTTCAATGTTGAATGTTGAATGTTGGGCGTTTCTGTTGTTGGTGATTTCGAGTTTATCCCTCCACGCCCAAACCGACACCAATGCTTTGCCCAAGCTTGTGCCCGCCTACGGCCAGCTGCCACCGACGTTCTGGGAACAGCACCAAACCGACATCATCGTGTCCGGTTTTGCTGTCCTGGCGGTTGTGGGGCTGTCTTTGCTCGTGATGTTGCGCCCCAAGACGCCGGTTATTGTGCCGCCGGAAGCTGTCGCGCGTCTGGCATTGTTAAAATTGCAGGGCCGGCCGGAAGACGGAAAATTATTAAGTGAAGTCTCCCAAGTCCTGCGCCGGTACATCTGCGCCGCGTTTGGCCTGCCGTCTGCTGAAATGACCACGGCAGAATTTTCCGCCACTGTCGCCACCAATGAAAAAATTGGTGGCGAGCTTGCCGGCACCCTTTCAAGCTTTCTACGCGAGTGCGATGACCGCAAGTTTTCCCCGGCCAGTCCAGCCACTCCCGTCAATGCTGTTGCCCGCGCCCTCGAATTGGTTACGCGTTCGGAAACGCGTCTCACCCAGCTTGCAGCCAACAACACCCCACAGCGATGATCGGCGAATTCGAATTTCAATTCCCCTGGCTGCTGGTGCTGCTCGGCCTCCTGCCGGTTTATGCGTTGCTGCGCGGCAAGGTCGGCAAATTTTCGGCGCTCTCTTTCTCCAGTGCCGACATCGCGCGGGCTGCGGGTGCGCAGGCACGCTCCGCGGCGGGACGTTTTCTGGCTTTCTTGCGGCTGCTCGTCGTCGCCCTGGGCATCGTCGCCCTCGCCGGACCGCGCCTGGCCAACTACCACGTCGAGACCGAAACGCCCGGCATCGACATCATGCTCGTGCTGGATCTCTCCTGGTCCATGATGGCCACCGACATGGGCAAGCCCGAGGAGCGGATGTCGCGCTACGCCGGCGCCTCCGGCGTGCTCAAGGATTTCATCGCCAAACGCCCGAACGACCGCATCGGCCTGATCGCCTTCTCGGGCGTGCCGTATCTGGTCAGCCCGCTGACGTTGAATCATGCCTGGCTCAATGAAAACCTGGAACGCCTGCACATCGGCATCATCGGCGACCTCGGCACCGCCATCGGCGACGCCGTCGTGGTCGGTGCCAAGCGGCTGAAGGCCGTGCCGAACAGCAAGAGCCGCGTCATGATTCTGCTCACCGATGGCGACAACAACATGGGCAAGATTGATCCGTTGCCCGCCGCGCAACTCGCCGCCGCCCTCGGCGTGAGGATTTACACCATCGGTATCGGCATCGAAGCACCGTGCAACATGCCCGCCTTTGACCCGGCCACGGGCCAGTTCAAGCTGGATGCCAACGGTAACCTCATCCCCACGCTCCTGCTGCAGCCGGCGAATTATTCCGTCCTTGGCAAGATGGCGGACCTTTCCGGCGGCCACTTTTATCGCGCCACCAACCAGCGCGAATTGCAGAACATCTACAACCAGATCGACCGCTTGGAAAAATCCGAGGTGAAGCAACGCCGCTTCGCCACCTATGAGCCGCTCTTCCACTGGCCGCTGCTCGCCGCGCTTGGATTGCTGGCGTTGGAATTGATTTTGGCGGAAACTCGTTACCGCCGCGTGCCATGATTCTGACCGATTTTCATTTTGCCGAACCCCGCTGGCTGTGGCTGGCGGCGGTCGCGCCGGTATTATTGGCGTTGTTGTACCGGCACGGTGCGAACGCCCGCCGCGAACAGCTTGCCCGCATGGCTTCGCCGCAATCCATCGCCCAGCTCACTGCCTCTCACAGCCCGGCGCGGCGGCTGGGGAAAAATATCTTGGTGGTGCTGGCCGTCCTCTTGGCCGGTCTCGCGCTGGCGCGTCCGCAATGGGGCACCTTGGAAAATGCCAATCCTTTCGTCGGTGAAGATGTGGTCTTTGTGCTCGATTGCTCGCTGAGCATGACCACCACGGATGTGATACCCAGCC
>DATHQS010000009.1:0-32032 GCA_035482455.1 Candidatus Acidiferrales bacterium | reverse complement strand
TACGCCGCCATTGAGCTATCAATGGTATCAAAATGGCACCCTCATCCCCAACGCCACCAATACCACCTATACTTTCGGGGCATTGCTGGGCACCAACACCTATTACCTTGCAGTGACCAACGTGTATAGCGCCGGCAGCCCGACTTTGAGCGGCACGGCCACGGTGGTCGGCATGCCCACCACCACCTTGACGCCGGCGGATTATACGGATCACATCAAGATCACGTTTGCCGGCTACAACCGGGGCGAAACGTTGTCTGATTTCCCGGTTTTGGTGCGGTTGAGCACGAGCCTGCCCGGGTTCAGTTACAGCCATTTCGCCGATCCGTCGGGCGGCGACTTGCGGTTCACAGACGCGGGCGGGACGCGCGTCATCCCCAGTGAGATCGATGAATGGAACACCAGCGGCGAATCGGTTGTCTGGGTGCAGGTTCCGAAACTCGCGGGCACCAATGACTATATCTGGGCCTATTGGGGCAATCCGGCGGCCACCACGCCGCCATCCGGCACGAACGTCTGGGTTCCGCAGCCTTGGGAAGGTTTGCCGGCCTATGACGTGGTCTATCATCTCAAGGAAAGCGGTTTCCCGTTTGCGGATGCGACAACACAGTTCACAACCAGCAACGGCATCACACCCACGCCGGTGGCGGGTATTGTTGGCACTGGTGAAAGCTTTACCGGTTCGCCATACCTTGATGCGGGAACGGTTAACGTTGGCAATTATTTCACGCTCTCTGCCTGGGTGAACGTCGCCTCGAATGCGACCAGCATCCAAGCCATCTGGGCCAGCAAAGGTGGCAGCAGTTCCAACGGGTTTGCCTTATATGACAACTTTTACCAAACCACCGATCAGGAACTGGTTTTGGAAACGGCCAATGGCAGTGCCGCTCCGACTTTGGTGACTGGCAATGGTGCCATCAGCACCAATCAATGGCATTTCGTCTCGGCGGTCATCAATCGCGCTGGTGGCGCGGCACAACTCTATGTGGATGGTGTCATCGCCGCCACCACGGGCTCCATCCGGCCTGATTTTACAACCAATGCGGAGGTATACCTTGGCGAGTTCCACGGCAACATATTCCAAATGAATGGACTGATTGATGAGGCGCGCATCCAGTCCGGCACCAATTCGGCCAGCTGGGTCTGGGCCAGCTGGATGACGGTGGCGCAGAACGCCAGCCTGGAAAGCTATTCCCCCGTCACCACCACGGTGGTCACACCGCCCTCGCCGGTGACGATTCAAGTCCGATCATCCGCAGGCAGCATAAATTTGAGCGGCGCGGGCGGATCCGCCAATGCGACATATTATGTGGTGGGTTCCACCAACTTGACGCTGCCGATGGCGCAATGGACCGTGCTGTCCACCAACCAGTTTGACAACAGCGGCAATTTCAACGTAAACGTACCGGTAATCGCAACCCAGCAGGCGCTATTTCTCCGCATCAAAGAATAGGACAAGTGACGTATGAAAATGAACACCAGGAATCAACCCGGGCCGGCAAGCACGGCTCGCAGCGGGTTCACCTTGATCGAGTTGTTGGTGGTCATAGCCATCATAGCAATCTTGGCGGCCATGCTCCTGCCTGCGCTTAGCGCCGCCAAGCGGCGGGCGCAGGGGATCCAGTGCATGAACAATACAAAACAGCTGGCGCTGGCCTGGAAAATGTACACGGACGACTTCAACGGAATGTTTGTGGTGAATCACGACGGGGGAGGCGCCGGCGACACCACCCAGTCATGGGTGACCGGTTACATGGGCTACGGCGGTTCATATTCGTTTGCGGATACCAACACCAGTTACCTGACCGATCCGCAGTATGCCCTGCTGGCAGCCAATCTTGGCAAGTCGTCCAGCGTTTATAAATGTCCGGCGGATCAAAGCTGCGATCAAGGAGCCACCGGTTCGCCGCGCGTACGCAGCTATGCCATGAACGCGGCGCTGGGCATTGGTGGAGAGGCTGAAACCGATCCGCATATGAAGGCAAACGACTGGTTAAAATATCCCACCTTTAAGACCTACATCAAGGAAAGCGAGCTGATCTCGCCGGTACCTTCGGACATGTGGGTGATGGTGGACGAGGATCCGGACAGCATCAACGACGGATCATTTGCGGTGCAGATGCCCAATTCCACCGCTGCCACCATGTGGGTTGACATCCCGGGCAAAAACCATGGCAATTCTTGCGGATTCTCCTTTGCTGATGGCCATTCAGAAATCCATAAGTGGCTGCAGCCGCAAAACATTGACAATGTTGATTACCAGCCAAAGGCCAAACCGCAGCCTGTTTCATTGAATAATCCGGACATTTTGTGGGTCGCCAAGCATACTTCCGTGCGCAGTGACGGTACGCCGCTGCCATATTGAGCGTGCCATCATGGAAATGCCGATTGTCTCTTCAGGCCTTGGTTGGATGCGGGTGCCGGGCCTCCGGTTGTTTTTTGCGGCCTGTATTTTTTACCAAACGCAAAATCTGGCGGGGGCGGCCACGTTGTCTGACCCCGCGGTGGATGGGTACAATGTCCGCGTGGGCACCGAAACCTTCAACGCGATGTACAAGTTCACACCGGACACCGCGCTGGTGGAAACGGCCCAGGCCATCACCAACATGGGCAGCGATACCATCAAGCTTTACCTGGCCTCAAACACATCCGGGCAGGAGGGCGTGACTCTGGCTGCCAATGTCACCAACCTGATCACGCTGGCGCGCGATTGTCCGAGCTACCACCAGGTGTTCGACATGCCGTTCCGGCATTTCATCATGTGGGCGTATCCGTTTGCCAATTCGGACGAGTGGTGGGGCAGCGGTTACAATGCCACCGCGGGGGCGAAAGATTACCGGGAGATGTATGACGTGACGCGCTACTTCCTGACCAATTACAACAATTCCGGAAAAACGTTCTATCTAGGCCATTGGGAAGGGGACGGCTATCTGAAAGTCAACGGCTGGACCACCAACCCTTCGGCCGCAACCATCTCCGGCATGATCGGCTGGTTGAACAACCGGCAGAAGGCGGTGGATGATGCCAAGGCCGCCACGGTCTACACCAACGTCAATGTCTTCAACTATGCCGAATGCAACCGCGTGCGGGATGCCATGAACAATGGCGCCAATAACAACAAGCGCGTCATCAACTACGTCATCCCTTACGTGACGAACCTGGACTACCTTTCCTATTCTTCTTACGACGCCCAAAATCTCAGCACATCGGATCTTTACGCGACGCTGAATTACATGCAGGCCGCGCTGCCCGCCAACAAGGCGGGCGTCGTGCCCGGCGAACGCATCTGGATTGGCGAATATGGCTGGGGTTCCCAGTCGACCGCCGCCCAGGAGCCGTTGATCCGGTCCTACATCCAGCGTTTGCTGGGTTGGAATTCCGGCGGGCAAACCCTTCCTTTCATCCTGTATTGGGAGATGTACAGCAACTTCAACGCCGGCGGGGGTACCAATTACTGTCTGATCGACTATTTGGACCGCAAAGTCCCGGCATGGTACCTAAACAATTACTTCTTCAATTCCAGCCGCCTGCTGGTCGCCCGGTTCAAAGAAACGAACGGCCGGCTGCCGACGGACGTTGAATTTACCTCGCTGGTATCGTCATTGCTGAACCAGCCGCTGACCGCGCCGGTGCCGCTCACGGTGAACAATCTTGGTGGCGTGATGCTATCGAACATGAACATGAATGTGTCCGGTACGCTCGCGCAGGGAGTTTATGGCGACAATGAGGCCGGTGTATGGGTTTTCTATGGGCGGCAGGACGGCGGCACGACCGCCGGCGCGTGGGAGACAAATCGCTTCGTGGCCACGAACACAAATTTCAATCCGGCCATGTTCACCGCCACACTTAGCAATCTTGTTTCGAACACGAATTATTTCTTCCGCTTTTACGCCACCAATGCCGGCGGCGCGGTGTGGGCGCCGGCCTCCGCACAGTTCAGCACCCTGGCCATCAACCCATCGGATTATGGCTCGCGGATGAAGCTGGCGTTCGCCGGTTATAATCGCGGTGAGACGTTGCAGAATTTTCCGGCGCTGGTGAATCTGGGCACGAACCTCCCGGGTTTTTCCTATCACCAATTCGCCTCCCCGAAGGGCGGCGACCTGCGGTTCAGCGACTCCGGCGGGCTGGCCGTCATTCCGCACGAAATCGACGAATGGAATACCAATGGCACTTCGATCATCTGGGTGAATGTGCCGTCGCTTTCGAGTTCAAATGATTTTATCTGGGCCTACTGGGGCAACCCGGCGGCGACCAACCCGCCGGCTTACACGACCAACGGAGCCGTGTGGGCTGCTGATGATGTGGTCTGGCATCTGAAAGAAACCGGTTTTCCTTATGCTGACAGCACGGAGCAGCACCCGGCCCTGTCCGGCACGGCCCCCGTCTCGACCACGGGCGATATCGGGCGCGGTTGTCTGTTCAATGGCAGCTCGCAATTCCTGAACGCGGGCACGGTCAATGTCGGCACCACTTTCACCGTTTCGGCCTGGGTAAAGCTGGATCCGGCCGCCAATGATATTCAAACCGTCTGGGCGAATTCACCGTCCGGTTATTCGACGGCGGCCGGATTCCGGCTGTATGTCAATTCTTACCAGACGCAAGACGGTGCGGTGGTGTTGGAAGCGTGCAATGGCACCACCGGGTCGGAGATCAAGGCGGCCGCCGGTGCCGTAAGCTTTGGCCAGTGGCATTTGGTGAGCGCGGTGATTGATCACAATGCCGGCACGGCGAAACTTTGTGTGGATGGCGTGGTCAAAGCCTCGGGCCCGATCAGAAATGATTTTCCGACCAACAACGGCGTCAACTTGGCCGAGATGACCGATGGCACTTATAAGTTCAAAGGTTCGATGGATGAAGCCCGCATCGAAGCCGGCCTGGATTCAACCAACTGGCTGTGGGCCGGTTGGGCGACGGTCGCTTCAAATGCAACTTTCGAAGATTATTCCGCCGTGACGCAGCAGGCGCCCGCATTGAGCATCAGCAATGGTGGCAGCGGCGCTTTGTTGAGCTGGCCCGGCAGCGGGGTCGGCTTTATGCTATACACAGCAACCAATCTGGTGCCACCGATCGCTTGGACACCCGCCACGAACCAGCCCGTGCTGGTTGGCAATCAATGGCAAATCACCTTGCCGGCCGGCAACCAAACCTGCTTTTGCTCTCTCGTATCACAATGAAATTAAGTTCCCATCCATTCCGTGCCGGCCGGTGCCGGCTGGTGCCAGTTTCACGGCTTGGCCATGCTTTGATCTTGGGTTTGCTTGCGGCATCGCTGCGCTCAAATGCGGCCGGCACCAACAATGATGCCTTGTGGCGTCCGCGGCTGGTAACGCCGGCAATTGTGGCGTTGGACAGTGACGCGAACCGGCAGTTCACCGCCGAAGTCAAGGTTTCCGCTGGCGCGACCAATTGGCACGCGAGCATCGCCAATGACTTGAAGACCTGGCCCTGTCAGGTTGTGGAGTCGGTTTATTCCAAAATCAACCGCGGCACCGAACCGGGTTGGCAGGTCAAGATCAGCGTTCCGGCCGACGCGTCGCCGGAATTATTTGATCTCACACTTTCATCGAGCGAAGGCGTCAGCGTGCAGCCGCAGTCGGTCAGCGTGTCGCCGACTTTTACGACGAACTTTTACATCCTGCACATCACGGATGAACAGATTGTGAACCAGTTTCACACCGATCCCTCGGGCCAGTTCCACAAGGGCAGCGGAACGTGGGAGGAGATGAATTGGATGCAGGAGCCGGTCAACCTCATCCATCCGCGGTTCGTGCTGATCACCGGCGACCAGATCGATTTCAACGGCGCGCTGGACGGCTGGAACCATTGGCCGAATTTCGGTTTGCAACCCGCCGGCAAAAAAGTTTTTACCAAGGAGGAGACCGAGATGGTGGAAAACCGGATGAGCCAGATGTACCTGGACTGTCACCGGGGCTACCGCGTGCCCTATGTGGAAGCGCCGGGAAACCACGATGTGACCCCGCCGCGCAAGCTGCTGCACGGCTCAACGATCGACTGGCATCCGATTTCCGTCCTTACGTACGAAAAATATTTCGGGCAGCGCTCGTGGTCGTTCCGCATGGGCGATTTCTATGTGCTGTTGCATGATTGGAGCGATGACACGCTCCGGAAATGGGCCGCCGAGGACTACGCCGCGGCCTTGAAGGATCCGACCATCAAGTATCGCGTCATCGGGCAGCATTATCATGCCAAATGGAGCGGGGCGCCCACCGGCAATTATCCGTTCACCCCGCCGTTGTGTGACCTGATGCTGATCGGACACGGCCACCGGACGGTCACGATTCAGACGGCGCCATATTATATCTACATGGAACGCGCCGCCTTTTTCTGGGGCACGGCAGGATTCTTCAATTTCCGGCGGGCGGCGGATGGCTGGACCTGCGACCAGACGGTGGCGTTGCGTGACGAGGCAAAGGATGTGATGCCGCTGTTCACCGACAACGGTGAAGTCAAAAAGGTCAGGGCGAACCAGCCGGACACAATGAACATCACGACCGGTTCCGTGACCATCACCAACGACCTGTCGCAAAACTTTTACGACGGGCGGGTGCGGTTCGTCCTGAACCAGGGAACCTATCAAACGGTTGAAGGCGGGACGATCCTTTCGGAATATGATTGCGCCAATGGCACGAAGACCGCCGTGCTGGTCCGGGTGAATATTCCGGCCAACGGCTCGATCAAGGTGAGCATTCCCGCCAAGCAGGCGTCCAGTTCCGGGGCCGGGATTCCGTTATGAGCAAGTTCTCCATGGCAAAAGACGCGGCTGAAAAGGCCATGTCCGCCGAGTCCGCCCGGACCGAATCCCTGTTGCGAGAGGGCGGGAAACTGGCCGCCGGAATCGTCATCGTTTTGGGTTTCCAGTTGCTGGACCTGAAGGCTTTGTTGGAATCGTCTTCAGCCTGGGCAAAAATATCCTCCTGTGCGTCCTTGGGGGTTTTGGGCATATCCCTCTTGCTGGCTGTTTGCAGCCAGCAGGCCAAGGGGTATGCCAATTATCCGCGCGGCTTCACGTTGTGGGACAATTTGAAGCCGGAAAATGTGTCGACCGAGGCCGCCGAGGAGGCGCTTATGCAAATGTTGTTGAAGACCAGGGAACAAAATGCCCGTTTGAATGACGCCAAAACCCGGGTCTTGTACTGGTGCCGCTGGCTGCTTTTCATCGGCATATTGTCGGTGGCCGGGAGCCAGTTGTTGGATGCGTACGCCAGCGGGTTGATCGATTAACATAATTCTCATGAGCCAACTTCATCAAATCGTCAAACGCTCGGCGCTGTTCACCGCCTGCCTGGCCAGTTGCGGCCTGCAGGCGGAACCCTTGTTCCCGCAAATGCCTGGCGTGGTTTCCTACACGTACCGCGCCGAGTTCAAGCAGGACATGCCGGCCACGCTGGACCGGATCGAGGCGCTGGGCATCAAAGACATTGAATTTTCAAATTTGTTTGGCAAGAAGGCGGTTGAGATCCGGAGCCTGCTCGATGCGCGCGGCCAGGCATGCTCCTCCTTCGGCGTGAGTTTTGATGACGCGCTAAATAAGACCGATGAGGTCGCGGCCGATGCCAAGGCGCTCGGGGCGAAGTTTGTCCGCATCGCGTGGCTGCCGGATCGCCAGCCCTTCACGCCGGAACTGGCGGAGAAAACGGCGACGGAATTCAACCGCATCGGCCGGCAATTGCGCGAGAAATATGGCCTGACCTTTTGTTATCACGCGCATGGCTTTGAATTTGTTCCGCAAGGCGAGGATACGTTGTTTGATGTGCTGATGGCCAAAACCAATCCGCAGGATGTCAGCTTCGAGCTTGATATTTTATGGACACACTACGCCGGTGCCGACCCCGCGGCTTTGCTGGAAAAATACGGCAGCCGTTTCAAGCTGATGCACCTGAAAGACCTTAAGAAAGGCGTGGCCGGCAACCTGACCGGCAAAGGCGACGTGGACAATGACGTAGCGCTCGGCACCGGCCAGCTTGACCTGCCGGCGATCTTGAAAGCCGCGCAAAGGGCGGGCGTGCAGCATTACTACATCGAGGACGAAAGCACGCACACCGCCCTGCAGGTGCCGCAAAGCATCGCCTACCTGAAAAGCCTGGTGAAATAAACCGGCGAACGGCCGAAAAAACGTCAAAAGAGAAAACGTCATCATGAACAGACCGACATCACGTCCCATATCGAGTCGCAATTTCATCGCTTCGGCCCTGACGGCCGGGGCGGCCGTTCTGGCACAAGGCCGAGGCGATGAAGTTGTGGATACGGGAATATGAGCCGGGCTGGGAGCCAAAATTATAAGTTGCTGCTTAATGACGGTGCGGTCAGCCGGGTTGAAAAGCGACGGTTTTTCTGTTGCCCGCGCGCGGTCATCCAGACATTAAAATCATGACTAACTTCAAAATTATTTGCCTCTGTGCCGGCGTTTTCGCCGGCGTGTACCGGGTTCCGGCGGAAATTCCTGGTGAATTTCGCCCCCAGCCGGTGGAGTTTCCAGCCGAAAACGCCTGGGCCAAGGGCACCAACGTGCAGCCGGCAAATACTTTCCCAAAATCCCGTGCAGTGGCCGGCAGCCCTGTGCAACGAAAACCAAAATTGGCACAACACCCGCCGCCTTTGTTGCGCGGCAATGAACTGGTTTTCAATTCCGGATGGGAAATGATCGAGGCACCGCGGCTCAAAGACACGAACATCGCCGCGCTTTCCGGACCGGGCGTCGATACACGGGAATGGTATGATGCCACCGTGCCCGGCACCGCGCTGACCACGCTGGTAGATCAGGGTGTTTATCCCGATCCCTATTACGGCCTGAACAATCTCGAGATACCTGAAAATCTCAGCCGGCAGGATTACTGGTACCGGACGGAATTCACCGTTCCAAAAACATTTGCCGGCCGCAAGCTGTCGCTCAATTTCAACGGCATCAACTATTATGCCGAAATATGGGTGAACGGGAATTACCTGGGTCACGTCACCGGCGCATTTATCCGTGGCAAATTTGATGTCACACCATTTATCAAACCTGATGGTACGAATGTTCTGGCCGTCATGATCGCACCGCCGCCTGATCCGGGCATCCCCAGCGAGCAGTCGGTCAAGTTTGGCGCGGGTGACAACGGCGGCAAGTTGTGTGTGGACAGCCCCACCTTTGTCTGTACGGAAGGCTGGGACTGGATTCCCGGCATCCGTGACCGCGATGCCGGCATCTGGCAGGACGTGATTTTGCGCGCGACCGGGCCGGTGACCATCGGTGACCCCCAAGTCATCACAAAATTGCCGTTGCCGGACACGTCACGGGCCGAGGTGACGGTTCAAGCTGAATTACACAACACCACGGCGACGGTCCAGACAGGTGTGTTTAAAGGCGCATTTGAAGGGGTGAAATTTGAGCAGCCGGTGACATTGCAGGCCGGGGAAACCAAAATGGTCAGTTTCGCGCCCGGTGATTTTCCGCAAATGACCGTGCAGCATCCGCGCCTTTGGTGGCCGAACGGGTATGGCAATCCGGAACTGTATCATCTCCAACTGGATTTTGTGACGGGAGACAAAAAGGAGCCGGATGAAAAGAAACTCCACTTTGGCATGCGAGAATTGAGCTATCAGCTCGGCATAAAGACGACGGAGGGGGAGGTCCGGCGTTTTGAATTCACGCCCACGGTGGCGCGGGAGGATAGCCGGCCGGTGATCGACAACCGGCGCGTTTCAATGTTGTGGGGACTGGAAAACGCCAAACTCCGCGAACAGGTCACAGGTCAAAAACCGTCCGACAAACCTTTCTGGTGGGGCAGGGGACAGGATACGACGGTGGCCCTGTGGCCGGGCAGAGAAAATTCACCGGCATTGAAACCCGCGACGGACACGAAGATGGGGCGATATCTGGTGGTGAAAGTGAACGGCCGGCCGATCGAATGCCTGGGCGGTGACTGGGGCATGGATGACGCATTGAAACGCATTTCCTCCGAACGAATGGAGCCATATATCCGCATGGAACATGACGCGCATCTGAACATGATCCGGAACTGGGCCGGCCAGAGCACATCCGAGGTGTTTTACGACCTATGCGACAAATACGGCATCCTGGTCTGGAACGAATTCTGGATGAACACCGAGGGGAACAATTATCGGCCGGTGGATCACCCCCTTTTTATCAGCAATGTGGCGGATACGGTGAGCCGGTTTCGGAATCACCCCAGCATCGCCCTGTGGTGCGCCGGCAATGAAGACGTGCCGCCGGAAGACATCGATGAAGCCATGGATAAAATAGTCCGGGAGCTGGATGGTACGCGCTATTACCAGCCCAATTCACGGCTGGTCAACATGGATAACAGCGGCCCGTGGTCCAACAAACCGTTGACGGAATATTTCACAAACTTGAACCTGGGTTTCACCACGGAACTGGGGGCAAGTTCCATTCCTTCGGCGGAAGTGATGCGGACCATGATGCCCAAGGAAGATCTGTGGCCCCCGGATGATCTGTGGGCTTACCATGACCTGGCCAGCAAGGGCGCCGCCACCGTCAGTTCGACCTTTGACCGGATCGCCGCCCGTTACGGCAAGGCGAAGGATTTGGAGGATTTATGCCGGAAGGCGCAGATGTTGAACTACGAAACCTACCGCGCCATCTATGAGGGCTTCAACAGCCGGCTGTGGGATGATTGCAGCGGCGTGATGGTCTGGATGAGCCATCCTTCGTGGCCCAGCCTGGTATGGCAATTTTACACGTGGGATTATGAGCCAAACGCTTCGTTGTTCGGCGCCATGAAGGGCGCGGAGCCGGTGCATATCCAGATGAACCTGCCGGATTGCCGGATCGCAGTGATCAATCATCGCGCCGAACCGCTCGTGAATGCGACCGCCACCGCCACCATTTATGATTTGTCAGGGCATTTGGAGCGCAACCAACGGCAAACTGTGACGGCGGCGGCAGATGCCCGCACGGATATCTTCACGCTGGATTGGCCTGCCACCGGTGCGTATCTGGCCAGCTTGGAACTGCGCGACCCGAAAGGTCATCTGCTCGCTGAGAATTTTTACTGGCATGCGCGGGATGAGCAGCAGCTGCAGCAACTGGATTCAATGGCGAAGGTGAGCCTGCAAGGGCGGCTGCATGTCCATCGCGGCGCGACGGGAACGGTGATCGAAGGCAAGGTCGCCAATCCAAGCCGGACGCCCGCGCTGCTGGTGGGGCTCACGTTGCGGGATGCAAAAACCGGCCAGCGCATCCTGCCGGCATATTATGACGATAATTATTTTTCGCTGTTGCCGGGCAAATCGCGGAACTTCCGGGTCGAAACCCGTGACTCGAACCAGGCCGTGGTCGTTGATGTCACCGGTTGGAATATCGAGGAAACCACCCTGCACTGAAAAAGAAATGACATGAGTGAACCGCTTGAAAAAAACACGGCTTTGATGGCCATTACGAAACAAATGGATCCATTTGTTGCCGCCATGCGGGCTGCGCTGGCCATATCGCTTCTGGCGGCTTCAGTGTCCCGTGCGGAACCCGGTCAAACAGTGCCGAAGGCGGAACTGGTGGCCCCGGGAATCTGGAAAATCCACCTGGGCGAACCCGAAAAATTCACACCCACCTTTTTCCGCACCGCACCCGTGGATCAGGCGGGCCTGAAAAATTTGCCCGAGGCCGCCACCATGCCGTTGGAAGCGGGGCTGATCAATTTTCAGGTTTCAAGCCATGGCTGCGCCGTGCGGTTGCCGATGGCGGCCAATGAAAGCATTTATGGTTTCGGCCTGAACACGGAATTGTTCGACATGACCCGGACCGCCACCGGGCATGGCGGGCGGCGGGTATTCCTGAAGCCAACCGACCATCCGGAAAATGACCTGGGGGAATCGCACGCGCCGGTGCCATTTTATGTCTCATCACGGGGCTATGGCGTCTTCGTGGATACCGCACGATACGCGTCGTTTTACACCGGCAACGCATCGCCAGCGGGAGCGATGGCGGAAACTGAAAATGGGGTTGCCATACAAAGCGTGGCCGAGCTGTACCGGCCGCAGGAAAAGCAAAACAAAACCATGCTGGTGGACATCCCGGCGGCCAAAGGCGTGGATGTCTACATCTTTGCCGGCCCGGTGGCGCTGGATGCCGTCCGGCGATTCAACCTGTTTTCCGGTGGCGGTTGTGTGCCGCCGCTCTGGGGCCTGGGCATCCAGTATCGCGGTGACGGGCAGTTTGGCGCCGATGAAACCCTGAAGGTGGCGGCGCAACTGCGGGCCGATCACATTCCGTGCGATGTTTGGGGCGTGGAACCGGGCTGGCAGACCAAAACCTATTCCTGTTCCTTCGTCTGGAAAACGAACAAGTTCAATGACCCGGACGATTTCATCCGGCAGATGCACCAGCAGGACTTCCGGGTGAACTTTTGGGAACATGCCTTCACCCATCCCAGTTCGCCGATGTACGCCGCGCTGAAATCCTGGTCGGGAGACTACGCGGTCTGGGGCGGGTTGGTGCCGGATTTTGCCGCCGCAGACGGCCGGAGAATTTTCCTGAATCAGAACCGGCAGGCATTGTTCGACAAGGGTGTTGATGGAGTAAAATTGGATGAGTGTGATGACCAGCCGGACTCGGCGACACCCTGGTCATTTCCGGTCGCCAGCAAATTCCCCTCCGGCCTGGACGGAGAACAGATGCATTCCCTCTTTGGCCTGCTGTATCAGCAAACGATGTTGAAGCCGTATGCGGAAAAATCCCTCCGCACCTGGGGATTGGTGCGAAATTCGCAGGCCTTGGCCGCCCCGTTGCCCTATGTCCTGTATAGCGATTCTTACGACCACCGATGCTATGTGCGCGGCCTGGTCAACAGCGGTTTCAGCGGCCTGCTGTGGACCCCCGAGGTCCGGGACGCCGCCACCGTTGAAGATCTTTATCGGCGTGTCGAAACCGTGATCTTTTCACCGGAAGCGCTGATCAATTGCTGGTACATCAAAAATCCGCCCTGGCTACAGATCGACAAGGAAAAGAATAATAACAACGAGTGGATGCCGGACCACCAGCAAGTCACCGACAGCATCCGCAAACTGTTGCAATTGCGGATGAGCTTTGTGCCCTATCTGTATTCCGCGTTCAATGAATATCATCTGAAAGGCACCCCCCCGATCCGGGCCCTGGTGTTGGACTGGCCCGACGATCCCGCCGTGCGCGGAATTGACGATCAATACATGTTCGGAGCCTCTGTCATGGTGGCCCCGATGTTTTCAGGTCAAAAGTCGCGGACGGTTTATCTGCCGGCGGGCGACTGGTTCGATTTCTGGACGCAGGAACGGATCGCCGGGGGCAGGAGCATTGAAACGACCAACGGGGCCGGCCAACCGCCGCTCTTTGTAAAAGCCAACACGCTACTGCCATTCGCCGAGCCGGTTGAATCAATCCAAACGAACACCTGCTTCAAAATCACGGTCAAAGGTTTCGGAGTGAAATCGGCGGATTTCGCCTTGTATGAAGATGACGGTGTCTCCCTGGCGTTGGAAAAGGGGGACCAAAAACAAATCCGGTTGCATTGGGATGATCGTGGCCATTCCCAGGAAACAACGGGTCACCATGCCGGTCCGGCCCGCTATCAAATCGCGGGCTGGCAGCCAGTCGAATAGGGAGCTCGAATGAAAATATCGTGGCCAGGTACGCTGCACGTCGGCATCCCTGATGGAAAACCGTCGGAAACGGAGCCAGCCGGTGCCCTTCATCGTCCAATTGACCGCCTACGTTTATGTCCCTCCATGGCGCAAGGACATGAGCTGTTGACTTGGCCGGACACTGTCGTCCGACGTTTCCTCATTGCCCGGCAGCCGTGCATTGAGAATGGATGACGCGTTGCGTTTGAGTTCCCCGTGCGCGTGCATCTGCGCATGGCGCCCCGATGATTTCAGCGTCTGCCATTTCGAAGCGCACCCATATAAACATCCGGTTACAAAGTCAAAAAAGTTTTGTTATGGTCGCAGTGATCAAATGATTCCTGGTGCAACAAAAAACCGCGCCCGTTCTTGCATTCCTGCGCAGGCGATGACGGGTTTGTGACCAAGGATTTTATAATGATTGCAACCTGCCCCAACGAGAAACCATCGAACCATTCATTTATGACAACGCAAACCAAACCCGGTCAGCCGAGAAGAAATGGGCTGCGATACGCATCCCGGTTCCTTATCGTGTGCCTGCTGGCCCAGGCCACAACGGTTTTTGGCCTGAGCTTCAATGTGCCGATCGTGTCCTTGACGAACCACAACACTTCGGCGTGTTCGAACTACAACCAGGCCTTCACGGCGGTCAAGGCCAACTTTGGCACCACCAGCGTGGTAGATACCAGCGGCGACACCATACCCATTGATCCAAACAAGGTGGACATGTCTTTGAACCCGGTCTCGCCAGGACACGTCTCCCATGTGGACGTGCACACCCTGATCCCCAACCGGCCCGACCTGCGCTGGTTTGCCAACGGGTGCTGCTGGTGGGGTGAAGGCCTCTCACACCACGTCGACAATGGAACGACCAACACCACGGCGGCTTACGCGGCGGCGATGGTCAACGACCTGGAAAGCCGAGGCTTCGACGGATTGATCTTTTCATGGTATGGCATTGGCGACCAAACGGATGTAGTGGCGAAAAACGTCCAAAAGTATTTGAACAGCACCAACAACCCGAACACGAACTTCACCTTCACCATCATGATTGTCTGCGGGTTTTTTCAAGGAGGTGAGGGCAGCAACAATTTCGTGAAAAGCATCAAGTATTGCGAAACCAACTACTTCACCGACGCCCACTATGAAAAAGAAAAAGGCCATCCGCTGTTGATGTTTTTCAATGTTTATCCCGCCTTCATCACCAATTCCACGGAAGTGAACGGCATCAAAGCCCACACCTCCGCCAACACCTATTGGGTGCAGGAGGGCACCAGCTACATCAGTGACTCCTGGGTGGACATGACCTTCCTATGGACGCAGGACCATAATGGGCCCAATACCAATTGGATGGCCACCGACCCGTATAATTTAGTCAACGTGACCAACGGTGATTTTCAAGCCATCAAATCTCACCCCAGCAAACAGGGCTACGCCGCGATGTGCGCGCGTTTCAACGGAACGCTGACGGCGGACCCGGCCTGGTCGCTCGGCAAGTATCTGCCCAGCGACTACGGGCTTTGCGAAGTGGAAAGGGCCGCCACAATCAGCCAGGCGATTTCCACGAATATGACCCGGATGCAGTGGGCCACCTGGAGCGACTACGAGGAAGGCACGGAAGTCGAGCTGGGGGTCGAGAACAATATTTCGCTGACCACCGCGGTGAATGGCAGCATCCTTTCGTGGACAAACACTTCGGGCGATGTGCGGACGGTTGATCATTTTGATGTTTACGCGGCGACCAACGGGACGGCGGCGTTATTGGCGTCGGTGCCTTCCGGGACATACCAGACCAACATCAGCCAACTGGGCTTGAATGCCGGGAGTTACCAGCTCTATGTCAATGCGGTTGGCAAACCTTGCATGCGGGATCATCTGAGTCCGCCGGTTTCCTATGCGGAGGCGCAAATTTTGCCACTCCCGTGGTCCCACCAGGATGTGGGCAGCGTTGGTGTCAGCGGCAGCGCATCTTATACCAACGGAATATTTACAGTGGGCGGTTCCGGAACTGACATCTGGGGAAGCCATGACGGCTTCCAGTTCGTTTACCAGCCGTGGAGCGGCGACGGGCAGATCGTGGTGCGGGTGGCGTCGGTTCAAAATACGGCGCCGTTTGCGAAGGCCGCGATCATGTACCGGGAAACATTGAATGATGATTCGGTGAACGGACTTATTTGTGTCACGCCGACCAGCGGGGTTTCGATGCAATGCCGGACCAACACCACCGGATCCACGTTCACGGTGCAAACGACCAGCGGGTTGACACCGCCGAAATGGCTGTCGCTGGTCCGGTTGGGGAATGTTTTGACCGGTTATGAATCCTCGGATGCCATGAACTGGACGGCGATCGGCACCAACATTGTTCCGATGGCGACCAACATTTATGTGGGCATGGCGGTCACCTCGAAGTCGAACGTGCTGGTGAACACCTCCGTGTTCGACCATGTGGCGGTCAGCGGCCCGTGGCTGTCCCAGGACATCGGCGCGGTTGGCGTGGCGGGCGGTTCCCAGATCAATTATTCCAACGGAGCCGTCATCGTTAGCGGTTCCGGATTTGACATTTGGGGCAACGGTGACGAGTTCCAGTTCCTCTATCAGGCTTGCAGCGGGGATAATGCCATCATTGCGCGCGTGACAGGTGTGGAGGGCACATCGCCCTGGGCGAAAGCCGCCGTGATGATCCGGGAAACGCTCGCCACGAATTCACGCAATACCATCCTGTTCCTCTCGCCCTCCAACGGGGTTCAACTGCAAGGCCGCACGGCCACCGGCGGCTCGACGGTTAGCGTCGTGAATGACACCGGTCTGGCGGCGCCCCAATGGCTCCAGTTGTTCCGCAGCGGTGCGAACATGAATGCTTACATCTCGAGCGATGGCATCAATTGGGACTGGGTGGGCACCCAGAGCAACAGCATGGCGAGCAGCTACTATATCGGCCTGGCGGTCACCTCCAAGGACAACACCCAGCTCAACACCTCGATCTTTGACAATGTCAGCATCCAAAATGCGTGGGCGAGCGAAGACATCGGCAGCGTGGGCGTACCGGGCAGTGCCACGGTTGATAATACGACGGGCACTTTCACCGTTAGCGGATCCGGGGCGGATATCTGGAGCACAAGTGATGCGTTCCAATTTGTCGGCCAGCCGCTGTATGGGAACGGACAGATCGTGGCGCGTGTGCTCAGCGTCCAGAATACGGATCCGTGGGCCAAGGCCGGCGTGATGATCCGGGACACGGAAGCGGCCAATGCGATGAATGCCCTCTTGTTTGTGGCGGCCGCCAGCACCAACGGTGTCTCCTTCCAGGGGCGGTCCAGCACCGGCGGCACTTCCAGCACGTTTCTGAGCGTCGGTGGCATCAGCGCGCCCTATTGGATAAAGCTCGCCCGCAGCGGCAGCAGCCTGACGGCTTATCGCTCCGGCGATGGGATCACCTGGACGCAGGTGGGTACCGCCCAGACGATCACGATGTCAGCGAACGCGGTGGTGGGGCTGGCGGTTTGCTCCAAGAACAACTCGGTGTTGAACACCTCCATGTTTGATAACGTCACGATCACACCGGCCCCGTAGGCCGGGAGATGGAGGTTTTTGAACGGCATTCGCTCATTCCGCCGGTCAAACTGCAGCTCAAGGCTGAAGTCGGCGTGCATTGGCACCCGACGGGTCAGAACATGTGGTGCTGGATTTGCTGTCGCGGGAGTTGGGCAGGCGCAGGTGCCATATCCTGAGGCTGCCCGCCCAACTCTCATTCCTGGTCACATGCTTGTTTGACGATTGGCCGGATTTATCGATTTTTGGCGGGGAAGATTTATCATGTTTAACTTAGATAAAAAATTCCGCTAGCACTGGAGGAACCACTGGCATCGGGGCGGCGATTTGGTGCTACCCAATGTGGATGCGGCCGATAGGCGCCGCGCGACATGCCGAGGTTGGCGTTCGAATCGCTATGCGTGGATTTTTGGTCGCCAATCCCACTGCTTCCGCCAAATGAAAAAATCTACGCTTTTACCTGCACGATGCCGGTTCCGAATTCTTCAAATCTACCGGCGAGCAGCTGTTGGGCAAGACGGTAACCCGCCGGGTCGGTGTTATGGTGCAGGTCGTGAAAATGCTGTTCAATCCGCAGGCGGGCGGAGCGGCAGAAATAATCGATCAAGCCCGGGAGATTTTCCTCATCAGCGGTTACGTCCTTGGGACTGAGCAGGCGTTCACCGCGCAGGCAGACTGCCGTCATGGCGAACAGTTCCGCGCCGATATCCACGAAGCGGCCGAGCAGAAGCTGTTCGCGTTCGAGTTTTGGGCCGTGCCGCAGCATGGCGTGAAAAATTGCCCGCGCCAGCCGGCGGCTCGTGCGCGCGACGTAGCGCAGATGTTTGCCGCCGGTTTTGAATTCTGAATGTGAGATCTGGAACCAGCCGGGCAGCCATTGTTTGGGATACCAGGCGGCATAGAACAGCGCGGCTTTGGCCGCCGCCCGCAACCGCCGACCCATCGGCAGTTGCGAGTTCATGACGGCGGCGCCGACCTTGAGGTGCGGGTCGAGCAATTCGCGGGCGATGAACAGGCGCATGATTTCGCTCGAGCCCTCGAAGATGGTGTTGATGCGGCAGTCGCGGAGCATCCGCTCGAGGGCGATGCCGGGTTCGCCGCGGGCCTTGAGCGAGGCGGCGGTTTCGTAGCCACGTCCGCCGCGGATCTGCACGGCGTCGTTGACGATCCGCCAGGTGGTTTCGGTCGCCCATAATTTGCACAGTGCGGCCTCGAGCCGGACATCTGCGTGCTTGTCGCGGTCCACGCGGCTGGCGGCGAGCAGCGTCATGGATTCCATCGCAAAAATATCCGCCGCCATCCGGGCCAACTTGTCCGCGATGGCCGCGTGTTTGCCGATGGGTGCGCCCCACTGTTTTCGCGCCCCGGCCCACGCACGGGAAATTTTCAGGCAACGTTTCCCCAGCCCGACGCACGCACCGGGCAGCGTCAGCCGTCCCGTGTCCAAGGTGGTCAGCGCGACACGCAGGCCCTTGCCTTCGGCCAGCAAAATGTTTTCCACCGGAACGCGGACATCGGTGAAGTGGATGACGCCGTTGTAGAGCGCCTTCAAGCCCATGAACCGGCAACGGCGGAGAACCTCAACGCCGGGCGAGTCCATCTCCACGATGAACGCGGTGATCTGGTCCTTGGGCTTTCCGTTGACGATTTTTGGCGGCGTTTTGGCCATCACGACGATCACGCCGGCTTTGGTGCCATTGGTGCACCAGAGCTTTTCACCATTGAGGATGAAATGTTTTCCGTCCGGCGCCGGTTCGGCATGCGTCGCCATCGCGGCCGGGTCGGAGCCGACGTCCACTTCTGTGAGCGCGAAGGCAGAAATCTCGCCACGGGCAACGCGCGGCAGATATTTGCGTTTCTGCGGTTCGGTGCCGAAAAGAATCAGCGGCTGTGGCACGCCGATGGACTGGTGCGCCGAGACGAGCGCCGTCAGATTGCCGCACCAACTGCCAAGCAACATCGCGGCCCGGCAGTAATTCGTCTGCGACAATCCGAGGCCGCCATATTCCGTCGGGACCTTGATCCCGAAAGCGCCGAGCCGTGCGAGTTCATCAATCACCGGCTGGGGAACCTCGCCGGTGCGGTCGATTTCGTCGGCGTCAACCTGGTCGCGCAGCAATGCTTCAAGCTGTTTGAGAAACGCGTCACCCTGGTCGCGGTCCTCGGCGCTTTGAACCGGGAAGGGATGCACGGTGGCCAGGTTGAATTCGCCCATGAACAGCCCGCCGGCAAACGTGCGCGCATGGGCGGATTCGCGGGCGGCCTCGGTCAGTTCCATGGCCGCACGCTGGCCGGCGGACATCTTGGACGTGTCGATCAGCGGCCGCTGTTCCTCGGGGGGTGTCTGGATGGTGTTCATAAGCGCGTCAGGTTGCGGGGTAAAATTTTCCGCCAGCCGCGGCCATGCCGGCGAGCAGTTTGCACGGCTCGAAGTGCGCCGTTCCGGAGGCGACGAGAAGGCTCATCGCCCCTGCAAGCCTGGCTGCACCCACGGTGTCGGCATGGCGCAACGGCCCGCCACGGAACGGCGCAAATCCGGTACCCATAATCATGGCAAAATCCACATCCGCCGGTTCGGCGACAATCTGTTCCTCCAGACAGCGCGCGGCTTCGTTGATCATCAGGAAAACCATCCGCTCCTGCAGTTCCTCGCGCGAAATGGAACTGGCTTTCCCGCTTTGCACATAGGCGGCAACCTGCGGGTTCGGCCTTGGTTCCTTCGATTTTTCGTGCAGATAAAAGCCGCCGCCGCCCTTGCGTCCCAGCAGGCCGGCACCGGTCATTTTACGGAGGCAATCGGGAACTTTCATGCGGTCACCGAAATGCGCGGCGAGCGTGGCGGCGACGTGAAGCGACACGTCCAGGCCCACTTCATCGAGCAACCGCAGCGGTCCCATGGGCATGCCGAAATCCAGCATCACGGCGTCGAGGTCTTCAATTTTCGCGCCCGCTTCAAACAGGTTTCCGGCCTCGATCAGGTACGGCATCAGGATGCGGTTCACGAGGAAGCCGGGGCTGTCCTTCACGACCACGGGCAGCTTGCCGATCGATTGCGTGAACCTGAGGGCGCGCTGCAAGACTTCCGGCGAGGTCTGGCGCGCGGTGATGACCTCGACCAGTTGCATCCGGTGGACCGGATTGAAAAAGTGCAGGCCGACGACGCGTTCGGGGTGGCGCGTGCCGGCAGCCATCTCCGAGATGGGCAGCGCCGACGTGTTGGTGGCGAGAACGGTGCCGGGTGAAACCAGTTCATCGAGCCGCTGGAAAATTTTCTTTTTCAGCTCCAGATTTTCCACCGCGGCCTCGATGACGATGTCGGCGTGGTGCAGTGGAACTTCCGCCGGCGCCGGGTACACGCGGTCCATGCCGGCGCGCGCCTCGTGCGCCGTGAAGGTGTGGTGTTTGACGCCATCGCGATACAGTTTGGCGATGGTGGCCATGCCTTTCGCCACCTGCGCGGTATTGATGTCGCGGAGAACCACCGGCAGCTGCCGCGCGCTGATCCACTGCGCGATGCCGGCGCCCATGACGCCCGCGCCGATCACGGCGGTGTGCGTCACCGGCTTTGGTCCGGTGGTTGAACCGGCGCCCGGGACGGTTCTTTTGCGCGCCCGTTCTTGCAGGAAGAAAATGTTAATCAGATTGCGACAAACGTCCGTCTGCATCAGTTGGATGATGCCGTCGCGTTCCAAGGAAAGAGAATCCACCACCGACCGTGAAATACCGCGGGCCACGACTTCCAATGCCTTCGTCATGGCGGGGTAATGCCCGCGAGTTTTCTGCATAACCTGCTTGCGGGCATGCCGCGCGATCACCATCGCGGCCAACGGGTTGTTCACCAGCCAATGACCGGGGCGAAGCGGCTTGCCCTGTTGAATCTTTCGCGTCGCCGCCGTCACCAGATATTCGGCGGGTGCAATTTCATCCACCATGCCGAGCTTCAATGCCAGCTTTGCGGGGACGGTTTTGCCGCCCAAAATGATGTCCAAGGCCTTCGGCAGGCCGATCAGGCGCGGCAGGCGGGTGGAGCCACCCCAGCCGGGCAACAGGCCGATCTTCGTTTCGGGCAGGCCGATTTTCGTAGAGTGATCGGGCGAGGCGAGGCGGTAATCGCACGCGAGGCAGAGTTCATAACCGCCGCCGACGGCCGCGCCGTGAACGGCGGCCACCGTCGTGATCGACAGGCCGGCGATGCGGTTCATCACCGCCTGCCCGCGCTCGATCAGGATGCGCGCATCGTTGTCCGATGTGACTTTGCGCATCGCGTTGAGGTCGGCGCCCGCGATGAAAACGGAGGGTTTGGCGCTGACAAAAACGACGCCCTTGAGCGCAGTCTGGCGTTCGATGAATTCCAGTTCCTGCGCCAGCTCGTCCAGCGTCCGGAGATCGAAGATATTGGCGGACGAGCCGGGCCGGTCAAAGACGAGCAGGCAGATGCCGTCGTCATGCGCGACAAAATGCACCGTCCGATCCGCCGGCACGGGCGACGGTGACGCAGACCGGGGAGCGACCGGCTGGTCCGCCGTTTTTGGATCTGTTTGCAATACGTTCATAGGTCACATCCTTTCCAGCCAGAGCGCCGCGCCCTGGCCGCCACCAACACACAATGACACCAGCGCGCGCCGGGCGTTGCGCCGTTTCAATTCCTTTAATGCCGTCAGCACGAGCCGCGCACCCGTAGCGCCGACCGGATGGCCGAGCGCGATGGAGCCGCCGTTGACGTTGAGCTTTGCCGCCGAAATTTCACCGAGCGGGCCATCGCGATGAAGCTGGGTGCGCGCAAATTCCACCGAGGCCGCGCAGTTGAGGACGGCCAGAACCTGCGCGGCGAAGGCCTCGTTGACTTCGATGATGTCCGCGTCTGCCAACGTGAGGCGGGTCTGCGCCTCCGCCCGCGCGATGGCAAACACCGGGCCGAGGCCCATCCGTACCGGGTCGCATCCGGCGTAGGCGTAACCGGTCAGCGCACCGAGCGGGGTGAGGCCAAGCTCCAACGCGCGCGCCTCGCTCATCACGAGCAGGGCGACCGCGCCATCGGTGATCTGCGAGGCGTTGCCGGCGGTGACGGAACCGTTTTTGCGATCGAACTGCGGCTTTAATCCGCCCAACGCGTCGAAGGTCTGGTGTTCGCGGATGCCGTTATCCTGCGTGACGACTTCTTTGCCGGCCTGGAACACGGGGCAGATCTCCTCGGCCAATTTCTCGCGGGCGGCGGCGGCGCGCATGTGTGATTGCAGGGCGAAGACGTCCTGCACGGCGCGGCTGATGTCGAATTCACGCGCCAACACCTCGGCGGTTTCGCCCATGTTAAGGTTGCATACGGGATCGGTCAGGCCGAGCAGGAGGCCGATGCGCGGTTTGAAGTCCGCCGGGCGGAAGGCGGCGAACGCCTGGGCGCGTTGCAGAAGACCTTTGGCGCGGGCGAGCCGGCCAAATTTTTTTGCAGCGGACGGAGGAAACAGCAGCGGAATGTTGGACATGCTTTCCGTTCCACCGACGACAAAGATGCTCCCGCGGCCGGCGAGCATCTTTTCGTACGCCTGGGTCAACGCCTCGAAGCCGGAGGCGCAGTTGCGATGGACGGTGACAGCCGGAACAGATTGCGGAATGCCGGCGCGCAGGGCGATGACGCGGGCGACGTTGCTGGCGTCCGCGGGCTGCGCCACGCAGCCGAAAATAACCTCGTCAATGAGCGCGGGATCGAGGCCCGTGCGGGTCAGGAGCGCGCTGACGGCGATGCGGCCCAGCTCGTCCGCCCCGAGCGCGGCGAGGTCCGTGCCCGCCTTGCAGAACGGGGTGCGAACACCGTCCACTATGACCAGACGCGCGGTATTCATAAGGCTTTCTCCAGTTTGGGTTTGGCCGCCGACGCGCCCGGCGAGGGCGGGTTTGGCCGCGCGTCATCCGGGCGCGGCCGGTGGTCCACCACTTTTTGTTCCTTCATCACCACGCCGACGCCCTGCAACCGGCGCATTTCCGCGGCGTCGTGAAACACGATCTTGTTTGGATGCACTTCAGTCTGACTATAAAAGCGGTCGTGCAGTTCACGGACGAGCTGCTGGTCGGTCGAGCCGTCCGACTTGGCCACGTGCAAAATAAGTTCATCCAGGTTGAACGGATCATCGCCCGCCTTGCGCAATTCGAGCTGCCAGGCGCCGATGTGCGGGGCGTCGTCGAGGACGTGTTCGAGCTGGTTGAAATCCACGAGCGTGCCCTTGAGCTTGTCGAGGTGCATCTCGCGGATCTCGGAGGCGCGGGAAATCCGGCCGACAAGGCGCGGCAGGGTGCGGCCGCAATGCGGACACGGTCCGTAGGTGAGGCCGCCATCGATGTAGTCGCCGGTGCGATAACGCAGCACCACCGTGCCGCGGGCATCAAGGGGCGTGAAAACAATTTCGCCGGGCCGGCCGTTGGGAACCGCGTGGCCGGTCTTGGGATCAACAATCTCGACGATTCCGAGGTCGGGATACAGATGATAGCCGCCGGATTCCTGGCCAGGCGGGAACGGGCATTCGGCCCACGCGAGCTTGCCCTCGGTGAAGCCGTAGATGGACAGCACCTGCACGTTGCGCGCGCCGAGCTCCGCGGCCTGGTCCTGCAATTTTCGGCGCAGGCCGTCGCTGGTCTTTTCGCCACCGACGGCGATGACCTTGAGATTATCGCAGCGCATTTTCCCCTCGATGGCCTGTTGGAGCAGGTGATAGATGAACGTCGGGACGCCAGCGATGACGTCGGGATTCAATTTTTTTACCAGCCGCAGATTGCCCTCGGTGCCAAGGACCTTGCCGCCGCCGGTGCTGACCGTGAGGACGCCGGAGGAAAGCCCGGCGTGATGTGTGAACCAAAACGCAAGGTGCGGCGCGAAGGGAAAGGCGTTGAGCATGCGGAATTCCGGCTGCGCACCGCAGACCTCCATGAGCCGGCGGCTGGCGGAAGCGAGATTATCGAGGTCGTGCCGGGTCAGCAGGAAAGCCAGCGGCTCGGTCGCGCGGCCGGTGGTAAAAAACAGGGAGACCGGGCGGAACTCGGCGGACAGTTCGGCGGCAACTTGCTTCCGGCCATGCAGGAGGGCGCGCAAAATCGTAGCAGGACGGCGGGCCAGATCTTTCGGGTCGGGTGCCACGATGAACTCCTTGAAGCGCTGCGGATTTTCGGGCACCGGCAGGAGATCGGATTTATCCGTGAACGGCAGCCGTTGCAGGTCGTCGAGGGAGCGGAAAGACGCGGTGTCCAGATGCAGTTCGCGGAACAGGGCACGGTAGTGCGGCGAAAATGGGAGGATGACGGCATGGAGGTAGCGCCGCAGTTTTTCCGCCTGCAAACTGCGAATCTCCGCTTCAGGCAACTGCTGCCAGCGACTCTGTAGCCGGCTCGTGTTCATAAGTCATACCTTTTTCCTGGACCAACGCTTTGATCTCACCGAGATGCCGCAGGGCGATTTCCCGGCCCGCCCGGATGTATTGGGCGGGATTGCGGAAATCCAGCCAGCGGTCGTGGCCGACATCCGGGCGCAGCACGACATCCGCGTGCTGGCAACTGGCCTCAGCCATGCGGATCTGCGCGCCGTGGATGCTGTTCATGAGAATTTCGAGAATGTTCCCCTGCGCGAAATAATTCACGTGCTGGTTGAACGGCAACAGCTGGCGCGCCAGCTTGAGCGTGCGGCGCGGCGTCCGGCCGCCGAGTTCACGCTGGGCCTGCAAGGAAAGGCGGATGCGGTCCGACGAGGGCATGGCGTTGACGGCGATGATTTTGTTAACGCCCATCTCCTGCAGCACATCGGTGGGCAGGGGATCCACGATGCCGCCATCGACAAACGATTCTTCGCCGATGCGGACCGGGACAAAAATTCCCGGCACCGCGATGCTGGTGTGGACGGCGGTGGCGACATCGCCGCTGGAAAAGACGACGCGGCCCAGCGTGTCGAGGTTCGTGGCCAGGACGCGCAGGGGCCGGATGAGGTCGGAGAATTGCGCGTCGCCGATGGTCTGCTGGAGGCGTTGCTTGGCCGCGTAGCCGCGCAAGAATCCCTGCCGGGGCGGAAACACGGGGTCGATCAGGTTCCAGAGTGACCACTTGGCCTCCATATCGCGCGCGAGTTTTTCGAGTTTTGCACCGTCACAGCCGTAAGCCCAGAGCGCCCCGACATAGGCGCCCATGCTGGCACCGGCGACGACATCCGGTTCAATGCCGTTCTCCTCGAGCACCTGCAGAACTCCGACGTGGGAAAATCCCTTGGCCGCGCCGGAAGAGAGCGCGAGGCCGACGAGGCAATTGCCGAGGCTGCGCGCGATGCGCCGGATGTCGGCATTGGCCGGGCCGTCCGGGATATCCGCATCGGCGGACAACGGGCAACGGCGGATAAAAAAGCGGGGCGAAATGCCGACCTTTTCGATTTGCGCATCAAAGGCGGCGACAGATTCGTTTTCGGCCAGGCAAAGGACGGATCTGAATTCGGCGGAGAAACCCTTCAAGGCCGGGCGCAGTTCGTGGAGCAGCAAATCCGCGTGATACAAATCCTCGCAATTGCGGCGCAGGAAAAAGTGAACCGTCCGGGACTGCGTCAGGCATTCTTGCAGCACCCGGGTCGGGACGTGCTCGGCCGGCACCGCCACCAGCACGTAGTCGAACCGGTAGCGCAATCTGCGGAACAATTCATCCAAAACTCCGGGGGCCGGCGGTTCATCGGCAATCCCCACGCGTAACAGGCGGGAGCCGTCGCCGATCTCCGACAGTTCCGCCGGGAGGACAAGCTTATCATCCAGAACAACGTCCACGTCCTGACCGGCGAACGCGACCAACTGGAGCAGAAGCACGGAGGCACCGGTTTCCGAATGCAATCGCCGGGTGATGTTTTCAGCCATGGATTTTGCCGGCAGCGAATCGGAGAAGAAGGCCAGGGTGACGATTTTCCCCTTGGGCGCGTTCAGGGTGAAGGTGAAGCGGGTGGTATCCGAGGTTTCAGACGAACCGGAATGGCCGTTGACCTTGGGCGCAATGTCCGCGAGATCGCGCAACCGGATGCAGAACACCGTGCTGTCCTCCGCGGCGACCACGGCGATATCAGGCCGCAAAAATCCGCCAAAGGTTTCACCACAATTGTAAGTGCGAAGAATTTCCGGGCCGGTGTCACCGGACCCGTTTCGCTGAAGCCGGCAAGTGCCGCTTAAGACCAGGAATGCGCATTCAGCCTGCTGATCGCCAGCGGTGACCGGGGAACCGGGGGAGAACTGGCGGACTTGACCGTGCGTAATCACCCATCCCAACGGAGCTTCCGCCAGAAAGTCGAGCGGCCTTTGCCACTCCCGAACTGTACGTCCAATTTTCATCTTCGTCGCGACCGGCGACGAACACCCGAACGACACTGCACCCACTGCTATGCCTTGTCCGGGTGCCGACACCGTGTACTGCTGGTTTCACCGATTGCATACCAGACTTGGCTGCACTTTTAACGTAGTCCTGAAGTGGGGCCGCGTCAAAAAAAAGTGATGAGTGGTGGGAGTGCGGAGTGGGGAGTGAGGGAAGGGAAAGTGATGAGTTGAAGAGTTAAAGCGTTGAAGGGTTGAGGTGGTGGTCTGGGGGAAGGCGGGCACGGAAGGTTGGGCCGGGAAGGAAAATCGGGGACGGAGAATTTTTATCCATTCGGGCCCCGCGGCCCGTTAAACGGGCCAACGATGATTGAGGATGGCGTATAGAGGATGAAGGGGGCGGGTGTCATTTTTCCAGCACCGACCCTTTCATGACTCCCAACGAGGTCTACTACTAACCATTTTGTCGCACTACAAAATTGAAACTAAACATCATTTCGTGATCTCTTTCTAATCCAATCTGCCAAAAAGCAAAGTGGAAAATAGATACCCAGAAATAGCACGATGGACGAAGGAAATGAATGCCACTCTGGAAAAATTCTGATGCCTTGCACGCTCAATGACATAGCTAAAGCCAAACCAGCCGACTCTAGTAAATCTGCGCCGATATGTCTGGGCTGCTTCGGAAAACGGCATGAGCGCGCATAGTGCATGAGCATGGCTATAGGCATCACGACGATAAAAGTGATAAAGATGCTCGATGTCATGGTGCGTGATGCTGCCTAACGTTGAGAGCTGAGCCACGCGGGAACTGTGGCAGGGTGAACCCGGACGCTCAAGCGTGAACCGACGGTGTCCAACCGCGTTGGCTTCAGCCTTCGCGCAGCTACGGCTCGACAGGCCGGCGACTGGTTAGGCCTCGTTGTCATGGGGCTTCAAACTTTGGGCGATACTTCGCCTCCTGCCTGTCTTTGTGCAGACTGCAGCGGCGGACATACTCATCCACGCTCGGGACTTCGGTAATCGTCGTGATATGCTCAAGCGCAATCCACACCCTCAAGCCAGAAGTCCACTGTGGGCCTTCGTTGTCGAGCATGACTGCCGTGCCCACAATAAACCGCCGCCCATCCATGTCAGCAAACTCCGGCGACTGAATCACAGCTCCGCCTTTTCCGACAGAGTTAATGACAAGAACTTGGCCTTCAAATTTCATAAAGTGTGATGTGGCCTAACGTTGAGAGCTGAGCCACGCGGGAACTGTGGCAGGGTGAACCCGTATGCTCAATCGCAAAAGGAAGAGCGCGAACCGCGTTGGCTTCAGCCTTCGCTCTAAAGCTACGGCTTGACGGGCCGGCGAATGGTTAGGCCACAGCGTATTCATTACATCAAACCATGCAAACCTCTCGCGACCATGAGGCAGCCACCAATAAAAACCAGTGACAATATAATAGCAAGCACACCCATAACTCTCAAAACCGCTCCTGCAGCTTTGTCTTTTGTGCGCTCGCCTCCGACAAGCAAGGCAATTCCAACTCCCAAAACAATAAATGGCAGCAAGAGAATGGGAGTCATAGACGTGTCATGTGGCCTAACGTCCAGAGCTCAGGCACGCAGGACCAGCCAGCGTGAACCGCGACAGCGGAACTGGACCGGCCATCCCGCGTTGCCTGCAGCGATTTGTTAGACCACAGGGTCATGTTTAGGAACGATATCCGCCGGGCGAATATTTTATCGTCTTAATCCGCTTGTTGCCTTTGTCGTAAATCAGAACGTGCTCCCATGCTGTATTATTCAGACCGATCTTTATCTCGACGGCGTGCTGGCCTGTTCCATCTTCATAAAAGAAAATAGGGCCAGCATATTTCTGTTCATCGGGTGAAAGCTTTTGGATGTAGGCTTTGTAATCATCAGTAATTGCCTTGTTGGAATCGAGATTGCCAAGGCTAGAAACATGAAAACCCGCCAATGGGTCAGGTGTGGGCTTCGATGCGCATCCAGCAACCAAGACGAATGCAGCCAGAAAGCATATGATTCGAATGGTGCTCATGTGGGCTAGCCGATAATGGGCGGCATGCTTTACAGCCTATCCTTTTCCCTGTGCAGTTTAGCCTGTGCCATTGAAGAGGTGTAGGCGGGAGGGGGCGGGTTGTCGAGAGGGAAATTGGATGGTTCGCATTTGCCCACCACCCCCGGCGGTGGCGGGCAAATGCGAAGAGAATATTTGGGGGCTTTACCGGGGGTAGCCTCGGTCCGTGCCGGACTGGCCACCATGTGCGGGGGAGCGAGGCAACCCCCTCTAATTCCGTTGCCCCTTCAGGGTAAGCCAGTTGGCGTAGACATGAAGATTGATGAAGGGGTTGTAGGGATCGAGGACGAGCGTGTTTCATCGGGCGGACGGGTTTTGGCAGTTTGTTTGACCTGTGTGCTTGTGGACGGTGAAGCGGCATAAATGCCGCGGTCCGATGGGGCTGAAGGCGGAAACAAGTGAGGATGGAGGGTGGAAGATGGAGGATGGATGGCGCTTCTGGGTACCTGATTGGTCAATGCGATAGCCATATCACAAAGTGCCCGCTACGCGGGCAAAGTTTGTCGCAGCGCGACAAACTCCACCTTAAAAACGGTCGGAATGAAGACGGAAAGAATCGGAATGTATTCGGAATGAAGGAATTTATGGGTCGAGGTAATGTTGGGGCATGAGTCTGAAGACAGACAATTTATCGGGCCCGGCGCTGGCGGCTTTGAGCGAGGCGGCGGCGGAGGTGGCGGCGCGGGGCCAGCATGGGGTCTGGCGTCTTGGGGCTCGGGTCTGGGCGGGGCAAAAGCTCCAAGCGTCCAATCCCGCAGTGGCGGGACAGGCCTCCAAGCTCCAAGGGCCAACCTGCAAACTCCAGAGCGGGGTCGAATTATCCGGACCGGTACCGGTTGGTCAACGCGCTGCGAGTTGGGTTAACTCGCGCTCCGTTCCAGGGTGGGCGGCGGGCTTATCCGAGTTAATCCGACCTAATCCGACCTAAAAAATTTAAAAATATGAAATTGGTGACGAGTGATGTGTGGCGAGTGACAAGATCCGGGCCGGACGTGATGCTGGCGTACGGCCACCGAGTGAGATCGAATGTGCCGGTTGCAAGCGTGGCTGCTGCGGCTGGTCCCTTGCTCCCGTCACAGCCGCGCTCCGTTCTTTCCCGGCCGTGCCGAGGCGGTGCTCGGCGCTCTGGGGTGCGAGCCGCACGGGCAACCATGGGGGCGACTGGAAATAAACAGGGAAAAACAGTCAATAACAGTGATTAACAGTCAATTTTTTCGAAAATATGAAAAATATGATTCTAATATTCCCACACGAGTGCGAGCCGCATCCGCCTACGTCAGACTTCGGCGCGACAGGTGGGCAATCGAGGCGGCGGTTCAAGGGGAGAACATTCAACGCTCAACATTCAACACCGAACATCCAATCAAGCGGGGCGCGAAGGGGCCAGTTCAGCCTTGAATTGAACCCACCCGCCGCATACTGCTTTAAGTGACATGGCCAATCCAGCAAGCAGCCGCCCGCCGGAGTCTGACACCGAATTTCACAGGCAGTCGGTGATGAGCGACGCGATGCGGCAGGACATGTTGCGGGCGAACACGGCGGTGGTGGTGGTGCTGGTGGCGGTTTTGGTGCTGGCGCTGATCGCGGTGTTCGCAGGTTTGCGGGCGGCGCAAAATCTGCAACGGGCGGAAACGGCGGAATCCGAGAGCCGGGAGCGGCTGCAACTGGCCTACACCGAAAAAGCCCGGGTCATCCGGGTCTCGGCGGATGCCGGCGGCCGGGCGGTCGCGCTGACGGCGATCAGCAATGCGGTGGCCATCCATTCTTCGCCCGAACTCCGGTCCGAGGCCATCGCCTGGCTGGCCTTGTCCGATCTGGTTCAGGAAGGGGCAATGGTGCCGGGGCCAAAAGATCTGGTGCGCATATTGACGGATCCGAAAATGAAGTATTTCACGACGGGTAATGCGGAAGGCAATGTGCTGGTCTACAGCCTGGTGGATGGCAGCCTGGCGTTTGAATTGCGGGCGGCGGACCTGGGAGTCAAGACGCACCAACCCATCGCCGACCTGACCTTCAGTCCGGACGGTTCGATGCTGGCGGCACGGTTTGACACCGGCGCGATCGCCGCCTGGAACCTTGAAACCCGGCAGCCCGTTTTCACCAGCAGCGTGAGCGCGACCAATCCCATGGCAGCGCTTCCTTTTACGGGATTGGCATTCTCGGTGGATTCGAAGCGGCTGATCTTTGGAGACCGCGAGGAGCAGGGCCAGATTTCAATCTACGAGGTGGCCACGGGGCAGAAAATTTCGAGCGCGATCAATGTGGTGGGCAAGACCTACCGCATGCGGCCGGATCTCAAGCAAGTGGCGGTGATCACAGACAGCCGGGTGGAGGTTTTTGATTATCCCTCCGGGACGAAACAAGGGGAATTCGCAGTCCAGACGCGCGTGGAAATGGTGGAATGGTCGCCGGACGGAAGCCGGCTGGCGGTCTCCGGTTTCGACGGCGACGTTTTCCTCTGGGAACGGGACAGTGACGTGCAGCGGCATTTCGCCGGGCACAGCGAGCGCGGCATCCGGCTGGGCTTCAATTTTGACGGGACGCTGCTTTTTTCCAGTTCGCGGGACGGAACGACTCGGCTTTGGGATGTCACGCTCGGGCGGCTGATCGCGGTGGGTGATGGTTTTGGCTGCACTTTTACGCCCGACGGCCAACGGATCGGGTACTGGCGGCCGGGCGCCGGATTCGGAACCTGGCGTTATGTGCCCAGCAAGCTGTTCGCCTTGCACGAATGCGCCAAAAGCGAAGGGTCGTTGATGTCGATCGACCTTTCCCCGAGCGGCCGCTGGTGCGTGGTGACGCAGAACAAGGGTTTTCGCGTCTGGGACCTGGCGAATGGTGATCGGGAAACGTACGTCACCGGGGCGGTGGACAATGTGCGCGTGGCCATGGACGAAAAGTCGATGTACGTATGCGGCGACGGTGGCCTGGAATCGTGGCCATTGGTCACCAACGCAATGGGGACGCTGGAAATTTCACAGGCGCAGGCCAGAAAGATTCCACTGCCGGACAATGCAGGCGCACGGGCCGTGGCCCTGAGCCAGAACGGGCGCTGGGCGGCGGTGGAATTGATGGACAAGCGGATGTTGCGGCTGGACCTGACGGGGGACACGCCGCCGGTGATGCTGAAGGGCCGGTGGGGCGGCGTGAATTATAAGGGTCCCGGCAGCGTGACCGGGGCCGGCCGGTTCGTGATCAGCCCGGATGGCAATTGGATCGCGACCGGATTTGACTTTGAGGCCGTCGGCACAAAGGTATGGAATGCAAACACGGGCGATCCGGTCGCCGAGATGCGGGTGGGCAGCTCATTGGTTGAGTTCAGCCGGGACGGCCGCGAGCTCGCCCTCTCGGGCATCAGCCGTTACTCGGTATGGTCGGTGGGGGACTGGCATCTGAAAAAAGACTTGGCGCGCAGTGAAGCCACGCTGGTGCATGGCGCGCTGGCCTTCATGCC
>DATHQS010000008.1:0-10943 GCA_035482455.1 Candidatus Acidiferrales bacterium | reverse complement strand
ATGAACGAACGATGCCGCAATTCACCGCGAACCGCCCGCTGGACAACGGCGAGATCATCGTGGCGCAGTGGCAGACCATGGCCCTGACCGCGGTCCTTTCCTGGGTGGTGACTTTCTTGCTGATGGGGATAGTGCTGCTGGTGGGAGACCTGAGTGTGATCCGGGCCACGTTTGGTTCATCACCGGAATATCAACTCCTCATCCGCCCGCTGATCCCGGTCATTTTGCCGGGCCTGGTCCTCTGCACCTGGGCTTGCGGAACGGACCGGGTATGGGTGGGGGCCACGATGGGAACCTGGATTCACCGGGTCTACGGAGCGATCATCTTCGCCGGGTTTGGATTTGGCCTCGCCTGGCTGTTTGCCGTCACGAACCGAAACTCGGCTTTTCGCGAAACTTTTTTTCAGATGATTCCCGGACTGCTGGCATTCCTGGTCGGGTTGAAGCTCTTCCTGGCACAATGGGCGTTCCGCGCGGCCGGCAAACGACGGCTGATTGCCCGGCGCACGCAGATCCGCTATCTCTGCCTCTGGACGCTGGTCGCCGCCGCCTTTCTGGTGCCGGTCGTAGTGGTATGCCATCAAGCAAGCGGGGTCATTCCGCTTTCGGTGGTCATCCCGCTTTGCCTCGGCATCCTCTTGATGCTGCCGCTGGCGAGAATCGGCTTTGCGCCGCTGGCGTTGGACCGCGGACGGCATGGTTGAGGCGGTTTAGGGGCGAAGGTATTCTCCGTAGCAGGGTGGAAGCCGAAGAGCCAGAACTTCGCGTTGCTGGTTCAGGCTTGAAGTTTGGGCGGACCGGCAGGGGGACTTCAGTTTGGGCTCGACGGAGTCTCGCCCCACCATTTTTGGTTTTCGGAAATCGTTCAGTTTCCCAATGAATCCGTATATTTGCGGCTAGTCGCCGATGGGTTGAATGCTGCAAGTTTCTGGTTATCAACATACAGCAAAAGCGTTTTTGATTTTTTGGGTTGGAGGGCGTTCCCACTCCCGAAAAATGAAAATAAATGGCATAAATCTGCATTCTACATTCCCGGGAGAAATTCAACTTTCAAAGAGGTGTGATACGGTCGGGGGATGACATGCCGATTGCATGCCGGACGCGGACTGAAACTCGGAAGCGAGGGTTCAGTTTCAAGTTTCAAGATTCAAGTGTTCAGGGCCGAGGGCGCAACGCGTCAGGCTTCGTCATGCCTTGTCAGGCTTTGTCAGACCATAATAGTTTTAAAAGCGCCGCTTTCGGCTACATCGAGGTGCTTGCGTACGGCGCGACAGGCTGGGCAGCAACCATCCATTCACATCCTTTACCATCAATTCCCAGACTTTTTGGATCTAAAAAAAATATGAAGCCAGTGACGTGCGATGTGTGGAGTGTGATGAGGTCCGAAGCCGAACAGGTTTCGCGCGAAGGACACGAAGGTGGCGAAGGGAACCGGCGGACGGCCGTCATGGGGTCTGGGATCGTTTATCCGGCTAAATCCGAGTTAATCCGGGTTAATCCGACCAAAAACGTTTTAACAATTATGAAAACAGGCGTCAGGAGGTCCGAGGCCCGGATGGGCCAACGGGTTTCCGCCTTGACCGGCTCCCCGGTTTACGACACAAGCATTGACATGCAGCCAAATGGACATCTGGGGGTCGTCATCCTCGGTGCGGGGGCGTCGTCGCGCATGGGGCGGCCGAAGCTGCTGTTGCCGTGGGGCGGTACGACGGTCATCGGGCGGCTGGTGGCACAATGGCGCGAGCTGGGCGCGGGGCAGATCGCCGTGGTGCGACGGGCAGAGGATGCGGCGTTGGTGGCGGAACTGGACCGGCTGGACTTGCCCAAGAGTGTGTCGGAAAATCCGGAAACGGGGAACCTGCAGGCTGGAAGCCTGCGCTCCGGCAGTGGCGGCAGCAGCCTGCCGCCAGTGGACCAGATCATCAACCCGCAGCCGGAGCGGGGGATGTTCAGCTCCATCGTATGCGCGGCCGGCTGGGACGGCTGGCGTGGGGAAATCTCCAACTGGGCGATTGTCCTGGGTGATCAACCCCATATCCAGACCGGGACCTTGCGCTTATTTTTGGCATGGTCGGCGCAAAATCGGGAAGCGATTTGCCAACCGGTGTCCGGCGGGCACCGGGCGCATCCGGTAATTTTGCCGCGACCCGCCTTGGCCAGCTTGAAAAGCACGCCGGCGGGGACGTTGAAAGATTTTTTGAACCTGGCCACGTGCCCAAACGTCCAATGTGTCATAAATGACCCGGGGCTGACGCTTGACTTGGATACCCCGGAAGATTACAAACGATTGCTAGCCCAGATCTGAATGTCGCATGAATGATTCCGAGCCGGAAAATTTAGGGGCGCACTCGCGGCGCACGTTCTTCAAAAGCCTTGGCACCGTGGCCGCCACGGCGGCCACGTCCCAGGTGCGGTCGGTCGCGGCGGAGCTGGAAAAGGTCAATGCGGAATCGCTCATCGGGCCGGGCGCCGTGCCGGTGACCCTCAAAGTCAATGGCGAGAAACTAAAACTCATGCTGGAGCCGCGCGTGACGTTGCTCGATGCGTTGCGGAATTATTCCAGCCTTACGGGCGCGAAGGAAGGTTGTGACCGCGCCACCTGCGGCGCCTGCACGGTGCTGCTCGGCGATACGCCGGTTTATTCCTGCTCGAAGCTCGCCATCGAGGCCCAGGGCCAGGACATCACCACGGTGGAAGGGCTGGCCAAGAAAGGCAATCTCACGAAAGTGCAGCAGGCGTTTCTGCAAAAGGACGCGCTGATGTGCGGCTATTGCACCCCCGGATTTCTGATGAGCGTCACGGCCTTGCTGCGGAAAAATCCGCATCCGAACGCGGACGATGTGAAACACGCCTGCGCCGGGAACATCTGCCGTTGCGGCACCCAGCCGAGGATATTGCAGGCCGCGCTGGCGGCAGCCGGCGTCCACACGGCCAGCAAAACGGAGGTTGTTAATTATGTCTAGCTGGCCCGCAGACACCAAATACATCAGCCACTCGACGGCGCGCATCGATGCGCCGGCCAAGCTGACCGGAAGTGCGCGCTATGCCTCGGACATCCAGGAAAAGGGCTGGCTGTACGGGATGATTCTCCGCTCAAAATGGCCGTCGGCCAAGATCACCGCGGTCAACTTGGACAAGGCGCGGGCGATTCCCGGCATCAAGGCCGCCGTGGTGGCGCGCGATGGCGAATTTAACATCCGTTATTACGGCGAAGAGATCGCCGCCGTGGCGGGCACATCCAAGCAGGCGTGTCTTGATGCCTTGCGCGCCATCGAGGTGACGGCTGATGTGCGTCATGAATTTGTGGTGAACGAGACCGAGGGATTGAAGGCCGATTCTCCGCGGGTCTGGGAAAACGCGCCGAACGCGCCCGCTCCGCACGTCCGTGAAAACGGCAATGTAGATACGGCCTTTGCCGACTGCACGGCGGTGAGCGAAGGTTTTTATACGACGCCGGTGCAGATCCATAATCCGATGGAGACGCATGGCAACACGGTTTCGTGGACGGATGAGGGCGTGACGGCGTGGGCCTCGACCCAGGGCATCACGAGCGTGCGCGACGGTCTGGCCGGCGCGCTGCAACTGGATCACAGCAAGGTCCGGGTCATCACGGAATACATGGGCGGCGGTTTCGGCGCGAAATTTGGCCCCGGCGTGGAAGGCGTGCTGGCGGCGAAACTTTCCAAGTCGGCCGGTGCGCCGGTGCGGCTGATGCTCACGCGCTTTGACCAGGCGCTGGCCGTGGGCAACCGGCCTTCCAGTTTTCAAAAAATAAAAATCGGTGCGAGCGCGGACGGTATGTTGCAGGCGTTTGAGGCGGAAAATTATGGCACGGCGGGCATCGGCGGCGGCGCGGATGCCGGCGGAGGCGGTGGCGGCGCGGACATCCCCATGCCTTACATTTACAAGGTGCCGAATACGCGCGTAAAACAATCGGCGGTGGCGATCAATGCCGGTTCGGCGCGGGCGTTCCGGGCACCGGGACATCCGCCGGCCTCGTACGGCATGGAAAGCGCCATGGACGACCTCGCCGCGAAACTCGGCATGGACCCATTGGAGCTGCGGCTGAAAAATGATCCCAACGAAATCCGGCAACGCGAATACAAGGTGGGCGCGGAAAAATTTGGTTGGAAACAAAAATATCAAAAGCCCGGCAGTTCACCGGGCGTGGTGAAGACCGGCATCGGCTGCGCGGGCGGCGCGTGGGGCGGCAGCCGGGGCGACCGCAATACGCAAGGCGATGCGCAGATCAATCCGGACGGCAGCGTTGAGTTGCGCCTGGGCGTGCAGGACATCGGCACCGGCACGCGCACGGTGATCGCGGTGATCGCGGCGGAGATGCTCGGCCTCAAGCCGGAGCAGATCACGGTGCGGGTGGGCGACACGAATTTTCCTTATGGCCCCGGCAGCGGCGGCAGCACGACGTGTCCGTCGGTTTCACCGACAGTTTTCGACATTTGCACGAAAGCGTTGGCGCAATTGCAGACGCAGACGGGTGTGGCCGATGCGCGCGGAGAAAATTGGTTTGCCGCGTGCAAAAAACTGGGCGTGACCCCGCTCACTGTTCACGGCCAGTGGCAGCAGGGTTTGTCCACGGACCATGCCTGCGGCGTACAATTCGCCGAGGTGGAAGTCGATACTGAAACCGGATTGGTCACGCTGAAAAAAATGCTCGGTGTCCATGACTGCGGGCTGATCATCAACCAGGTCACGCTGGAGAGCCAGATCAACGGCGGCATCATCATGGGCATGGGCTACGCGCTGTACGAGGAACGCGTGATGGATGACCTGTCCGGTGTGGTGCTGAATCCGAATTTTGAGACGTACAAGATGCCGGGCATGGCGGACGTGCCAGAGATCGAAATCGTCCTGATCAACATGCCGGAACGCGGCGTCATCGGCATCGGTGAGCCGTCGCTGGTGCCCACGGCGGGCGCCATCGCGAACGCCGTCTTCAACGCGATCGGCGTGCGGGTTGGCAGCCTGCCGATAACCCCCGCCAAGGTGCTCGCCGCCCTCGGCAAAGTTCCACCTGCCGTCCACGCATGAAAGCTTTTCAATACGCCACCGCCCATTCGACCACCAGCGCCCGCGAACTGGTCGCTGGCAACGGCCTGTATCTCGCCGGCGGCAACGACCTGCTCGGGCTGCTGAAAGAATATCTCGTCAGCGCCGACCTGCTGGTGAACATCAAGTCGCTCCCCGGCCTGAACAAGATCGAGCACGGGAAAACGTTTTGGACGATCGGTTCGCTGGTGACCGTCGCGCAGATCGAAGATGACGAGGCGATAAAAAAAGTTTTCCCGGGGCTGCATGAGGCGTCGACGGAGATCGCCTCGCAGCAGATACGCAATGTGGCGACGGTGGGCGGCAACCTGGCGCAACATTCGCGCTGCTGGTATTACCGGCATCGCGATACCCAGTGCCTCAAGAAGAATGGCGACCTCTGCTACGCGCTCAATGGCGAGAACCGTTATCACAGCCTGTTCACGGGCAATTCGTGCATCAGCCCGGTGGTGTCGAGCCTGGCGACGACGTTTGCCGCGCTGGATGCCACGGCCATCGTGTTGCGCGAGGGCAAGGAGACGCGCATGAGCATGGCCGAGCTGTATCATCGCGCGTGGGAAAACCCGCTCGCGCACAACTCGCTCGAAAATGGCGACCTGATTTTGCGCGTGGAGATCCCGACGGCGCGCACCCGCAGCGCGTACATGCAGGTAAGCGACAAACATGCGTTCGACTGGGCGCTGGTCAGTTGCGCGGCGGCGGCGGAGGTGGAGGATGGCCGGTTGAAATCGCCGCGCGTGGCGCTGGGCAGCATTTCGCCGGTGCCGCATCAGATGGAGGCGGCGAACAGTTTTCTCGAGGGCAAAGTTTTGGACGAGGCGCTGGCCGCGCAGGCGGCAGACATGATCTTGAAGGACGCGAAGCCGCTCGAACATAACGCCTACAAGGTGCCCATGGCGCACGCGCTGATCCGCCGGGCCTTGTTGAAATTGAAAGGAGACGCATGAGCCATCCATTTTGCAGACATCTCCGCACGAAGAAAATGTTCACCGGCTCGACGGTCGAGGAAGCCTTCGCCGACAAGCACGGGGAAAACGTCACGCCGTGCCATTACTGGTGCAACCGCACGCAGACGGTCGTGGGCGTGGATGACCAGCCGGTCCAGAAACAGTCCTGCCAGGCGGGGCGCACGTGTTTCGAGGAGTAAACAAGGGTCGCTGCTTCACGGGGCAATCATTGATTGCCGGCCACATTTTGCCGGCAGTTCTTTGACATTTTTTGGCACAGGTCAACGCACGCGCACAGTGCCCGCCGGCCACGGGTCACTGGAAGAAACGGTAGATGTATTTGCGGCGCAGGCGTTGGAGTTCGAAGCGCAGCTTGAACTGCCACAGCCGCGCGAGCCGGGTACCGCCTTCCTGGGTGCTGAAATAAAAGCCGTTCATGCTGCCCTGGACCACGGTGGCCGGGTTGCTCCAATACATCCGGATCCCGGTCTCGCGGTCGATCTGGGTGAACACGTGATCCACGGGCCGGTCCATCTTGTGCTTTTCGACCCAGTCCAGCCGGATGCGGGCCGCCTCCGCGCCGATGAGATACGCCTCCGCACAACGCGAGACTTCCGCCTCATACAGCCGCCGGCCGCGCCGGAGCTTCCGCCAGGGCACGAACATGTTTGACCCGATGCCAAGATAGATCGCATGCGGATGGTTGATCGATTGGGCTTCGGCGACGACTTTCTCAAGTTCCGGCAGGAACTGCGGATCCAGGATGGCATCGTCTTCAAAAACCAGCCCATACTTGTATCCACCGGCCACGATTTTCCGAAGCGCTTCAAGATGCTTGAGCGTGCAGGATTTCTGGCCGCGCGTCATCGCGCGTTTGGAATCGGAAAAGAGTTCCAAGGCGCCAGCATCCAGCACATCGGCATCATAGGGTTCGATGAATTCAAAAGGGATGTCCAGCTTTCCCAGTTGGGCTTTCATCTGCACCGCGCGGTCCGTGAACCGCCGGGCATGGACGACATATACCCCGCCGATCATGCCGTTCTTGAAAGGATTCATGCGGCGGCAAAGTAATAAATCTGCTGTTGAAAAACGACGTTTTTGTGCAGAATCATCTGATATCGTTTACAAGCAAACATGACACGCCATTGCCATAACTGCGGCGAGCCATGGGTCATTGCCGGCAACCCGGGGCGCGGAGAGGTCTGCATGAAATGCCGCGCCGATCTGCGCGTCTGCCTGAATTGCCAGAGCTATGACCCGCACGTGGCCGAGCAATGCCGAGAACGCCGCGCGGATCTGGTGCTGGAAAAGGCCGTGGGAAATTTCTGCGAGTATTTTGAATTTGCCCGCAGGAAATGGGAGGCCAAGGAGTTTAAAAATGCCCGTGAAGATGCGGCGCGCGCGCAGTTGAAAAAATTGTTCGGCGACTAGGTTTTCGCCCCATAACGTCTTCGCGGACGGCAAAGAGTCTGCCGGATTGTGCCGGGGCATCTTGCTTGCCAGTTGGCCGCAGCTGGAATGTCTTAAAACCTGATGAAAAGTTCGTTATCGACCAAAGCCGCCTGGCAATTGACGGCCAATGAGGCGTATAACCAGTGCGCGGCTCCGGCGGTCAGCGTCATCATCACGCTTTACAACTATGCCGCGTACATCGAAGGCTGCTTGAACAGCGTGCTGGCCTCCAAGGCCGGCGGCATCCCCGGCGGCTTCGAGGTGATCGTGGTGGATGATGCATCGACCGACTCCTCCGCGGACTTGGCGGAAGATTATATTGCCGCCAGCCCGCTGCCGGCGTGTCTCGTCAAAAAGGCAATAAACACGGGCGTGGCGGATGCCCGCAATCTCGGCTTGTTGATTGCCCGGGCCCCGCTGGTGTTCATGCTGGATGCGGACAACGAAATCCGGCCGGAGTGCCTGCAGGTGCATTATGAAGCGCTGGCCGCATCCGGACAGGCGATGGCTTATGGCATCATTAACCGGTTTGACAGCGCCACCCGTCAAAGCTTGGGGACGTTGTCTGATTCCGAGTGGAACGTGCGGAACCTGGTTGCAGGCTCCTTGCGCATTGACACCATGGCCATGATCCGCAAAGAGGCCCTGCTGCACGTGGGCGGTTATTCAACGGAATACCGGATGGCCCTGGTGCAAGGCTGGGAAGATTACGATCTCTGCCTTAAACTGGCGCAAGCCGGATACGCCGGAAAATTCATCCCGCAAGTTTTGAGCGATTACCGGGTGCATGCCGGCTCGATGATCAACCGGGCGCTGCCCATGCAGGCAGAAGTCTCGGCCTATCAGGCCCGGAAATTTTTTGCCCTCGCCCGGGCTTGCGACGACGCTCCGGTTTTGTTCGGCACGTCCCGCCTTGAATTGGAAACCGCTTATACCCGGGCGGTCCCGGCGCCATTGCCGCAGATCCGCAGAACACCTCCCCGGCTGGTTCACCGGCTGCTTGGAAAAAAAATACGGCGCAGCCTCAACAAACGGTTGAACGCCATTTACGCCTGGTTAAACAAGTGAATTCCCGGCGTGCGGCCGGGCCTCAGCCGCTTGGGCGCTGCTGGCCATATCGTCCGTATGCCGATGGATTTTTGCGCATAATCCGGGCGAGCCGCCAGCGTTCCCGAAATGTCAGATCGTCCCGCCACGATCCCGGCCGGGCCTTCCGGACAAAATCCTTGGGTTCCTGCACCACGGTGTTTGGCTGCCGGCCAAGTTCCCCATGGATCGGGATCGGCGTGCCTTTGCCCTCTCGCAGTTCCCCTGCGGTGTTGGCGGTCACCGCCAGCGCGATTTCCGCATCCGGCCAGGTCACTTGCGCAAAGTTGGCAATCCGGCGCAGGCACCCGGCCGTATCGGCAAAAAGGTCCTCGTAATACAGCTCCAGATACTGGCCGGAGGGCATCTTGGCTCCTGCGGATTGCGCGGCGCACACGTGTTCACGCCACAGTTTAACCGCCTCGCCAACATGGCTGGTGGCCCATGGCCGGCCCCAGGTCTTGGCGGCAGCCAGGAGTGAAGCTGTGACATCCCGCGGATCCCGGATCAAGTGGATGATTTTTGCGGCGGGCAACAATGTGATGATTTCCTTGACGTACCTGGCGTTGCTCGGGGTTTTCTCCAAAAAAATCTCGCCGGGCACCAACCCCCGAAGCATCAATCCGAGGACGGAGGACACATATTTTCTTTGTAGGCCCACAAACTCGTCCTCCTGCATGTAACAGGCCAGTCCGGTCCCGCCGCGGCCGATCACTCCCGCGGAAGCCAGGTCTTGCCGCCAGTGTTGAAATTGCGACCCGATATACTCAAACAGCCTCGATTCCTGTCCGGTCTTGATCTTGGGATGTGTCGCCAGCAACCGTTGTAACCAGGTGGTTCCGCTACGCGGGCAACCCACTATAAACAGCAGGTTCCCGCCAGTCAGGCAGCCATTGGTTTCGGAAGGTTCACTCATTGTCCCTGTTGTTTTCAACATATCAGGCAGTAAAAAAAAGCCAACCCTGATTGCCAGCCGACGGGGGCGTTCCCCTGCGGGAGGCAGGCAGGAATTGATTCGTGGTTGAATGGCGGCTCCGGTTGTGAAATTCTCGGCACCCGACATGAGCGCGATCGATTCGAAGAAACTGGTTTTGGGGCTGCTCTCCAATATGCCGTTGGAAAAAGCCTCGCCTTTTTTTCTCTCCTTGGAAAAATCCGGTTACCGGGGGGATGTCTGCATGATTGTCAGCGGGATTGATTTGCCGACCCAGGCCTTTTTGCGTGCGCGCGGAGTGCATCTCATCCCGTTTCAACGCGACCAGCTGAAACCCAAATGGACATTTGCCGCCGCCTGGTTGGGCGCCTTCATGCGGCCATCACAACGGCAAGTCTATGAGAGCCGGCTCGCGTCAACCTATATGCACCCGCATACTGCGCGCCATTTTTTCTACCAGTCCTATCTCCAGGAATGCAGCGCGGCCTACAGCCATGTGCTGTTGACCGATGTCCGCGATGTCCTTTTTCAGGCCGATCCTTTTGCATTTGAGAAGCCGGATGGATTGTGTGTTTTTCTGGCCGACCGCAGCAAAACCATCGGCACCTGCAACCACAACACCAACTCCATGCTGCGCGGCTTCGGACCGGAAGCGCTGAAGGAATTGCGCGACAAGCCCATCGCCTGCGCCGGCACGACGCTTGGCACGACCGCCGCCATTTGCGATCACCTCTCCAAGGTCACGCGGTTGCTGTGCGCCAAAAAGCAACGGGAATCCATCGACCAGTCCGTGCACAATTTTGTGATCAACAAGCAGCCGCCGGCCCGGTTGAACGTGTTTGAAAACTTTTCCGGGCCGGTCCTGACCATGGCCTACGTTGATCCCGCGAGAATGCGGTTTGATGACCACGGCCGGGTCATCAACACCGACGGCCGGGTCATCAACACGCTTCATCAGTATGACCGTCATCCGCAAATCATTCCAAAACTCTTGAAGGCCCTGACTTGAAATCCCTTGCCAAAGGCGTCGCAATCCCAACCCATCGCAGGATAATATCCACCAAGTGAACAACGAACAGGTCAAAACCGGAACCACCAAGCGTCCGACCCGCCCAAAAAAACTCTTCATCGCCTTGCGCTGTGGGCGGCTGGCGAACCGGATGGTTTTGTTTGCCAACCTCATCGCTTTCGCCGAGGAACATGGCTGCCGGCTGGTCAATTTCACCTTTCACAGTTACGCGGATCTTTTTACGGCCACACGCCGGGACTTTTACTGCCAGTTTCCGCCTGCCCTCAAACGGAGTTTTTGGGATGTGCTTCCGCCGCTGGGCCGTTTGCTGCGGCGTTTGCGCCTGCCCTACCAACTGGTGCGCTATGCCAGCCGGCTGAACGAACGCTTCGCGCCTTTCGGCAAACGGGTCGTTACCGTGCGTGAATCGGCCGGACAGCCCAGCACC
>DATHQS010000007.1:0-16417 GCA_035482455.1 Candidatus Acidiferrales bacterium | reverse complement strand
TGCGATATTTGACGACAAAAGTGGCCACTTTTGTTTGAAAACAATGCAGCACCGCGGGCGGATACCTATCGTCCGGTTTTTCCACCTGAAATCCGACAGTCCGAGGCTGGGCTCGCGACCTGCGTCGCTCCCCCCAAAGATTTAGTGTTTATGCGTCGCCACCAAGACCGACAGGTCATGCTTTGACAGTTTCACGCGCAAATGCGATATTGCTGCACTGGACAGGCCCACCCTCAGGAAATAAATTGTTTAAGAATCATGAGTCAAGTCACCCTCATCCTTCAAGCGATCGAACGTGGAGAAATGCACTCGTCAGAAGAATTAATCCCATTGGTTTACGACGAGTTACGACGGTTGGCCGCAGTCCGGCTGGCCGCAGAGCCTGCGGGGCAGACCTTGCAACCCACTGCTTTAGTTCATGAGGCCTGGATGCGTTTGATTGGAGGACAAGCGCAAACTTGGGAAAATCGCGGTCATTTCTTCGCGGCGGCAGCCGAGGCCATGCGTCGAATCATGATCGAACGCGCCCGAAGAAGGACCAGAATTAAGCACGGCGGCGGCCAGGAGCGCGTGAATATTGAAAAGATTGATATTGCAGATGCGTTACCTGACGAAAAAGTTCTTTTAGTGGATGAGGCACTCGAACGATTAGAAAAGGAAGACCCAGAGACGGCCCAGATTGTTAAATTGAGATTCTTTGGCGGGCTAAATAACGACGAAATTGCGAAAATAACTGGAATAAACGGCCGAACTGTTCGTCGACAGTGGGATTATGCTAAAGCTTGGTTGTACAAACGCATGCAAGCCAAGTGAAATTTGGCCACTTTTTGATCAAAAAAACGCATCATCTAGTATTGGCGTTACAATTGAACGATGAGCCGAGTACAGGAGATTTTTGCCGCTGCTGTCGACATTTCTGATCAGATAGAGCGGGATGCTCTGCTGGATCGGGAATGTGGCGACAGCCCCACGCTTCGGGCGCAAATTGCCGATCTGCTGGAGGTGCGTTCACAAGCCGAAGAATTCTTTTCCGATTGTCGCGCAGACGATCCCACACCCGTCGTTGATACAGACGTGCTTGAAACTTCCAGCGAGACGAATGACAAAAATATTGGTTTGCGGATTGGTCCGTACAAGCTTTTGCAGAAGATCGGCGAAGGGGGATGCGGCGGTGTCTACATGGCAGAGCAGGAAAAACCGGTTCGGCGACGAGTTGCGTTGAAAATCATTAAACTAGGCATGGACTCCAGAAACGTCATCGCCCGATTTGAATCCGAGCGGCAAGCGTTGGCCATGATGGATCATCCGAACATCGCCCGGGTGCTGGATGCCGGAACGACCGAAGCTGGACGCCCCTTTTTCGTCATGGAACTAATTCATGGCGTTAATATTTTAGAATTTTGCGACAAAAATAATTTGCCCGCCCGCCAACGCCTGGAATTATTTATTCATGTCTGTAATGCTATTCAACACGCTCACCAGAAAGGCATCGTCCACCGTGATATAAAACCTTCAAACATCCTAGTGACATCGCACGATGGCTTGCCAGTGCCGAAGGTGATTGATTTTGGTATTGCCAAGGCGATGACTGAGCCTTTGACCGATAAAACATTATTCACAAGGTATGGTTTTTTTATGGGCACGCCCGCGTATATGAGTCCGGAACAAGCGGAACATACCGGTTTAGACGTGGACACACGCAGTGACATATACAGTCTGGGCGTCCTTCTGTACGAACTACTAACGGGCAAGCCTCCATTCGACCAGCATGATTTAATGTTATCCGGCTTGGATGAGATGCGTCGAACATTACGGGAGTGCGAACCTTATCGGCCTTCAGCCAAATTAAAAACATATAGTACGGAAGAACTGACAGCGACTGCCGCCCGTCGCCATATTGAACCATCCAAGTTGCAATCATTATTGAAGGGAGACCTTGACTGGATAGTCATGAAATCCTTGGAAAAAGACCGCAGACGACGGTATGAGACAGCAAACGGACTTGCAATGGACGTTGGCCGCTTTTTGAACAATGAACCAATCGTAGCTCGTCCCCCAAGCCGAGGGTATCGCCTCCAGAAACTGGTACAACGCAATCGAATTGTGTTTTCAGCTGCAGGTATCGTTACATTGGTTGTGTTGGCTTGGGTGGGCACCTCTACAAGGCTGTTATTAAGAGAGAGACAGCAGCGGAATTTGGCCGTGGAGGCTGAACGACAGGCCGAGAAGGCTAGGCAAAATGAGGCGATTTTAAGGCACGAAGCCGATTCGCGTGCTGCAATTGATCGTGCGGCAGTAATGATAGCGGACGGGAAGCTCCAGGAAGCAGAAAAACTCGTAAGACATTTGGAGTTGCCCGTTATTGAACCGTCCCTGGAGGCATCAGATGTATTTCGCAGACTGGGCGATTGGGCCGCTTCAGAAGGACGTTGGAGCGAGGCGGCGGTTCAGTTCCAACGGCTAAATTTGGCGTTTCAATTGGATAAATCTGAAACAACTGATCTTTCTGCCGTCGCTTTGCTCCGGCTTGGGCCAACGTTGATCGCTGCGGGAGACGTTCCCGCTTATCATCAGTTTGTGGACAATAGCATAACCCGATTTTCGGATATATCTAACGCCATGGCCTCAGAACAAGTAATGAAGGCATGCTTAATTTGTCCTCCAAATGCTTCAAACATTGAAAAATTAAGGCCTTTATCTGATGTATTGTCGAAATCCATCGGCGAAGCTGGACTTGGCCTGGATCCGAACCTGGTTGCTTGGCGTGAATTTGCCTTGGCTTTATACGACTACCGGTGTGGCAACTATAAGGATACAATCGTCCTGCTGCAAAAATGCATGGCTTCTCAGAATTATTTGCCGGAGCGCACCGCCATGGCCCATTTTGTTTTGGGAATGGCCTTTTACCAAATCAAAAATGTTGAACCTGCCAATTCAGAATTAAGTTTGGGTCAGGCCCTGATTCGTCAATATTGCCCAAACGCCCAGGGTAACATTTCCATTTCTGGAATGGCTCCAGGAACATCCCTTTACTGGTATGACTGGGTCACTGCGCAGATTCTTCAACGTGAGGCGGATGCCATGATACAACGCTGACATTTAGATCATTCAAGTAATGACAAATCATTAATTGGAATCTCTGCTTTGGCTGCAAGCTTAGTGGCTTTTAACCGTGCTTCCTCAATGCATCTGATGATATCACCTTTCGAAAATATTCGACGCGCCTTCACTTTGATTGAGTTGCTCGTCGTCATTGCCATCATCGCCATTCTGGCCGCGCTGCTGCTGCCCGCGCTTTCCCGCGCGAAACAAAAAGGGCAGCAGGCGGTCTGCCTCTCCAACCTGAAACAGATCGGCATCGCCTTCATCATTTATCTTGGCGACCGCGACGATCATTTTCCTGACCGGCGCGATTTGAAATCCAGTCTGCCTGGCGGCTATCATCCGTGGACCAGTTGGCCGCCATCCGACCCGCGTGCCGGCTGGGCGGCTACGAATTTCCAGGCCGAATGTCCGAATCAAAATGTCTGGTCTTGCCCGGCCACCATCAATTCTGCGACCGGCAACACTATTCAATCCGTTCAGGCCACATCCAACGACACCAACGCGCCGCTCTGCCGTTATTGGGCGTGGCGTTTTGACCGGCCCGATGATCCGGTGGGGCAGGAAGATTTCTGGGGCAAGTCCCAATCTCAAGCCGTATCTGATTTGGTTGCCGCCAGTGCCACTGACATGACGCTCGGCATCATCAGTGGTGTCAGCGATGTGGAACTTGTGGTTGACCCATATTTTCCAAATACCATCCCGACGGTCGACCCTACGCTGCGAGGCCACACCATCCACGCTGGTGGGCGCTGCCGCGTTTTTCTCGACGGGCACACCCAATTCATCAAAGACACACGCACGCCGCTGCCGTGAGCTGCGGCATCGCAGTTTTGCCAAGGTGGCTGGCAACTTTTTATGCCCATATGGAAACGGCTCGCTCTTTGTCGTGTTTCGTGACCAACCGGCTCCGAACACGGCGACTTCCGGTCTGGGAAAAATTTTCCGGTCCCTGGCAGGTTGGGTTCCAAACAAATTCCTGCGCTCCGGAGCAACTGACATTCCCCAAACCCATCTCCTGGTCGGAACATTCGGACCCCGTGTCCGAAACTACGCCGGCACGGCGACGTATGTGCAGGAGTTTGACCAGCCGGCGATACCTACCGGAAAAGTGATGCTCGACTTGGGGCGCGTGAAAGAGGGGGCGTCGGTGTCGTTGAACGGCGTTGATTTCGGGTCGCTTTGGAAGGCCCCGTTCGCGATGGATGTGACCAAGGCACTTCGCCCCGGGAAAAACCGGCTGGAGGTGAAGGTCGCCTATGTTTGGGCCAACCTTTTGATAGCCGACGCGGGGTTGCCGGAATCGAAACGCGTGTCGTGGGTGACCTACAATCCTTACAAAGCCGGAGACCGGCCTCCTGCCATCGGGAATGCGAGGCCCTGTCCAGTTGCGGACGCCCGACGTGGCCAATGGAAAATAAGGGGTAGCCAGCCGAAGACCCGCCGCCGTGGCTATTGGCAAACTCCCGTTGAGTCGTTCGTTTTGTGTAAATCAGTAAGAACTGTTGCCGCTGTTCAGGTGTAATTTCATGAGGCCAGCATGACAGGGGCGCTGGGGCAAACGCTGTCCCAGCAGAAAAATTTCTAAACAGGCAGTTTCACATTATTGTATGGCCAAATGCCAAAGGTGATTCTCACCGACGACAAAATGGCAGTGTTAAAAAAAGATGCAATATCAACGGATTCAGTTCTTGTATCATTGAATAAACCAACCTATTGATAGCGCATGGCTCGAAACCCAGTTAACTTCCACCCGACTGCCTCGCTTGAGAGTCAAGCAGGGATGAGTTTTCATGCCTGCATTGGCGATTGCCCCCGTAAACCGAGCTTCTGGCTGATGCTCTTGGTGATATTGGCGGGCACGGGGATGAGCCAGGCAGATGTTTTATGGAGCGACTTGGGTGCCAGCCAGGTTCATGAGACCGGGCCGGGAGCCGACATCCTAGATGGAGACCTGCGACGGGACGATTCGTCCACGAATACGCTATATTTTAAATTCCACGTCGATCCACTTTCTGACGCCTCGACCGAGATTTACTTTGCTGGGTTCCAGCTGTTTGAAGGAGACCGCGAACGGCTGGCCGTGGGCAACGCCCTGAGTGCTTTTGCCTACAGTGCATTTTCGCTGGGACAAACCGGGCTGTCTAACAACACAGCCGAATATGGTATCGATCTGAATTCGTCACAGCCCGAGCCGTCCGGTATCGGGACTTTTCATGCCTACGAACTCGTCCACTCGGCCATCGAAAGGACCATTGTTTTCAAAGTTCAGTACGTGGCCGGCGGCGACGACTTGGTGACGGTGTGGCTGGACCCGGACCTCCGACCGGGGGCGGCGGAAACCAATCAACTGGAAAGCCTGACCACAAGATTCAAAGCCAACGCCTCGTTTGATCAGATCCATCTCCGCCACGGTGGCGGTGGCGATGGCTGGATTTTCAGCGAAATGGCCATCGCCACCTCGTTCAGCGACTTTGTAAATGCGAACGGATCGGGGGCCGGCGGAGAGGTACCCTTCACCTTCCGTTCTTGGCAGCGGGAGCAGGGGCTGCCGGAAAACTATGTGCGCGCCCTGGCCCAAACGCGCGATGGCTACGTCTGGGTGGGGAGCGATGACGGCGTGAGCCGGTTTGACGGCATGAGTTTTTTCCCCCTCGGCTTGCAGGAGGGCTTTCAAGGCGGACCCGTGCAGGTTCTGTTTGGCGACAGCCGCGGCGCATTATGGGTGGGCAGCGCCGGAGGCGGATTGAGCTGCTGGCAGGGCGGAAAGCTCAGAAAGTTTACGGCCAGTGATGGCATGCCGTCTGAATCGATTACTACACTCGCCGAAGACAATAGCGGGCGGATCTGGGTTGGGACGCAGAACGGTCTGGTGGTGTGGCAGGATGGGCACACAGTCCAAATAAGCGGCGCGGAAATATTTTCGGGCAAACCCATCACGGCGCTTTTCTGTGACCGCAAAGGCACGATGTGGGTGGGGGCGACCAAGGCGGGGGTTTTTTCCTACCAAGGAGACCGGTTTGATCAGCTTCGGGACGAGGCATTGGATGGCCTACTCCAGTACCCCCACTGTCTGCTGGTGGACCAGCACGGGCGGATCTGGATCGGGGCGGGCGACGCTTTTGTCCTCTGTCGTGACGGTGACCAGTGGCAACGTTTTGGCATTCCCCGGCATCTGGCCACCCACTATATCGGCGCGCTCACTGAACAGCCGGATGGCACGGTCTGGGCTGGGTCCGAAGGCGAAGGCTTGCTCGAGTTCAAGGCTGGCAAATTGGTGGTAGTCAATGCCAGCAGCGGATTATCCGACAACCTCGTCGAATCCCTCCTGGTGGATCGTGAAGGAAAGCTCTGGGTCGGCACGCATGGCGGACTGAACCGCATCTCCCAAAAGAAGGTGTCAGTCCTAAGTCACAACGAGGGACTGGATTACGGCGCTGTGCAGGGTTCGATGGAAACCCAGCCGGGCGTGATCTGGGTCGCCCAGCCTAATGGCGTCTATCAATGGGATGGCCGCATGTTCCGCCGGCTGGCGCTCAGCAGGTTGCCCTTGCCGGGGCCGTCCGCCGCCGTGCTGCTGGCCACCCAAGATGGCAGTTGCTGGGCGGCGGGTGGGCACGGGTTGCTCCACTTCAAAAGTCCGCAGACCGCAGAAGAGGATGGCGGAACGGCCGCCTTGACGAATTTAGCCATCAGCGCTTTGGGCCATGACCTTAAAAACGGTATCTGGGCGGGTACGCACAATGGCGAACTGTGGCATTTCGCGGATGGAAATTGGCAACGGCGGACCAATTCTCCGAGTGGCCATGCGATCACGGCAATCGTGCCGGACGTGGCCGGAAGTTTGTGGGTCGGCACGGAAGGCGACGGGCTGTATCAGTTGGACGGAGACGCCCATCTCGACGGCAAGAAAATATCCGGCCTGCCCAGCAGTTGGATCAGGACATTATACTTGGATGCGCAAGACATCCTCTGGATTGGGACCGCTGGTGGCGGCTTGAGCCAGCTCAAGGACGGCAGCCTTGCCACCTTCACCATGCGCGAAGGACTGCCCGATAACACGATCTCACAAGTGCTGGAAGATGATGTCGGTAACCTGTGGCTGGGCAACAACCGGGGCATCGCCCGGGTGAAGAAGAGCGACCTCGATGACTTGGTGGCGCATAAGATACCAGCGGTCTATCCGCAGGTGTATGGCCGCGCCGACGGGATGTTATCCGAGGAGTGCTCGGAAGGGTTTTCCCCGGCCGCCTTGAAAAGCAGGTCAGGTTTGCTCTGGTTCTCGACGCTCAAGGGGATCTTGGTGATCGACCCGCATCACATCGTCAGTTCACCGGCTCCGGTGGTGATCCTCGAACAGACACTGGTGGATGGCGTGCTCACCTCGCCTCGTCCCGCCGGGACAAACCGCTCTGCGTACAGCAATGTGGGGATGAATGAACCGGCGGTGGAATCGCTCAGTCTCGCCCCCGGAAAACACATCGTCGAATTTCATTACACCGGGTTGAATTTTGACGCGCCGGACCGCGTGCGTTTCCGTTACCGGCTGGAGGGGCTGGATCAGGACTGGGTCGAGGCGGGAACCCGGCGCGTGGCCTTTTACAGTTCCGTGCCGCCGGGCAGCTACCATTTCCAGGTGATTGCCTGCAACGGTGACGGGATCTGGAATGAAACCGGGGCGAGCCTGGCTTTGATGGTGCGCCGGCATTTCTGGCAGACCTGGTGGTTCATCGCGGCGCTGATACTGGGAATGATCACCGTGGTCGCAGGAAGCGTGCGGGTCGTTGAAAAACGCCGGTTGCAGCAGCAGCTTAAACGCCTCGAACAAGAACGGGTGCTGGAACGCGAGCGCACGCGCATCGCCCAGGATCTCCATGACATCATGGGTGCCAAGCTGTGCCGCATCTCGTTTTTGAGCGAACACGCCCGGCGTTCCGAAGGGGTTCCGGCCGGGCTGCAGGATGAGATACGCTCGATTTCCGACGATTCGCGTGAAGTGCTGCAGTCGCTGGACGAAATGGTCTGGGCGGTCAACCCGGAAAAGGACACGCTGGATCACCTGGTCTCCTACATCGGGCAGTATGCCCAGGAATATTTCCGGAAAACCGGCATCGATTGCAAACTTGAGTTTCCCGCCCACATACCCGTGCAACCGCTCTCATCGCAATCGCGGCACCACTTGTTTCTGGCTGTCCACGAGGCGCTCGCCAACATCCTCAAGCATTCGGGAGCCACCGAGGCGAAAATCACAATGCTCTGCCGGCCCGTTGATTTCACCATTTCCATCTCTGACAACGGGGCGGGCTTCGACCCGCTGGCCGGCGAATCAAGGTCGGCGAGTTCGGCCGCCGGATTTTGCAACGGTCTGGGCAACATGCGTCGGCGGCTTGATGAACTCGGTGGGCGTTGCCTGGTGGAGTCCCGGATCGGACACGGGACGACGGTTCAATTTGTGCTTTCCTTCAACGGTTCGGAATAGTATGCAAAACGCCGTGATCTCCGTTTCCATCGTTGACGACGAAAAAAAACTTTGCAAGTCCATCGCCGCCTTTTTGGATGGTTCGGAGGGGTTTCGCTGTATCAGCATATATGGCAGTGCTGAGGCGGCGCTGCAACACGTGCCGGCGGACAAGCCCGACGTAGTGCTGATGGACATTAACATGCCCGGCATAGACGGGATTGAATGCGTGAGGCGGCTCAAAGCCCTGGTACCCCAAATACAGATAATGATGCTCACTGTTTATGAGGACACCGAGCAAATTTTTGAGGCTCTGGCGGCTGGTGCCACGGGCTATCTTTTGAAGCGGCTTGAGCCAGGGGAATTGTTGCAAGCCATCCGGGACGTTTACGCGGGAGGTTCGCCGATGTCCAATTCCATCGCCCGTAAAGTGGTGGCCTCATTTCAGAAAGCCAAAGGGGCCGGTGAAAAACAGAATTTGCTAACGCCACGCGAACAGGAAGTGCTGGATTGCCTGGCTCAAGGGCTACCGTATAAGCAGATTGGCGACCAGATCGGCCTCAGTATTAATACCATCCGCACTCATCTGCGACATATCTACGAAAAGCTGCACGTCCAGTCGCGCACGGAAGCAGTTGCGAAATATCTCCGCCTCTAATTCGGTCCCTGTTACTTACACCCATCTCCGAACAGCCGTTTTACCGCGACACTTCTAGGACACCCCAGGTTAACCTGATGGGAACCGGTCTGGGCACATAATGCAGGCAAACAATGGGATTTCGCGATCTGATTTGCTTCCCGGGCGACGCACAATTCATGCGATGGCGGATAAAATTCTAATGTGGCATTGTTTCGCCATGACCCAATTTGTGATCACCGGACTGGCGTCTTCATCCATATCACAGTGGGGCCACGAAACGAAACCTGATTAATCATAACCGTCAACCCTATGAGAAAAAACCTCCTAACCTGCATCGGCGTTGGGCTATTGCTGTGCACAGCCGGACTCACGAGCGCTCAAGCCTCGAGTACGATCCTCACTTTCAGTGTGGACATGTCCACGAATCTCGCCGACGGGAGCTTCAATCCGCCGCCACCGGGGGGCACCGGAACGGATGTGGTGGATGTCCGCGGCGCCTTTAATGGATGGGGCCCGCTGGTTCTGGTGGAACAGGGCTCCAGTTCGGTTTGGACCAACAGCTATGATGCAAGCAACCCAACCGGCACGACCATCGATTACAAATTCTACCTCAATGGCAACGGTGAGACCACGGCTTGCTACGATAACCGTACACTCATGCTGCCGGCCGTCGACGGTTCCACCGTAGTTGTGCCGACTCACTACTATAATGACATCGGCCCTGGGACAGCCTTTAACGTCAAATTCCAAATCGACATGTCCGAAGAGCTCGAACTTGGACATTTTCACCCGCTCAGCGGCGACACCGTTGTCCTCGCCGGTAGTTTTAACGGTTGGAGCACCACCGCAGGAAGTCAATGGGTTTTGACCAACGACCCCGCCATTTTGGTCACGAACAACAATTTCTCCCCCGCCGTGGTCGAGCATAACGTTTACACCGTGACCACCCCGATCACTCAATGTTCGTCCAAGCCGGGATTGCCGGCGCTCAACGCATCCCAGGATTTTAAATATGTAGAGATGCCCGGTGGTTCCTGGGAAAATTCCGCTTCATTCGATTCCAATGATAACGGCAACCGGTGGTTTGCTGGAACCGGCGACCAAACCCTGCCGCTGATCAGCTTTGGTGATGCACCCTATACTCCTCTGGCCACGGTGACCCTGCACGTGGATCTGTCCGCCATGGCTCAATATGATGCCAACTATGTCCCGAACAGCGTGACGGCGTGGGGAAGCTTCAACGGTTGGTCCGGCCCCTTGACGATGACAAATGATATCACTGCACCAAATACCAACATTTATAGCGCCACCACCACCATGGGGGAGGGTGCGGATTTTGTATTGCAATACCGCTATACCAACACCTTTATCGGCGGCTGGGTCTATGATTATGCCCAGGATGGCGGGCCAAACTGGATCAACAACAACAGTTATCGACGCATCATCCACCTGCCGGTCACCCCCACGGTGCTGGCCACCAACTTCCCGGTGGTTTCCTTCAATGACCTTGCTCTCAACGACGTGTTGCCGGTAGCCACGCCAGTTTTGTTCAGCGTGGACATGAACAATGCGGTCGGAACAGATTCCCATCCGTTCGTTCTTGGAGGTGGCGACGGGGTTTATATCAATGGCATTTTCGCCGGCGCGTCGCCATCTCAGCCCACCGGGGGCATTTCGCAGCGATGGTATGATTGGGTTGGCGGTATTAATATAAGTTCCGCTCCGGGCGGGTTCCAAATGATACAGCAGGGGTCATCCACAATTTATACCAATACCATTGTCCTGCCCGCCGGAACACCGGTGGCCTTGAGCTACCAGTACGGCATGGATGCCGGTAATTTCTACGGCGGACCCACGGAGGACGAGGCCTCATCCGGCAATGTTCACTATCGGGTGGTGCGTTCAACCGGGTCTGGTACCTATGTGATGCCCACTGATACCTTCACCAATCAACCATATGTTGAGCCGTTTTTCAGCACCGGCAACATTGGTGCCAACGGCAGCCTGTCGGGCGGCAATCTGACCGTCGGACCGGCGGTGGCCGGCAATGTGCCGGTGACTTGGCTGGGCCGGCCGGGTGCACACTTGCAAGTGAATTCAGCCCTGTCCGGCGGAGGCTGGCAGGACTTGGTGGCAACCGACGGAACCAATTGGACGACCGGGAGCAGCTCGGCCAACGGTTTTGCGAGCCAGACCAACTGGCCGGCGGGCAGCAAGGCATTTTTCCGCCTGGTAAAGCCCTAAGTGGGTGGAACAGTTCAACGCCCGCCCAACCGGTTGAAAGCCGGTTGGGCGGGAGGATTTAAAACTCAGAAAATATCGAAGTCGTAAAAGTTTATGAATAGACGATGTGTGCAGGGCAGGTCTGGCGGCTTTACTTTGATCGAGTTGTTGGTGGTGATCGCCATCATCGCCATTTTGGCGGCCATGTTGTTGCCCGCCCTGGCCAAGGCGAAGCAGAAAGCCGTGGCGGCCTCGTGCATGAGCAACAACAAACAACTCGGTCTGGCCTGGGTCATGTATTCCGGTGACAACAATGAATTACTGGCCATGAACATGGATGTGCGAAACAACACCCAGACTCCACAAATACTTTACAATGGCACTCCCGCGTGGATCACCGGGGTTATCGACTGGACCACGGCATCCTATAACACGAACTTGGATGAGATCATCAATCCCAAATACTCATTGCTCGGACAGTATCTGGGTAATTCGGCAAAGGTGTTTGCGTGCCCGGCGGCAAATTATTTGAGTCCCGCCCAAAGCGGCCTGGGGTGGAATAATCGCGTGCGCAGCGTGGCCATGGACGCCGCTGTGGGGAGCGGCCCTAAATACCCCATCTCCAATTTCGGCTGGACGCAAAGCACGTGGTATGTCGCCAAAAAGTCCACCGAATTTCACAATCCTGGACCCAGTGATGTCTGGGTGTTCTCCGACGAACATCCTGACAGCATTGATGATGCGCTTATGTATACGTCAAACTACGCTGTTTCCCAATTTATCGAGTTGCCCGGCAACCAGCATGGCGGCTCCTGCGGCATGGCTTTTGCCGATGGCCATGCGGAAATGCATCATTGGAGCGGACCGACCATGAATGCCCATCTAAACGTCACCTATTCGACCGTCCAGCGGATCCCGTGTTCGCTTACGGACGCCGACATGCTTTATCTGGCGGCACACACGCCGCAAAATTAAACCGATGCTGGGGCCATTTCTGGTTGTCATCTGATTATTTGTGAAAGGATAAGTTACACCAAAGCCGCATGTGCCCACATTTGCCATCATGATATTTCTTCACAGGACGATCAAGCTCGTCATATCCGCCTCCGTGCTCGCCCTGGTTTCCCTCCGGGGATGGGCGGATGTGAATGTTTCCAGCTTGGCCGCCCGTTCCGCGCCGGAATGGCTCCGCGACGGCACGGTCTACGAGATATTTCCCCGAGATTTTTCCGCGGCGGGCAACCTGAACGGGGTCACGGACAAACTCGATGAATTGCACCGGCTTGGCGTGAACATCCTGTGGACGATGCCCATCCACCCCATAGGCGAAAAAGCCCGCAAAGGGGAACTGGGCAGTCCTTATTCCATCAAGGACTATTATGCCGTGGATCAAGACTATGGCACGGTGAAAGACTATCAGCGGCTGGTTTCTGCGGCGCATCAACGGGGCATGAAAGTCATCATGGATCTAGTGGCCAACCATACCGCGTGGGACAGCGTGATGATGCAGCACCCGGAATTTTACAAGCATGATGCCAAGGGAAAAATCATCCCTCCGATGCCGGAATGGACGGATGTGGCCGCCTTGGACTACGGCAATCCGGAGTTGCGCCGATACATGATTGCCATGCTCGAGTATTGGGTCCGGACCTGTGACGTGGATGGCTTCCGCTGTGATGCGGCGGGGATGGTGCCGACGGATTTTTGGGAAAAGGTCCGCTCCGAACTGACCAATATCAAGCCGGACATCCTGTTGCTTGCCGAAGCCAGCAAGCCGGAATTGCTCACCAACGCCTTTGACATCGATTATTCCTGGCCGCTGCTCACTGCCTTGGCCGATGTCATGGGCCACCGTGCGCCCGCTGCAACCATCCGGCGCTCATGGGAAGACAGTTGCGCGCAGTTTCCGAAGGCCGCGCTGCACCTGCGGATTTCTGACGACCACGACGAAGCCCGTGCCGTCACGCGTTATGGCATCAACGGCGCGGTCGCGGCCTCGGCGCTGATGTTCACGCTCGACGGCGTGCCGCTGATCTACAACGGCATGGAAGTCGGTGATGCCGGCCGGTCGGATGGCGGCGCGCTCTTCGACAAGCGCAACATTGCGTGGAATTCCCGGGAACATCCGGAGTTGCGCAACCTCTATCACGATCTGATCCAGGTCCGCCACCAATATGCCGCGCTCCGCGGGCCGCGTGTGGAATGGCTGCACAACTCGGATGAGACCAACCTGGTCAGTTTTCTGCGCGCGGATGAAAAGGACGAGTTGCTGGTGGTCATCAATTTTTCCAACGGACCGGTCGCCGGCACGGTGGACATGAAAACCCCCGAAGGTTTTGTGCCGTTGAAAATTGCCGGCATGCGGAATTCCGCGGACGATTTGCTGCCTGCGGTCCATCTGGGCCAATATGAATGGCGCATCTATCATCGCGCGAGTACATTGAGACGCCCGGTGGCAAGCTTGGCCCCGGACAAAAATTAAGCATTTTGAAATTAAGCAGTTTTCAAAGCGTCCGGATATTATTTTTGCTGGTCTACCTCGGTGCGCTGGCGGCATTTGTCCACGCCCAGCCGGCGGTCATCAACGGGGGCTACGATCCGGCATTCGGCGGTGCACTCAGCGTTCAAACCGATGCCACCGGATTTGGATTGAACCTTTCAGAGTTGGACGCCGCCTATGGTTTCACTACGAACGGAATGCTCTACCTGTTCATGTCCGGCAATCTCGAAAATAACGGCAACAACATCAATGTTTTCATTGGCGGGACGAACGGTCAAACCACCTTAAACGCCGTAAACCCGGGGAATCTGGCATTGAATAATTTATCGGTCATGAATGGCTCGAAGTTCAGCTCCGGATTTACGGCCATTTATGCCTTTAATATAAACAATTCCAACCGGACAGTGACCGTCAGCCAGTATAATCTGATCAGCAACACCGCCGTGGACGCCTTGGGAATTTTGATGGAAACCGGGAATGCCGTGACGAATGGAGCTGTGGATAACTCGGTGTTGGTGGGGTTCAACAATAATAATTCAAAGAGCCAGGCCGCCAATGTGGGTCCGGGGTCAACGGGTTTGGAACTGGCGATCCCGCTTTCCCTGATCGGCAATCCCGCCGGGCCGGTGAAGGTCCTGGTTTGCATCAACGGTTACCAGGAAGCGTATCTCTCGAACCAGTTCCTTCCCGGACTGGCATCCGGAACGGCGAATCTGGGCTCGCCAACCTTTAACTTCAGCTCCACGGCCGGTGAGTATTTCACCGTTCCCGCGGCTCTGCCGGTGGTTTCGCCGCCGGTTCTCACCATCAATGGCGTCAATGCGGAGTATGGCATGACGCATGTCTTCATCAACGAGGTCTCGAATGATGCCGTGCCGCTGACGGTTCTGTTTTCGCCCAATGCATCGACGAACGTGGTGGCCGCCGACGTTTTTTCCAACCTGAACCGTCGCGACTACGCGGCCCGGGATGCGAATGGCGATGGCATCGAAGACGGCATCCTGCCTCCGGATGGCAACACCGTCCCCACCGGCGACACGAACAACTATTATGAGGCCTACCCGATGTCTCCCACCGGCACGCCGGGGCAGTATGCCCTCACGCTCTCCGCACAAAAGACGGGGGCCTATCGTTTGACCGCCCGGTGGAAGATTTCCGGTTCCACGAATTGGAACTGGTACAGCACCAATTCACCCGATTTCAGCGGCAACCGGCGCGACTTCATGATAGTAGTTTCGCCCAAAAAGGCTGCGGGTGCCGTGGTTTATGAGCTGGCGGTGAACAACATTGACGCGGCCGGTGCGGCGTCAAACGGATCCCAGCGCAGCACGTTCAGTGACCTTACGAACTCCGCCAGCAGGTTTAATCTCACCTCGGTGACGAATCTCGGCGTGAACTGGCTGTGGCTGGAACCGGTTCATCCCCGGGGCATCGCCGGCAGCATCAACAGTCCGTATTGCGTGAAAAACTATTTTCAAATCAATCAGACCATGAGCAAGGCAGGCACCCGGCCCGCCGCCCTGGCGGAATTCACCAGCTTTGTGGCGGCCGCCGATGCCGCCGGTGTAAATGTGATGTTGGATGAGCCGTTCAATCACACCGCCCATGATGTTGAATTGGATAGTGAGGGAGTCACTGATTTTGCGGGCGCGGGAAATCCCGGCAACTGGCAGCCCACGGACCTGATCTCCAATCGTGTGCCCCAGTTTTTTTCGGCGGCCAACGCCTGGTGCAGCCGCGCCTCCGGCCCGAACAATATCGCCATCGCACCGGACATTGACATCGCCAAATGGACCGACGTGAATGATGTCTATTTTGGCCGCTATGCCTCGCTGGTCTGCGCAAATCCCGGGTCTGACAACAACGAGTTGAGCCCCGACGACTGGTTTGATTACAGCACCGGCACCGGGAATTTTGATAACACCACGCAAAATGTTTGGAGATACTATGCGGACTGCCTGCTGTATTGGCTGAACAAAACCGGATGCACCAATGGCACGCCGGTGAGCCGGACCTCTACGGGCATCGATGGCATCCGTGCGGATTTTGCGGACGGCTTGCCACCGCAATGCTGGGAATACATCATTAACAAGGTCCGTTCTCAAAAATGGGATTTTGTCTTCCTGGCCGAATCGTTGAGCTGGCCGCCACCCAGCGCCCCGACCTACCGCTCCGGGCGCGATTTTGATGTGCTATGTGACAGTGTTTATAGCGGGTTTCAAACCGCCGCGTCGGCCACGAACTATCAGGCCATCTTCAACTCGGAGCGCACCAGCTACGGCCAGTGCCTGATGTTGTGGAACGCCGCGTCCCACGACGCGGGCTTCTATTACACGGATTCCTATCAGGCTCTGGTCCGGTTCATGGTGGGGGGGACGGTCGACGGGATGCCGCATATGTACTATGGCCAGGAGTTGGGCACCACGGAATCATTTGGCTTCTCGGTTTATGGGGGTGATGTCCCGGATATAGGGGCATATAATTCTCTGCAACC
>DATHQS010000006.1:0-20599 GCA_035482455.1 Candidatus Acidiferrales bacterium | reverse complement strand
CCGGTTGATGCCGAATACAATTCCAGTCCCGGGTCATTCGCGCCCACAAACCAGTCGAAGGCTTGCTGCGCCCGTTCATACCAGACCGGCTTGGACGTCACACGGTAAGCCTCGATGCAGGCCGAGACCATTGCCTGCGCTTCGGTCGGCATCTGCTCATATTTCGCACGCGGCCCGCCCCGCTGGTAAAAGCCGTTGGTGCCGATGGGGCGAAAATGCCCATCCTCGGCGGTTTGCATTTCCACCAGCCACTCCAATGTGTGCAGCCCGCAATCCAGCGCGGTCTTGTGCCCCGGCATTTTGCCATTAACGATCAGGGCGTGCGCCAGTTTGGCGTTGTCATGCGTCAGCGCGTTTTCGAACCAATGCCAGTCCGAATATGCCGAGTTTGTGAATTGTTCCAACAGCCGGCTCGTGAGCGTGTCACGCATCTGCGCCACCACCCGGTCCCCGGTAAGGATCCGCAAATATTCATGGATGCCCAGCAGCGCAAAAGCCCACGCCCGTGGCGAGGTAAAATCCGCCACCATCGGCAACGCCTGTGCAAAAACCTGGCCGCACAGGCTCTGGAAGCTGTGATGCGGCGAACGCCCGACTCCCGTGCCCAGCGCCCAAAGCGCCCGGCCATGGGAATCTTCCGGACCTTGCTTGTCCAGCCAGTGCCCTTCAGCACTCATCTGGTTATGGAATCGCTTCGTCTTGGGATTGAACGCCCGCAGTAGAAACTTCGCGTAAGTGGCGGCCAGCGTCCGGGCCCTTGCCGGTTCCTCGTCCATCTCCTCAAGCGATACGGCCAAAACGAACGCGCGGGCATTGTCATCCGTGCGATAGCCCTCGGAAAAATTCGGCACCGAAAGTGTCGCGTGTTGCAATATCCCGGTGGTATCCGTCATGCGCGACAGGTGTTCCAGGTTGATCTCCGGCAGTTCGCATGGCAACGGTTCGGACACGCTTCCGGCAAAAGGCTGCGCTGGCATCACTGCCCGCTCCAGCCAGGTCGTCTCAAACGATTGCAGATGTGATTTCATTGCGTTGCTCCAGGTCTTTTACAACCTGGCCTTGTGCGCCTTGGCGCTTGCGCGTGCCGCTCCTTTCCCCGTCCAACGCCTCACCCCCACCATCCTTGGCTTTTCTGACAAAAAAAGGGCGCGTCCCGAAAGGCAACCCACATTGCTTCAGGACGCGCCTGAGAGGCCGGGAGGATAATCCGGCCAGATTCATTTCAATAACCCGTCGTTGGCGTCGAGGTCGCCACGGAATTCGCCGGCATGTCTGCCGGGCCGATCCGGTTGACCACGTTCACGCCGTTGATCTCGTCATAACTGAACGACAGTTTGTCGTTTGGCTTCAGGTCTTCCAGTTTCCCGTCCGTCCTGCCGTTGACGACGATCGTGCAGTTGTCCGCCAGGTTGAATTTCTTGTTGGCGAACATCGCTTTCGCCTTCACGGTCCGGTCATTCAGGTCGATCGCCGTCAGCGTTCCCGTGTACGGGATGCTCGTCTGGGCGATCGAGTGCGCCGTCGGCGTATTGCCCGGCGTCTCGTACGTCACCATCACGTGGTTGCCCACCCGGAGGTCGGCCATCGTGCCCGGCTTGCCCTCGCGCAGCGTGATCTTGCAGTCGGCCGGAAACTGGATTTGTTTGTCCAGCGCCCGCTGGTGCAACGTCAGCGTGTGCTTGTCATTGTCGATCGCCTTGATCATGCCCTCGAACTGCATCGGCTCTTGCGCCACGCGGCTGGCGATCAGGACGCCATGCGCATCCTGGTAGCTCACCGTCACTTTTTCGCCCGCCCGCAGGTCGTTCACCGTGGCATTGTTATGATCCAGTTGCGATATGAGGCAATTATCACCGAGGTTGAACGCCTTGTTCATCATCGTCCAGCCCTTCACGCTCAGGACGTGCTCCTTCGGGTCAACGGAAACCACCGTGCCCGTGTAACTTTTCTCGCTTTTAGCGGCCGGCGTCGTTGCTGCCGCCGGCTCATCCGCTAGGGCCGGGAGCGTTGCGCCCACCGTAAAAACCGAGGCGCAAACCGCCAGCCATGTCACCCATGTGTTTGATCTGGTCGTTTTCATGTTATTCCTTTCTCTTTTGGTTCGCCGTCATTTCAGGATTCATGCTGACCTTGTCCCAAAACGGATGTCATTGATTGCCGGCTCACGGGCTGTTCGTGCTCGCTGGATTTGTCGGCATCGGGCTGTTGTTCGTCCCGGCGACCTCGGGGGCCATGGTACCCGGAGCGGCTTGGTCCACCGCCCCGTTCGTCGCCGCCGGCGGATTGCTGTCGGTTTTCGGCTGGCAACCCACCAAGGCCGTCGCCACGATCGAAAATGCTATGAGCATCAATATCTTCTTTTTCATAACTCTCCATTGATTGATGGTTTCGGCGGCGCCGCCAGATGCATGTGCAACCGCACCGGCCCGGGTTTGCGCTCCGGCGGCTTCGTGCGCTGCCGGATTTCTATTTCCTGCGGCAAAGGGGTGGCAAACCGGACGCCTATGTTGGTCGTCATGGAGGAGACGGCCGGTTTGCCTTTTGAATGCCCGGGCGAATGTTCTCGTCCTGCCCGCCGGCATTCATTTATTGTTTTCAACGCGTCGGCGTTGGTGGATTCAAATGGTTTCATGTTCAGGCCGCCTTTCCCATCGGCTCGTCCGTTTTTGGCGGTATGAAGCGGAACAGCGATGTCCGTCCCGCCATCCGCGCTATGCGAAACTCTTCCGGCTCCTCTAACAGGCTGCGGACCGTGTCAAAGAGCTTCACAAAATCCAGCGGCTTTTCCAGCAACGCCCCCACCCCCGAGGCCAGCGCGGGGAACAGTTGGCCCGGCCGGGCCGTGATGAGGATGATGGGCAGCGTTGGATTCTTCTGCGTGAGCTGCTCAAAGGTCGTCCACCCATCCTTCACCGGCATGTTCAAGTCCAGCATCACCAGGTCAAATTTGGTCGCGTCAGCCAGCGCCAGCGCTTCCGCGCCGTTGGCGCCCGTCAGCACATAATACCCCTCCTCCTGCAGCAGCCGCACCAGGATCTGCCGGATCGCGGCATCATCATCCACCAAAAGTATTTTCTTTTTCACCGGCCTCACCGCTTGGGGCTTGGTTTCCGTCACAGGTGTTTCAAGCAAGGCATTCATGGCATTTGCTCCAGTTAATTGTTACATTGTTTATTGCTGAACCCGGTGGCTGCTTGAGCTTTGATTCTCACCTTTCACATAAGCGCGAAGCGTGCCACCCATTTTGGCTGCCGCCTTCCTTCGTTTTCCCCCAAATTCACGTCATACCACGCCCTACACCGCCGGAAATGGGTAATCGGTTTTCCACCGCTGGTAACCGGCTGACCACCCGTCGTTTTGTTGGCAAATTTTTTTGCAGTTTTGCCCGCAAAGTGTATGGTTCGTTTGACTTGTGAAAAATCAGCCCTCCGGCTGAAAGTATCGTCATGAACCGGGGCATCATTTTCAGGCTCATCATTTTTTTCGCGATGATTACGCTGCTGGTGGCGTTGATTGGTTGGATTGCGCACACGTCTTGGCAGCGCACCAGTGACCTCCACGAACAGCTTTCCAAAAAACAGGATGAAAGCTTTTACATCGCCAACCACATCCAGCAAACCATTCTGGGACTTAACAATGACATGTTCCGTTACGCGGCGAACCGCGACGAAGCCGATTGGATCAGCTTTTCCAATAACAGCCGGGCCTTTGGCCTCTGGCTCAGGCAGCAAGAACCCCTCCTTTCGTCGCAAGCCGAGCGCAAAGTGGTCGCCGGCATCAATGCCTTTTTCACCAATTACCTCAACGCCGCTGCCGCCATCAACGTCAAGCTCTATGGTCCCCGCCAAACCAGCACCCGCGTTGTCGAATTCACCGATCTGGAAAAACAATCCAAATCCATCCTCGACCTCGGCTTAAAACTGTCCAATGCCCATCAGGACGTCATCAACTCCCTGCAGTTGCAAGGCATCCACTCGGTTAACTTCCTGCGCGTTGAACTCCTCGGTTTGCTGCTGATTTTGGTTGTCGCTGGTGTCTGGGTGGTGGTTATCGTCTACCGCGAATTGCTCACGCCGTTGCGCGTGCAGTTGATTGAAAGCCGCCAACTCGCTGAACAACACGAGAAGCTCGCCTCGCTGGGCATGCTCGCTGCCGGCGTGGCCCATGAGATCCGCAACCCCCTCACCGCCATCAAGGCCTGGCTCTATCTCCAGCAAAAACATCTCAAGCCCGGCACACCCGAATTTGCGGATACCGAACTCATCAGTGGCGAAATCAGCCGGCTCGAACGCATTGTGCGCGACTTTCTCCAGTTCGCACGGCCTTCGGACCCTCAGTGGGCCGTGGTCTCTGCCGGCCAGCCTTTGTACGAAGTGCAAACCCTTCTGCTGCCCGGGCTCGAAAAATCTGGCATCAAGCTGGTCGTTGCCGAAGCCGTGCCCGCCCAGATCCGTATCGACCCGCAACAGATTAAGCAGGTGCTGATCAACCTCATCCAGAACGCCGCCGACAGCATCGGTCGCGACGGCACCATCACGCTCCGGGCGGTGACCGATGAAAAACGCATCGCTGATGAACAACTGGATGTGGTCATTTTGCAAGTCAGTGACACCGGCAAGGGAATACCTGAGGATGTTCAAAAGCGATTGTTTGACCCGTTCTTTACGACCAAGGATACCGGAACCGGCCTTGGCCTGCCCATCGCCGCTCGTATCATCGAAAAACATGGCGGTGCTTTGCAGTATCAAAATCTTGGCGAACAGGGTGCCACTTTTGGTATCATCTTGCCGTTATACAAACCATGATGAACTCACCCGCAAAAATCCTTCTCGTCGAGGATGATCCCGCCATTGTCGTCACCCTGCACCGCGTCTTGGCGGGTGAAGGCTATGACGTAAGCATCGAAAAGACAGGCGACGGCGGGCTTGTCCGTGCCAAGGAAACTGAAGTCGATCTCGTCATCACCGATTTGAAATTGCCCGGTCTGAGCGGCCTTGATCTGGTCCGCGAACTTCACGCCGCCCGCCCCCGCCTGCCCATCCTCATGATCACCGCGCATGGCACCACGGAATCGGCCATCGAAGCCACGCAATCCGGCGCCTACGATTATCTTCTTAAGCCGTTCGACATCCCCGAACTGCTGAAGCTCGTTGAAGACGCCGTCGCCGCCAGCCGGCTCATGTCCGAACCCGTGCAAATTGGCGTTGCCGGCCCGGCGCGCGATGCCATCGTGGGCAACAGCCGCGCTATGCAGGGCATCTACAAGGAGATCGGCCGCATCGCCGCCAAGCCCGTCAGCGTCCTGATTCGCGGTGAAACCGGCACCGGCAAGGAGCTGATCGCCCGCGCCATCTACCAGCACAGCGACCGCGCAAACGAACCTTTTGTCGCCATCAATTGCGCCGCCATCCCCGAAACCCTGCTCGAAAGCGAACTGTTCGGCCACGAACGCGGTGCGTTCACCGGCGCCGAATCCCGCCGCATCGGCCGCTTCGAACAGGCCGATAAGGGCACCATCTTTCTTGATGAGATCGGTGACATGACTCCCGCCACCCAAGTCAAGATCGTCCGCGTGTTGCAGGAAAAATGCCTTCAACGTGTCGGTGGCAAGGAGACCATTCCTGTCGATGTGCGGGTCATCGCCGCCACTCATCGCGATCTGGAATCCGCCATCAAGCAGAACCTCTTCCGTGAGGACCTTTTCTACCGCCTCAGCGTCGTCGTGCTCAGCCTGCCGCCCCTGCGCGAACGCAAAGAGGACATCCCGGATTTGCTCCGTTTCTTTTTGCAGAAATATGCCTCCGAATTCAACGTGGAAAACACCGCCATCCACCCCGACGCCATTGAATTTCTCCAATCCCAAACCTGGCCGGGCAATGTGCGTGAATTGGAAAACATCTCCCGCAAGATGCTGTTGCTGGCGCATGGCTACACCATCAGCGTCGAACACGTGAAGACCGCTGTCGCCAAAATGGCCCTGCCTGCCGCCTCCGGCGAAAAAACCCTGCAAGCCTACGCCGATGAATTGATCGCCGCCGCCGAGCACGGCGACCTGTCCGATGCCTACGCGCGCCTGCATGAAACCGCCGAACGCATCCTCATCAGCCGCGCCATCGAAACCGCCCAGGGCAACCAGGCCAAAGCCGCCCGTTGGCTCGGTATCTCCCGCCTGACCCTCCGCGAAAAACTCCATCAATTCGGCCTCCACCCCAACGCCCAGGCGGCCAGCCAGGAAACCGTCTTGCAAGGCCCCGTGCCGGGGCGGTGAAAAATTTACCCGGAAGCAACGCAGCCATCAGGGCTTGGTGGCCTCCGCGAACTCTGCTGGAATTTCTTTGATGGGCTCTATTTCCACATTGCGGTAATAAACCTCCGCCCCCTCTGACTGCAGGCTGATGGTACCGGATGTAAGCGGCGCCGGCGCATCCCCATCGACTCTCTGTGCATTCTGCAACCGCATCATCACCTGGCCGTTCACGATATGAATGCTGTCGCCGTTGAGGCAGAAAAGATCAAGCGTGTTCCATTCGCCCCTCGTTTTTTCGGCATCGCCCATTTTCACGCAACGCCGGTTCTTTTCAAACATCCTCGGTGCGCCTTTTGGGTCATAAACACAGAGGTTAGTTTTTTCTTGGCGCACATTGACGCTGATCTGCGTGCCCACGGGATAAAGATCGCCGATATCCTGCTCCTGGATCTGAAATTCGATGGAACGCGGCCAGTTCCCGGACATCGCCCCTGGCTCACCATGGCAATGATAAAGCAGGCCGCTGTCACGACGTGCCGTGGCCCGGCTGGCCCAGCGCCGCTCTCCCCACTTCATCTCCAGGCGCAGATGATAATTCGTAAACACCTCCGACGTCATCAACGTCCCAAACCCCTGCCCCGACACATGGATTGCCGGCTGCCCGTCCACCTGCTCCACCGTAAAGACCTTTAACGGATCACGGTTCTTGCCGATCGGCTCGAGATAGGCGCCGTTCGTATCTCGTTTCAACCCTGCCACCTCCCACGCCCGGTCCGGCTTGCTCAAGTATGTGTTCCAGCCCGACAAATCCTTGCCATTGAACAACGGCCACCAGCCCGCATCCGCGGCCAAGGCAGCCTGTGTAAACAATAATCCGGTGAGAAAAAGAGTCAGGTGGCGCATGGATGAAGATTAGGCGGCCCTAAAAATGGCTTCAATCGGATAAATGTCCTATGCGGGCACCCCGCCCATGCCTCACTCGTCACCGATTGAACTTGCATGCGCGCCCAAACAAATTTATTTTGAGCGCCCTTTCACGGCGGGGTAGCCAAGTGGTAAGGCACGGCTCTGCAAAAGCTGCATTCGTCGGTTCGATTCCGACCCTCGCCTCCAAATTTCGGCAATTTGATTTTTAACTGAATTGCCGCCAACGCTCTTGGTAAACCTTCACGGAATCTGCTCCGGCACAAATCGGCCGTCGAAGTTCACCAGATAACCACGACCAGATTTCCGGACCTGTCATCAAAGGCTCCCAAAGCAGCAATGTCAGCGCATTGAAAATCCTTTCACGAGGATGCCGGCGGCTTCGTTTTGAAAAAAAGGTGACCGGGCCAAAGGCTTTTACGTTCACCAGCCGGTTGCGCCATGGATTCGTATCCGGACACTTGTCCAGTTGGGAAAACGCATAATCTTGCGGAGAAATGAAATGACAGCCGAGCCGGCAACTCTCCAGCCACAGCCACACCTTGCGCGCGAATGCGACCACGTTGTTATGCTGCGTCAGTAATGCGGCTTGTGTCCGGTGCGTCCGGTACGGATGCAGTTTAAATTTGACGCCAGCGTCATGATGATACCGCAACACGTCCAGCCATGGAAAATTCGCCTCGGGCAACCGCTGCATCCGCTCGTGCCGTCGCAAACAGCTCCAATGATATTGTCCATAGAGGGTGAGCACCGCGTCACCGAAAGCCAGTTGGGCCTTGGCCAGATTGCGCTGAACAAAATCGGCGTCCTCAACCGTAAAAAGAGCAAGTTCGAGCCTTTCCCGGGCCAGCAACAGGCCGGTGCAACGGTTCATCAAAAGCCGCGTCGCCTCGGACAATGGGATGTTGCCGGCATTGTGATGCTTTTCGAGATCCGCCAGCAATTGCTGATTGCCAAACAACCAGCGATGTCTGGTAACAAGATCGTAGAAAAACATGTTGGTCGGACTGCGACGCAGTTTCGTGAACGAAATTACTTTGAATTCCACTTCGACCTCGGCCTCACTTGTGAGTTGATGAGCCAGCTGGTGCAGGCTCCCGCCAAACCGCCGTTCATTCAGCCAGTTGTTGCCACGGATAAAAACGTAAAATTCCAGATCATTATAGGGCCGGTCTCCAAATTCGGTTTTCAACACGCCGCCCTCCCCTCGCCCGTAGCCGCCACCCAGCAACAGTGCCTCCAACTCGCCTGGCGGAACAACCTTCCTGACCTCTGCCAGCACATTTTCGCACGACCGCGCAAGTCGAAGTTCTAATTCGTCGCTGCCATCGAGCGTGAAACGCGCCTCTCTCCCCGGGGAAATCATTGCCGGTCCTTTGGCGGACTCAATCAGTTGTGCGATTTGAGCTGGCATAAAGAATTGCTGCATGCTCAAACCGCAGGAATTTTCTCTGTCCACACCGGCGGGTTGATGCGACCGGCTATATCGGTTTCACGGTAAGCTTTCCAACCATCCTCAAACCCGTCCAGACGCGCCCGCCGCTGCTGCCAGCGGATGCGTAACGCGTCCGGCCATTCGCGCAAATGGTTTTTGCGCAGGCAAAAAAACAGGTCGCGCCGTGCGTCATTCAACCAGCCCAGCATAACCGTGCGCGGAAAATTGAAATCCGTCCGCCTGCCTTCCCACACGGCTGCCAGCGCCCGGGCCTCGCCAAAGCTGCGTTTATAGGCCTGCTCCGGCGTATAGTTGTGCGAATGCATCGCCACGGATTCAGGCACATAAATTATCTTATGGCCCTGCGCGCGGCACCAGCGGGTGTATTCATCGTCCTCGGAGTAGCGCATCCGCCGGTTGAAACCGCGTCTGGCCCAGATATCCTTGCGGATGCCACTGCTCGCCATGCTAAAAAAATGCTTCCACCCGGCGGACTTCCCCTTCGCGCCAAAACACCGTTCATAGTCGTGGGCAAAAACCGCTTGGCAGTTTGGTCGTGGAATCTGCCGCCCAAACACGGCGGCGACCTGCGGATCAAGCAAAGCCGCGACCAGCGGCCGCAACCAGTTCGTTCCCTGCGGCGTGGCGTCGGCATTCAAAAATATTCCAAATTCTGAACGTGCCAGTTGCATTCCATAATTCATCACCCAGGCAGGATTATATTCGTGCGGCGAAATCTGGATGAAATGCTTCGGCTGCGCGCGGCGTATCAATTCCTGCGAGCCGTCGGACGATCCGGAATCGATGAGGATCAGCTCCCAGTTCTTGTAATCCTGCCCTGACAGGGCCGGCAGGGTTTCGCGTAACGCCCACGCTTCGTTATAGGAGCGTATGATGATGCTGACATATGGATCATTCATGGTTGTCCGGTTGGCAGTTTGAAGGCGACATAACTTTTCGGCAGGCCCAGCAGCCTCTCTGTCTTGATCTCGCTGTCGGGAAACAGTCTTTTGAACTCCTTGGCTTTAAGCAGGCGTAGTTCAGCGAGGCTCGCATCCAGCGCTTCGGGCCCCGGTCGCGCCAGCCATCCCCAGAGGCTAAAATGGCGTAGCAGTTTTTTTTGCGCACGTTTGGGCAGCCAGTGTAAAAACGGCGTGGCATAGTGCGGCTCGATCGGAAATTCGCGCGCCGGCGTCTGGATCCACCAGCTCTTGCCCACCCGCTGGCATTCACGTGCAAAGTCGGCCTGCTTTTCCCACGAACCAAGATGCTCGATCACGCTGTTCGAAAAAACTATGTCAAAAAACCGCTCACCCCACGGCAGCCTCGTCGCATCGGCCTGCACAAACGCCTGGTTCGCCGTCAGGAATTCCGACTCGTGCGGCGCGAGCGGACCGAGATTGATGATGGTCACCTCGGCCTCCATCGGCACGCCCCGCCAGAACCGCGGCAGGCCGCCCACATCCAGTATGCGTGTCTGTCTGGTTGGCCGAAAGCGACGGAGAAATTCTGCCATCCGCCGCTGCCGGAATATCCGGGAAACCTGCGCAATGATTTCGTGATGCCGTCGTAATCCGCGCGGCGACCAGGGCAATGGCCGGCCGGCTTGTTCAATTGCAACTGTTGCCGCCTTGATTGAAAATGGCGCGGGCGGCGTTTCGCGGTTTGGGCCGGCACCGGCCGGCGCTTGCTCAAGTTGTGTTTCCATGTTGAAAAAATAATGAAACCGGCCCCCGCCGGGTATGGGGTTTCCGCCCAATTATTTGGAGGTCTTTACCTACTAACAACCGGCCGCCGCTGATTTTACGTTGGCATCGTCAAACAACGCGCAACGATGGAAGCAAAAGACTTGATCGGCGGGAGCTTCTTCTTCGCCGCCACGCTGGTCGGGGCGGCGGTGGCCGGCCTTTCGTTGCGCGCGCGCGACGTCGCATTTTTTCTGATGATTGCCTTGGCGGCCATCAGCTACAAAATCGACGTCAATTTTCACAGCCACTACTGGTACCGCGGCACGACGCGCGGATTCGAATTTTCGCTCGTGGACATCCTGGCGTGGAGCGTGCTCATCGGTTCGTTTTTGTTTCCACGTGACGGCGGGCCGCGGTGTTTCTGGCCGGCCGGGCTCGGGCTCATGTTTCTGTTTTTTTTCTACGCCTGCGGCAACGTCGCCTTTTCCGACCCGAAGGTTTACGGCGTTTTTGAACTGTCAAAAATAATGCGCGGCATCCTTATTTTTCTGGCGGCGGCTTTGTATGTCCGCAGCGAACGCGAGCTGGCCATCTTTGTTTTCGCCCTGGGCTGCGCCATTTGTTTTGAGGGCGCCATCGCCTTCAAACAGCGGCTGTTGGAGGGTATCTATCGCGTCCCCGGCACGCTCGACGACCCGAACAGCTTCTCCATGTACCTCTGCACCATCGCGCCCGTCTTCGTGGCCGCGGCGACCTCCACGTTGCCAAAATGGCTGCGTCGTTTTTCCTTCGTGGCGCTTGCCGTGGCCACCCTGTGCATCGTGATGACGATTTCACGGGCGGGGATCCCCATCTTTGCGCTCATCGTGCTGGGTGCGACCGCCTTCTGTGTTTCGTGGCGGATCACGGCCAAAAAACTCCTGGCCACCGCGCTGATTTTATTGTGCCTGGCCGGTCTGGTGTTCAAATCCTGGAATCTGCTGGCATATCGTTACGCGAATGATTCGTTGGAATCCGAATACATGGATTCCACCAAGTTTGAAAGCCGCGGCTACTTTTTGCGCCTGGCCAAAGTCATCACCGACGACCAGTTCTTCGGTGTCGGCTTGAACAACTGGTCGTACTGGGTTTCTAAAAAGTACGGCGTGCAACTCGGCACGCCCTACGAAGACTATGACGACCTCACCTACGCGCCGAGCAAGCAGGCGCTGCCAAGTTTTCACTACGCCGCGCCCGCGCACAATCTGGCCGCCCTGACCGCCGGCGAACTTGGCGTGCCGGGCCTGGTCATTTTCGCGCTCGTCTGGCTGCGTTGGCTGCAGATGGGCGCCAGCTTCCTTTGGCCCCGCGTTCCCGACGCGATGCACCGGCTTGGCGTCGGCCTCTTTTTTGGCATCTGCGGAACATTTTTGCAAAGCATTACCGAATGGGTCTTCCGGCAGGAACACATCTATCTCACGTTCCATGCCATGGCCGGCACGCTCGCCGCCCTTTACTGGGTGAAACGAAGATTCAAGGTGCGCGCAACCGAGGCCGCACTGCCTCGTGAGATTGAAATTGATCTGATTCAACATGAACCCATCGGCGCCTGAAATTTACCGCCCGCCCGTTCCGCGCCGGTCCGCAGGCGCGTTCAAGCCTTTAAACGTTGCTGGAAAGTCCCGCGTGCATGTCGCCCATGTCTTGCGCAAATACAATCCGGCCGAATGGGGAGGCACGGAAACCGCCCTTCAACGGTTGTTCATCGGATTGCACAAACATGGCGTCGGCTCGGTAGTTTTTTGCCCCCAAATCGAAAATGTTTTCACCGCCGACCCGCTCGCGGCCACCGGCTGCGTCATCAAACGTTTCAATGCCTTTTTGCCCGTACTGGGTCTTTCGGCGGCAGAACGGCGGCAGCAGGTCGCCGTGGGCGGCAATCTTATGTCCTTCGAACTTCCCCTCGCCTTGTGGCGCGAGCCGGGTGTTTCCATTATCCACACCCACGCGCTCGGGCGGCTCGGCGGTGTGGCGGCATTCGTTGCCCGCCGCCGTCGCGTGCCCTTGGTTGTCACCATTCACGGCGGTTTCCTCGACCTGCCCAAGGAGGTAAGGGAAAGCTTTGAAAAATTGGCCCGTGGCTGGGAGTGGGGGAAAATTTTCGGGCTCCTGTTGCGTTCCCGCCGGTTGTTGCAACAAGCCGATGCCATTCTTACCTGTAATCCGAAGGAGGCCGCCCTGCTCTATGAAAAATATCCCGGCCGGCGCATCATCGTTCAGCCGCACGGTGTTAGCATGCAACTTTACCGCAAACATTGCCGCAAACCGGCGCAGGAGGCGTTTCCACAGATCCGCGACCGCGAAATGCTCCTGTGTGTCGGGCGCATTGATGCCGTCAAAAACCAGCGTTGGCTCGTCGAGCAATCCGCCGCAATTTTTCAACGCCATCCCAATGCGCTGCTCGTCCTCGCCGGGGCCTGTACGGACGAGGTTTATGGCCATGCGCTTGAGGCCAGGATCCGTGAGCTCGGCTTGGAAAACCGCATCCTGCTCACCGGCGGATTGCCGCCGGGCGATCCCCGGCTCATCGGCCTGTTTCAAGAGGCCCGCGCCGTGCTCTTGCCGTCCGTTTCCGAAACCTTTGGTCTGGTCATTCTTGAGGCTTGGGCGGCCGGTACGGCTGTCATCGCCAGCCGTACTTCCGGCGCAGCGGCTTTGATTCGCGAAGGACAGAACGGCTGGCTGTTCAACCATGGCGATTCTTTCGCGTTTCACAAGGCTGTCGATGCCGCCATATCGAAGCCGCAAACCGCCGCACGCTACGCCGCTGCAGGCAGCCAGCTCGTCAGTGCCGAATACGACAATTCCGTGCTCGCCGGACGGATGAAAGACCTTTATGCCCGGCTCATTGAGGAAAAATATGCGCTACGTCATTCTGCGTGACGACGATACCAACGCATCCACACCTGTGGAATGCCTCGAACGGCTCTATCGTCCGTTTTTGGAGCGCAACCTGCCGGTGAACCTCGCAGTCATACCCGACGTGCGCACCAACGCCATCCGTTCCGATGGCCGGCCGGAAAAGTTCCTTTTCGCCAGGAATGGCGGCGGCGAACTCACTTTGCCCATTGGCGATAACACGAGACTCGTCAACTATCTCCGCGACAATCCCGGCTTTCACATTGCCCAGCATGGTTACGACCATTCGTTTTTCGAATTTGACTCGATCAGCGCCAAGGACATTTCTGACCGGTTGGAACAGGGAACCCGGTTGCTCATGGACGCGGGCTTTTCCCGGCCGCAAACATTTGTCGCGCCTTACGACAAGTTTTCCTCGCTCAGCATGCGCGAAGTTGCCAGACGTTTCCCGGTGATTTCCACCGGCTGGTTTGAATTGGAGCGGCTGCCGGTGTCGTGGTGGCCAAAATACGTGCTGCATAAGTTTGCCCGCCGGCCGCACTGGCATCATGGCCGGACCCTGCTCCTCACCCATCCTGGCTGCCTTCTGTCCAACCAGCGTCCGCTCGCCGGCATGCTTGACCAGGTTAAGCAATCGGTTTTAAGTCGGCAGTTCACCGTTTTGGTGACGCACTGGTGGGAATATTTTCAAGACGGCAAACCGGACGAACGGTTTATTCAGGTGCTGCATGAAACCGCCGTGTGGCTGGCCGGCCAGCCGGATTTGCAGGTGATCTCGTTTGCAGACCTTGCCACAGGCAAAGTTCGGCTGAACTAGACCGGAACCCGGCCGGGCTCCTCCACCGGAGGTGCTGACACCGCCGGTATTCCCTCCTGTGTCGCCGGGAACGCTGCCGTGGTGTTGTAGGGTGAAAATTTTCTTTTGTAGAACACAATGATTGGCCGTTCAAAATATTGATAAACCAACGACGCCACAATGATCACCACGAGCGTGCTGAAAAAGAAACAAATTGCCGGCGACCCTCCTCCCGGCATTTTTCTCACCGCCACGATCACAAACATATGCAGCAAATAAATGCCATAGCTGATCTTCCCTATGTGCGTCATGAGGCGATTATCGAGGACTGCCGTCGCCGGACGTATCGCCAGGCCAATCACCGTCATCGTCATCAGCAGATACAGCAGTTGCGCGTCCCAAAAACTTTCATGGCGCATGAGATGCATGCACAGCCAGCCGGCGGTCGCCAGGCTGAGCAATGTGATTGCCAGTGCGGAATCCAGCCCCCGTTGGAACAACTCAAAAACCCGCCGCCGGTTCAGCGCGAACGCCGCCAGCACGCCGAATAAGATTGGTTCCCGGTAGCTGAATACGACCCGCCAGAACGTCGAACCGGCGTCAACCGCGCCGTATGTCTCATAAACAAAAAATTTGACCAGTAATGCCGCCAGCGTCGCCACGATGACGGTCCGGTTGCGGGTGTAAAACAGCAATAGGCCGAACGCGAGGTAAAATTGTTCTTCCACCGCCAGCGACCACGCCTGAAAAAACGGCCCTTGCGTCGCGGTCGCCAGCCAGTTGCTGTAATAAAACAAATAGGCCGGCAATTTTTCCGCGAAAAGCGCCTGGTTCTCGGGTGTGTATTGTTTTAGGCCAAAGACTATGACCGCCTGTAGCAATAGCGCCGCGTAATACAGCGGCAGCAGCCGCAACGAACGCCGGCCGTAAAATTTCCACAGGTCTATCTTCCCGTTCTTTTCCTGCTCACGCAGCAGCAGCGTGCCGATCAGGAAACCGCTGATGACAAAAAAAAACGCCACGCCATAACGCCCGTTCTCCTGGAGCGTGTTCAAAAATTGCGGCCCTGAAAATCTCGGCACATGGTGCAGCAGCACCAGCAGGATGGAAATGGCGCGCAGGCCGTCCAGCGCCTCGAAGTAGGCGCCGGCCTTGAAATCATCAAACGTTTGCCGCACGGGTTTCATAAAATCGTGCGCCGGGCGGCGGCGACGGCATTTTTTTGCCGGAGTTTAGGACCTTTGCCAGTTCGGCATCGTTCTTCATCAATTTGAAGATGTCCGGGATGGCACGAATTTCCTCCGGGATGTCCGGCTGGTTTGTCAGCAACGCGGCGTAACTGTGCTTGTCGAGCGGATGATAGCCGTGCATGGCACGGATCGGTCGCTCACCCATGTGGCTGGGCACAATCAGCACGCCTTCCTTCACCAGGAAAATCAATTCACCAAAGTACCGGTCATGGAACAGGCAGCGCAGTTGCTCCAGTTCATCATTGGGCAAAATGCGGCCCTGCGGAATCTGGTTCAGGCAATACTCGATGAACTCGTGCGCCTCTTTGTTGAAAAACCAGAACCGCGCCATGGTGGAATCGTATACCGCCGCGTAATCCACCCCGAAACGCAATGGCAATGCCTCGATCTTGGACTTGAGGTCCAGGTGTTCATCGCAGTTGGCCATGCCATGGTCGCTGAAAATGTAGAGCCGCACTTCTTCGTAATGGTCGCCCGCCACATCAAGTAATTTTCCGATCCATTCTTCATATCGCCGGAGCTTTGGGCCGATTTCCGGCGACTGGTTGCCGACGCGATGCAACAGGCCGTCCAGTTCCGGCCAGTAGACAAAGGCGAAATCGATCCATTCACTCTCGATGAACGCCGTCAGGTCGTCGAGGTTCTCCACCTCGCTTTTTCCCGGATCACTCACGTGATAGGCGATGCTGCGCGTCTCCAGAAAGTCAAAGATGTTGCCCCCAAAGTTCATGCCCCCCGGCTGCAATGGGCTTTTCTTCTCCGTAAAATCAAAAAGCGAAATGAATTTGAAGGGGATGTTATACAGGTCAAAGTAGCCGCGAAAACTCAGCCGCGATTTGACGAACTTGGAAAGCCACCGCCGAAACCGGCGGCGGCCGGTGATAAATTTCGGCAGCCAGCTCAATTTGCGCAAGGACTTGAAGGGGGAGTTTTTTGGGTCATGGACAAAGTAGCACCAGTTGCGGTGCTCAACCGGCCACCGCCCCGAAAGGATCGAGGGCACACAGGCTGAACTGTAGCCGAAGACCGACTCCAGCCGCCGTCGGTTGGGCGCGAAGGTGCGGGCGAACGGGTCGTCCTTTATGATCTCCCAGCCGCAGGCGTCGATGAAGATGAACAATGGTAAGACCGGTTTCACGTTGGTCTGGCGGATTGACTGTGATGATTTGTGTTCACGTGGCCATTGGCCGCGCCGCCATTGCGCGGGATGATTTCGAAGATGTGGTGCATGCGTGCGAGTTCCAGCACCTGTTGGACCGGCGGCTGCGGGTGCAGCAGGCGGATGACCACGGGTTCGTGACCGTTTCGTCCGTTCATGGCGACATGTAGCGACGCGAGCGCCCCGAGGCCGTAACCGTCCACGAAAGGGATTTGTGACAGGTCGATCTCCACATGCTTGAGTCCCGGCGAAATGCCGGCGCGGACTTCATTGCTGAACAACCGTGCGTTGGCGGCGCTCAGTTCCTGAAGGTCTCCAACGCTCAAAGTTCCGTTTTGTCTCTGGATTTTCATTTATGTCAATGCGCCCCGCGGATTTCCGTTCGTGGAGCAAACAGCCGGGCCAGCCATTCATTGGCCTGCGAGTACGGTGTGCCGGTTACCAGCAAAAAAACCGCCCGGGTAAAAATCCTCCAGTCCAGCCGCCAGTTTGCCTGTGCCGCATAAAAACTGGCGTGGGCGCGTGTCAGGATCTTGAAGCAGTCGGCGCAACCTTCGGCATCCGCCAGCGAGATCAATCCGATCGGGGCGGTCAGCCAGAGCCGTTCAAAGTCGTTGGTCAGCCGCGCGGCCTGTTTTGGATTCAAAGGCCGGTTGCCAATCCATGCGAAATCACCGCGTGCCACGTTCCATAACTGGGGCCAGCGGCGGAGCCAGCCGGGAGCGCCCGTGAGTTCATGATAAACCAAAGTGTCGCCAGGCATTGGCACCGCCCCGGAAACGTGTGGCCGCACCGCCAGGCGCGGGCGCAACACCGGCAGGCCGCGAAATTTTGCCCGCAGCATCGGCAGCAAGGCGATGGGCAGCGTCAGGAATAACGCCAGCACCGCGATGAACCGGCTGAAAAAATTGCCCGGCACGAGGGCCGGCTCGCGGCGGCCCAAGGAGCAAAGTAAAAAATCGTCCGGCACTTTGACCGTTGAGCCCAGATCCCAATTGACCAGCGTGTTCCCCAGCGCGATGGAATTGTGTATTTCGGTGAACTTGCCGGCAAAAGTTTCCGTGCCGACAACCCCGTGTGAAATTTCGGCGCCGGGTTCGACGACGCAATTGTTTTCCAAAATTGCCGCCGGCCCGATGATTGCGCCTTGACCGATGCTCACATTGTCACCGATCCAGCATGGGGCCCGCAATTCCGCCTGGGGCGAGATGTGCGTATGGAGACCGGTCCACACCCCGGGCTTGATTTCATGGACGCCGATCCGGTCGGCCATTGTCCCCGCGCGCGGCAGCCAGTTCTGTAACGCCTTGAACATGCCGGCGTAGCTCGTGAACATCGGAAATTCCGGCGCGTCCGGCAGATGATCCATCAGGACCGCGTTATCCGGCGCGGCCAGCCATGCGTCATTCTCACCGCGATATTTGGCTTGCGCTTCGCCTGGAGTCAGTTCGCGGATTTCGGGGATGACCTCCACGCGCAGCCCCCAGCGGTTGCCGTCGCCCACCAGGGCGCGGACTTGTTCCGGACGGTCGGTGGCGAGAATAAAAACTTCCCCGGCCCCAAGCGACGCCAGATGTGCCAGCCAATGCTCCACCACCCCCCTGCCGAACACCGGCAGGTTGGCCAGTGGCGCTGTTTCCGCCAACGCAGCGATATTTTCGGACGCTGCCGGACAGATTAAGAGTGCCTTCATTTTAATTTTAACATGCTCCTTTCCCCGAAAGTACCGCCGGGACGGTTTTTGCAAGAATTCTTACATCGACTGCAAAATTTTGCGCCTCGATGTAGTTCACATCAAGTTTCACCTGGCCGGAAAAATCGATCTCGCTCCGCCCGGCGATCTGCCAGAAACAGGTGATGCCCGGCTTGGCCGCCAGCCGGCGGCGGTCGCCGAGCGAGTAGAGCGCCACCTCCCGTGGCACCGGCGGACGCGGCCCGACCAGCGACATGCTGCCCTGCAGCACGTTGAAAAATTGTGGCAGCTCATCAAGTGAAAATTTTCGCAGCCATTTGCCGGCGTGCGTCAAACGCGGGTCGTTCTTGATTTTGAACGTGACACCTTCTTTGTGGCTGTTCTTTGCCAGGAGTTCCTTCAGCTTCCCTTCGGCGTTTATGCACATCGAGCGGAATTTATACATCTTGAACTCGCGCCCAAATTTTCCGACACGGGTCTGGGCAAAAATCACCGGTCCGCCATCCTCCGCTTTGATCAGTAGGGCGATAAGCAGCAACAGCGGGCTGAGCATGATCAGGGCGGCCGAGCTGGCGATGATGTCCAACGTCCGCTTCACCAGGCCCGCACCACGCTGCAACCAAAGCCAGTGCCACCGGCACAGCTTGACGTGCAGGTTCAACCGCCAGCGGCCCGATAACGTCTGGGCGGCCGCAAAACGGTGCAACGGGGTGATGGATGATGGATTTTGCATGGTTCAATTCATGTGTTTTGCAGGCAAAATTCTTCGGCCGACGCTTTGGCTGATTCTCCGTCCCGCGTGCCGGGCAGTTCCGCCTGGATCATTTTGATCAATTTGCGCAGCTCCGTTTCAGTCGGCGGCTGCTGCAAAATGACGTCCGCCCACTTGGCTTGCGGCGCGACAAACTCCCTGTGCATGGGCGCCACTGTTTTTAAAAATTGCTCACGGACGGAATCCGGGGTGCGCCCGCGCTCGGTCACGTCGCGGATCAGTCGTCGTTCCAGCCGCAGTTGCGGTGTACAACCCAGAAAAACTTTTAGGTCGAATAGCTCCCAAATTCGTGGCAGCCACAGCAGCGAGAGCCCTTCAACCAAAATCAGCGGCCCGGGAATCAAATCTTTGCCCTCCGGCAGCCTGGTATGCGTGGCGAAATCATACCACGGCATTCGCGTGGCATTGCCGTTTCGGCAGTTGCGCAAAACTCTTTCAAACTCCGGCCAGTCTATGGCGTGGGGATGGTCAAAGTTCACTGCGGCCCGGGCAGAAGGCGGAAGATGCCTCAGGTCGTGATAAAAGTCATCTTGGGACAAATGGACGGCCTGCGAACCGAAGACCTGTAGCAAGCGCGTCGCCAGCCAGGTTTTTCCTGAGCCGCTGCCGCCTACAATGGCGATGATTTTTGGCTGTTTGTCCATTTTTATGCGGCGATTGCCGGGTGCGCTTCACTGGCGACCCGCGCAAACAGTTTTTCCAACCCGTCGATGTATTTTGAAAATCCAAACTTGTCGGCAACCATTTGCCGCCCTTGCTCGCCCAGTTTGCGGGCAAGCGCTTTGTCACGGAGCAATTCGTCCACCCGCACGGCAAATGCCGCACGATCCATCCACGGCACAAGAAAGCCGTTCTGACCGTCAGACAGCCATTCCTTGATGCCACCAGCGTCAAACGCCACGACCGGCAGACCGTGCCTCATGGCTTCCAAACCGACTGCTCCAAACGGCTCCGGCCAGACTGAACTGACAACGGCGACGCTGCCTTCTTGGTAATAGACATTTAGTTCATCCGGCGAAACATAGCCTTTGAAGTGGATCCTGCCGGCCAGGCCAAGCCTGTGGCTCAACGCTTCACAAGCCGCCCGATGATTGCCGTCGCCGAAAATAAAACATTCAAACGGCTCGTGGATCCGCGCCAGCGATTCGATCAAAACATCCACCCCTTTGCCACGGGTGATCTGGCCGGCATAAATGATGAGGTTCCGGTCGCTGAAGGCGCTTTGTACCGGGAATCCGCCCGAAGGCGGCACGGGTGGGTGGATCTCGATTTTTTCCGGAGGAAAGCCATTCCGCAAAAGCTCCTCTTTCATGAACTGCGTGGCCACAATGAGCCGGTGGGCTTTCTTGTTAAGTTCAATTTCTTTCAGCTTCGATGAGTAGCTGGCCCATTGCACCGGAAACATGCCATCATGGCTGCGGGTCAAAAATGCCCCGCACGGAAACAGGCACGAGAATGATGCCGGCCGTTCGCATACGTGGCGGGTGAAATAATTGTATTTATAGCTCCTCATGCAATATAGGTCGTGGTCGTGCACCATGCGCACCAACGGCGCGTCAGAACCCAGAAGGGTTTTGATGATCTCGAGATCAGCCAGCTTGTGGACATATATCACGTCCGGCTGAAACAGGCTTAATGCCGTCAATGCATGCCAGCCGCTGTCGTCTGGCATGATTGGAAAGCGCTGGGAAAACACGCCCTCCCACGCGGGCAGGCCTTTTCCGGTGGCTGGCCCGT
>DATHQS010000005.1:0-12467 GCA_035482455.1 Candidatus Acidiferrales bacterium | reverse complement strand
GTAAAAACTTTCCAGTTCCAGGTATTGTTCCCGGATCAGTTTCTCGCTCTCGCGCAATGCCCGGTCTGCCTGCTTGCGCTCCGTGATGTCCTTGATCAGCGAGACAATGCACGGCTTGCCGCCCAGTTCGATCCGCTCCGCATTGACCAGCAGGATTCTGGGCTGGCCGTTCCGCGCGTAGTTGTTCAATTCCAGGTCTTGTACCGAACCGCCGTCACGCAAAGGTTGCAGCAGCCGTTCCCGGTCCTCCACATCTTTCCAAACCCCCAGTTCCAAGGATGTGCGCCCCACCACCTCCTGCTGCGTATAGCCGTACAGCCGGCAAAAACTGTCATTGACCTCGATGTAGCGGCCCGTCGCCTGGTCCGTGATGGCGATGCCCGACGGGTTGGACTGGAACGCCTTGGAAAATTTTTCCTCGCTCTCCGACAACGCCAGCACCTTCCGGTTCCGCTCCTCGATCACGATGGCCGGAACCAGGGTGATCAATACCGAGATCACCAGAAAACTTTGTAACATTCCGACATAAGTTCCGGACGCGATTTCCACCGGCGTCAGGCCCTTTAAATAGTGCGTCGTGCAAAAACTCATCATCACCGCCAGCAAAAGATTTGCCGCCGTCGCCCCGCGCAGGCCGAAACGCAGCCCGGCCCATAGCAGCAGCGGCATCAGCCGCGACTTGTAGGGAGCGTTGATGCCCCGGTCCACCACCAGCATGTACCAGGTGAACCCGGTCAATGCCATGGTCAACAGGACGGCCTCGGCCAGTTTGGCGGGTGAACTGGACAGCGGCTTTCGCGGGCCGGATTTGGCAAACCACACCATCATCAACGGTGTCACCAGCAAAATCGCCATCGCATTGCTCCCCCACAGAGTTTTCCAGATCGCAAAAAATGGCTGGCTCATGCCGGCGGCAACGAGCGTGCCTGCGGCAATGGCGGAGCCGAGCATCGCGCTCAACACCACTGAACCCGATACCAGCCCGAAAAATTCCCGGAGGGTTGCCAGTTGCGGTTTATCCGCCACGAACCGCTGCATCAGCCACGCGCCCGTCACCGCCTGCAGGGTGTTGGCCGTGCAAAAGCCCAGGATTGTCAGCCAGGGCGTTCCCAGCGGCACGTCAAACAGTATGTTCGCGGCCACGGCTGCGAGCACGAAACGCGGCCATGAACGCATCGGGTAAAGCAACAGCACACCCACATACAGGCCCGCCGGCAGCCAGAAGCTCACGTATGCATGTTCCGGGGCGGAGAGCACGCGGCCAGACCACGCACAGGCATAATAAGCCGCGCTGAACAGTGCGGCCGCCAGCCAAAGTCGTCGTGAATCGGGTCGGTTTTGGGTCATGATTGGACGCAAATTTGATAATTTAGCTTGAAGCCGCCTCTGCTTCAATCCTGTAAATTTGAATTTTCAAGCGCGAACCGGTGGGCTGGGTCGTTTGATCCGCATTTCAATCCAAGATAAATCTTTTCTTCATCGGTCAACTGACGCCTCTGCTTTAGTGCGTTTGAAAAAATACTGCAGCTTGCTTGATTTGCACTTTTGCGGCCGGAGCCTACACTTGTCCCATGGAAGAATTCGCGACCATCCAGTGCCCGTACTGCGGCCAGTCCTTTGACGTGGCCGTCGATACCAGCATCCCCAACCAGCGTTTTACCACCGACTGCGAAATCTGTTGCCGGCCGTTCGAGGTCACTGCCGAATGCTCCGATGGCGAAATATTAAGCGTCTCTGCCGCTTCAGAGTGATTCTTTTAAGCTGTTAATAAGTTTTTATTGCGTTGATTCGTACCCGTTTGGATGCCTAAATCACCCTCTAAACCCGGCTTTTTTGTCAGGCCAGACTACGCCGGCCATTCGCATGCACAAATATCCTATTATTAACTATTTATAAATTATTCAGCAACCGGCTCCAGATAAAATGTCGGTAGACTTTACATTTTGGACTTTTTTTATTCTTTTTCACTATCCCGCATAAACACGACAACAAGCTTATTTAAAGCAACTTAAACACATACGGCAATTAAAACCGCCCATGGCATCGGCATTGCTTGATATTCTCTTGGTACAATTGTATAAATCGATTTTTAATACGTAACGAAATGAAACGCATTTTTAAAGTGGTTGCCGCCGCCGCTGCTGTTGCCGTGGTCTTGGGTCAATCCGTTCAGGCGGTACCGATCAATGGTGAGATAAGTTTTACCGGCACAGCCACCCTCAATGCAGCCACTGCCACCGGTTCCAGCGAAGTTTTCAGCTGGGCCAACAACGCCCTCGACCAGCATACCGGCACATTCTCCGGCTTGAGTGCGGCCTCCAGCGTTTCCCTCTTGAACAACTGGTTCTTCAACAGCGGCCTCAAGAATAGTTTCTGGACCGTGACCGACGGGCTCACCCAGTACAAGTTCAACCTTTCAGGCTCGGGTGTTTTCAGCACCACCCCCGACTCCATTACCATCTTTCTGGCTGGTACCGTGATCGCCACCTTTAACGGCCTGCCCGCTCCCGGTCTCGACCCGACCGCCTTCACCGGCAGTTTGACGATCACCGACCCGGGCACATCGAACCCGTCCGGTGGTTTCACCTACAAGCAAAGCATCCTGTTCAACAATGTTCCGGATGGCGGCACCACCGTCCTCCTGCTCGGTTCAGCGCTCTCCGGTCTGGCGCTCATCCGCCGCAAGCTCTCCGCCTAGGCAGGCTGACATTTTAATAAAAACAAGGGCAGGATTAAATCCTGCCCTTGTTTTTTTATTTTTGCTCGGAATAAAATTGCTGCCAATCGCGGCCTTTTATGACAGCCTGACCGCGTTGGACCGCCCATATACCGCATGAATATCACCACTCTCCTCGCTGCCGCCTGCATCTTGCTGGCTCTGGCGATGGGGTTTCTGGTTCTGCGGAAAGATCGCCGTTCGCCGGCCCATCTTTCGTTTGTCGTGGGCGTGCTGCTCCTCACCGCCGAGGACCTCTTCAACGCCATTTCGTTCAAGGCCGACTCATTGGCGGCCTTGGGGACCTGGCAGCATGCGCGGCTGCTCGTCACCTCCTTCCTGCCGGGTGTCTGGCTGTTTTTCAGCCTGACCTATGGCCGTGGAAATTACCGCGAGTTTTTGGCGCGCTGGAAGCTCACCCTCATCACCTTTATGGTCGCCCTGCCTGCCTTGGGCATGTTCGGCCAGCTGTTCAGCGGGGCCGTCACCCATAACAAATCGGGCCATTGGATGATTGCCCTTTCCGTTGAAGGCGATGCATTGAACCTGTTTTTCCTGATCGGCATCATCCTCGTTCTCATGAACTTGGAACGCACCTTTCGCGCCGCCGTCGGCACCATGCGCTGGCGCATCAAGTTCATGATTCTCGGCCTTGGCGTCCTCTTCATCGTCCGCGTCTATACCAGCGCCGAGGGGCTCCTGTTCCACGCCGTGGACCTTGGCCAGCAGGTCGTCGATTGCGGCGTCCTGTTCGTGGCCTTCCTCCTCATCTTCCGCTCGCTCCTGCGCGAGGGCCATTTTGAGATCGATGTCTATCCGTCTCATTCCGTCCTGCAAAACTCCCTGACCGCCATCCTGGCGGGCATTTATCTCATCATCATCGGCCTGTTTGCCAAAATCGTCACCGTCATCGGCGGCGAACAGGCTTTCGCCATCAAGGCCTTTCTCGTCCTGGCCGCGCTCGTCGCCCTGACCATTCTCCTGCTTTCCGACCGTGTGCGGCTCGCGCTCAGCCGGTTCGTCAGCCGCCATTTCCAGCGGCCCATGTTCGACTACCGCACTGTCTGGCGCAAATTCACCGAGGCCACCGCCTCCTGCGTCAGCCAGGCCGAACTTTGCCAGGCCGCCGTCAAATCCGTCACCGACATCTTCCAGGCCCTCTCCGTCACCATCTGGCTCGTGGACGACAAAAAGGAACAGCTCCTGTTCGCCGCCTCCACCTTCCTGTCCGAGGCCAGGGCCGCAAGTCTCGCTCCGCAAAAAAACGACCTGGTCGATGTCATCGCCCGCCTCCAGCAGCATCACGAGCCGGTGGACATTGATGCGACCAAAGAAAAATGGGCCGAGGCCCTGTGCCGGTGTCATCCCGATGAATTTCGCAAAGGCGGCAACCGCGTTTGCGTACCCATGATCGTTGGCAACGAGTTTCTCGGCTTCATGATCATCGGTGACCGCGTGGGTGGCGTGCCCTATTCTTGGCAGGATTTTGACCTGCTCAAATGCATCAGCGACCAGATCGCCGCCGGCCTCCTCAATACCCGGCTCTCACAAAAATTGGTGCAGGCCAAGGAACTTGAGGCCTTCCAGACCATGTCCGCGTTTTTCGTTCACGACATGAAGAACACGGCCAATACCCTCAACCTGATGCTGCAAAACCTGCCTATGCACTTCGACAACCCCGAGTTCCGGGCCGACGCCCTCCGCGGCATCTCCAAGACCGTCGAACGCGTCAACCTCCTCATCAGCCGGCTCGGCTCCATCCGCAGCGAATTGCAGATCAAACCCGCCGAGGCCGACCTGAATGCCGTCATCGCCAAGGCCCTCGAAGGCTGGGAGGAAGTCGCCGGCATCAAGTTGAAAAAGGATTTTTCCCCGCTGCCCCGTTTCATCTTCGATGCCGACCAGATGCTCAAAGTCGCCATCAATCTCATCTTCAACGCCCGCGACGCCGTCGGCTCCGACGGCCTCGTCCACATCGCCACCGCCCAGAACAACGGTTGGGCGGTTTTGTCGGTTTCCGACAACGGCTGCGGCATGAGCCAGGGGTTCATGAACCGCCAGTTGTTCCGCGCCTTTCAGACCACCAAGAAAAACGGGCTTGGCATCGGCATGTTTCAAAGCAAAATGATTGTCGAAGCGCATCAAGGCCGGATTGAGGTCGAGAGCGAGCCGGGCAAGGGCACGACGTTCCGGGTGGTTCTGCCGCTAAAAAAATAATGAATCCCAAACTGCTGATTGTTGACGACGACGAGGAGATACGCACCCAGATGAAGTGGGCGCTGGCGCAGGACTACGATGTCACCCTCGCCGAAAACCGCGCCGCCGCCGTCGAAGCCTTCCGCACCCTGCAACCGATGGTCGTGCTCTTGGACCTCGGCCTGCCGCCGAACCCGAACAGCCCCGAGGAAGGCCTCGCCATATTGTCCGAACTGCTGGGGATTAATGCGCTCGTGAAGGTCGTCATCATTTCCGGCCAGGGCGAAAAACAAAACGCCCTTCAGGCCATCGGCGCCGGCGCCTATGATTTTCTCACCAAGCCGGTGAACATGGAGGAGCTGAAGTTTCTCCTCAAGCGCAGCTTTCACACCGCGCAATTGGAGAAGGAATATAACGAGATGCAGAAGCTCGTCCGCACCGACGCCTTCGAGGGCGTCCTCGGCGAAAGCACCGGCATGCGCGCCATCTTCGATTCCATCCGCAAGGTCGCCACCACCGACGCCCCCGTGCTGATCCTCGGCGAAAGCGGCACCGGCAAGGAGATGGCCGCCAAGGCCATCCATCAGCGCAGCAACCGCAAGGACGGCCCGTTCGTCGCCATCAACTGCGGCGCCATCCCCGAAACCCTCCTCGAAAGCGAACTCTTCGGCCACGAAAAAGGCGCCTTCACCGGCGCGCACGTCCAACGCAAGGGCCGCATTGAAAGCGCCAACGCCGGCACCCTCTTCCTCGATGAGATCGGCGAAATCCCGCTCGCCTTGCAGGTCAAGCTGCTGCGCTTTTTGCAGGAGCAGACCATTGAGCGCGTCGGTGGCCGCCAGTCCATCCAGATCAACACCCGCGTCGTCGCCGCCACCAACGTGGACCTGAAAAAGGCCATGTCCGCCGGCAAGTTCCGCGAGGATTTATATTACCGCCTCGCCGTCGTCCAGGTTTTCCTTCCGCCGCTGCGCGAACGTGAAAATGACGTCCGCCTGCTCGCCCAATATTTCCTGAACCGGTTCGCTGCCGAGGTCAACAAACCCAGCCTCACGTTCGATGCCGAGGCCGTCAAGGCCCTGAACCGCCACGCCTGGCCCGGCAACGTCCGCGAACTGGAAAACTGTGTGCGCCGCGCCGTCATCATGGCCGAAGGCAAGCGCGTCACCGCCAAGGACCTCGAGTTGAAATCAGCCGACCCCGATGCCGGAATCACCACCCTCAAGGACGCCCGCGAAGCCGTCGAACGTCGCATGGTCCAGCAGGCCCTAAAAAAACACGGCGGCAAGATTGCTCCTGCCGCCGTTGAACTGGGTATGAGCCGTCCGACCCTCTACGAGCTGATGGAGAAACTCGGCATCAGCCGCGAATAATCAGAACATCTGGAACCGCTCCGGCACGACCACGATGTCGTTCGGCTGGAGGTAAAACGGCTGGTCGCTCTTGCCATCCAGGATGTCCTGCAAGTTGACCCGGTAATTCTTCAGCTTGCCGTTCTCGTTGCGGATGACCTTTACCGCCTTCAAGTTGGCCGTGTTGGCATCATAGCCGCCGGCTTCCATGATCGCTTCCAGCGCCGTCAGTGGATGGTCGGACAAAACTTTTCCAGGATGGATCACCTGGCCGTTCACGAACACCGGGAATGTGGACGAAGCCACCGAGACGCTGATTTCTTTTGACGAGATCTGGGGGGCATACAGGTCGATGAGCTTCTTCTGCAACGCATCCGGCGTCAGGCCCTTGGCATCCACCTCGCCGACCAGTGTCAGGTTGATCTTGCCGTCGCGACGGATCTGCTGCGTTGTGTCCAGATTGGGCGAACTCGGGAACGAGATCTTCACCGAATCACCCTCGCGCAGGATGACCATCTCGTTTTGCCCTTTGTCGGCCGCGGCGGCCGGCAGCGTGGATTGGTTTGTGGCGCAACCGGTGAACGCCAGCGCCGCCGCCATGAGCAGCCCGGCCATGAGGGATGTGGATTTCATTTTCATAGGTTTGGATGTTGTTTTCTCCTGTCGGAATGATGGGTCAAATTGATTGCTTGTAAAGTCCGTTTGGCTCCGGCCCGCGCTCATTTTGCATTCAGCAGTTGCTTGGCGGAATCTGCCAGGGGGCCGGATAATTTCAAGGCCAGCGCCTGTTGCAGGCTGGTCTTGCCCGCAATGTTCTGCTTGAGCTGGAGCTGCGCCGCCCCGAGATAATAAAATATCTCCGGGTCCGTGTTCGCTTTGATCGAACATTCCCTGAGCATGCTTGCCGCCCGGGTGAATTCGCCCTGCTGGAAGAGGATGATGCCCGTGGCCTTGGCCAGGGCCGGATCACTGGGATATTCCTCCCGGGCTTTGACCGCATAGGCATAAGCCGTCGTGGCCTTGCTGCTGTCCTTCGCATAGAGGATGGCCAGCTCCCGTTCCGCCGGGGCAAAGTCCGCGAACTTGGCCGTGATTTTTTCGCACGTTGCGATGGCGCCGCCGGCATCCCCGGCCAGTTCGCTCAGCTTCGCCTGCACCATCAGCGCCGGGACATAATCCGGTTCCGCCTTCAATATCTGCGTGATTTGTACGCCGGCCGAAGCCTGCGGATTGTCCGCTAGGGTGATCAGATCTGCCATCCGCTTCGCCTCTCCGGCCTGCGCCGCCGGCAGGTTGCCCGCCGATGCCGCCTGCAACGCCGCCTGCGCCGCCGCCACTTTTCCGAGGCTGTACGCCGCGCGGGCATAATCAAATTGCGTGGCCGCATCACCCGGTTGGCCCTGCACCGCCCCTTGCAACATCGTGTTCGCCAGCTTGAAATCGCCGCTCTGGTAGGCCAGCCGCCCGTAGACATGCGTCACTTCCGCATTGTTCGGGGCCAGTTTGTACGCGGCCTTGGCGAAGCCATAAGCCTTGGCCGCATCTTGGGCCTCATAAAGCCTCGCCAGGTTGTAAGGTGCCACCAGGTTTTTCGCATCCGTCTTGTACACCGCCTCGTAGCAGGCGATGGCTTTATCGGTCTTGCCTTGGCGTTGGTAGATCGCGCCCAGCCGGCCCTGCGCCACCGGATCATCTGGCCGGTCCGAGACCCGTTTTTCCAGCTTCTCCACCGCGCTGGCATCCGCCGTCTGCGGGTCGGTGTTCAACACCGCCAGGCAAAGCTGGCATTCCTCTTTTCCGGTAAAATCCTTCCCGCCGGCCAGCGCCAGTTGAAACGCCGCCCGCGCCGCCGCCTCGGCCATCATCATGTAGTTCGCCATGCCCAGGTGATATTGCACATCCGGCACGCCGGGCAGTTTCGCCGCGCTTTCCTGCAGCAGCGCCAGCGCCGTGGGATACGCCCCGCGTTTCACATTGATCCACCCCAGCGTGTCCGCCGTGGACGGGTCTGCGGGCAGCAACGCGCGCGCGCGCTGCGCCAGTTCGTAGGCGCGGTCCGGCTGCCCCAGGTTTTCCGAGTAGAGGTACGCCAGGTTGTTCAGCGCCGGGCTGCACTTCGGGTCCAGCTCCAGGATCTTTTCATACGTCGCCGCCGCGCCCTTGTAATCCTTCGCTTTCTCCTTGGATGACGCCATCGTCATCAGCGTTGCCAGGTTTTTCGGGTTCAATTTGAGCGCCGTGTCCAATTGCTCCTTTGCCTGGTCGGTTTGTTTGGCCTCAAAATAAAGCTGGGCCAGCATGAGGTGGGGCTGGTCGTTTTGCGGCTCCATCGCCGCCAGCTTCAACAGGGTCTGCTGGGCCGCCTCCCGGTTTCCCGCCGCCAGTTGCACTTTCGCCACCAGCAGGTTCAGCACGAGATTGGTTGGCTCTTGGTTCAATCTCGTCTGGATGAGTTCATTCGCCGCCGTGTAACTTTTTTCACCGATGTCCAGGTCGGCCAGCTGCTCCAGCGCCGGCAGGCTGTTGGGCGCACTCACCAGCACCCGCTCAAATTTCTGCCGCGCCAGCGCCTTGTCACCGGTCTGCAGCTCCGTCGCCCCCTCCAACAGCAGCACTTGCGTGTTGGTCGGCGCCTGCTTTTCCAGCTTCGCATAGATCTCCAGGGCCTCGTTGAACCGGTTGCGCAGGCGGTATGCGTCCGCCAGCAACAGCTGGGCCTGGACCATTTGGGGATACTTTTGCATCACCCGGCCCACCGCGTTGATCGCCGCGTCCGCGTTCCCATTTTTGATTTGTAATTGTGCCAGCAACATCACCGCGTCCGCATCGCCTGGATCCAGCTCCAGCGCCCGGTTCAGGCTGGCTGCCCCCTTGGCCTCATCACCGCTGGCCAGATAGGCCGCACCCAGTTGAAAATGCACCCGTGCCGACTCGGGATACGTCCGCGTCATCCGCTCCAACGTGGTCACCGTCCCTGGTATGTCTCCTTGCGTGAACCGCAACCGGCTGTCCAGCATCATCCCTTCAAAATTATCACCGTCACGGGCCAGCGCCTTCGTCAGGTACTCCCGGCTGGCGTCATATTTTTTGGCGGCCATGTCGATCTCCGCCAGCCCCATCAACGCCGGGATGTAGTCGGGGGCCTGCTTGACCACATCCTCCAATAACTGCTGCGCCTCGTCCGGATGACCGGTCTGCAGCTTGAACCGGGCATACACCATGCGTTTCGCCGAGCGCACCGGCGACAGGTCGGCGGCCGCCTTAAGGTTGGCTTCCGCCTCCTTCAAATTGTTCTGCGTGGTTTGCAACGCCCCTAGGGACCCCAGCGCATCCACCGACTTGGGATCAAGGACCAGCGCACGCCGGAACGCGGCCTCGGTGGCCTTGATATCACCCCCGCGGAACGCCAGCATGCCCTCCGCCACCTCGTAAGCAGCCCGGTTGCCCGTCTTCATCAGCGGATCCAACCGGGCCTGCACTTGCGCCACCTCCTGCGTCGTCACGGCTGTCTGCGCCAGCAATATCGGCGCCTGGTCCATCTTTGGATCCCGGTCCAGGACGAAAATGGCCTGTTCCCGCGCCTCCTTCATCCGGCCCGCCGCCGCATACACCATGCCGAGCTTCATATGCACATCCAGGTCGTTGGTCGCCAGGGTGCTGGCGCGTATGAGACACATCGCGGCTGGCGTAAACCGTCCCTGGTCAAAATAGATGAAACCGAGCCGCGAAAACGCCTTCGCGTTCTCATGGTCGTTGCGCAGCACGTTCAGATACTCGATCTCCGCGCGATCCAGCTGGCCGGCGGCATAATACTTGTCGGCGCGCGATTCATGATACGCCTTTTTCATCTTCGCCGTGCAACCGGTGTTAAGCACCGCCACCCAGGCCACCACCGCAAGGGTTACCGCCAAACGCAGGATTGTCTTCATAGGATCATCAGATTTTGGCCGGCCCGGGCTTTCCCGCCCGCTCCGACCGTCTCAACAGGTAAAGCAACACGAAAAACGGCACCAATGACAGCGCAAAGAACAACGGCCCCCCGTGATGATGGATCGGGGAATCGATCATCTGCGGCCCGATGTGCGTGCACAGCTCGCCCAGCACGAACACCCGGAATCCGTTCCGCACCAGCGCCAGCGGGATGACCGCCAGGCAGAGCACTGTTCGTTTCCATGGCGACCGCAGGAAAAAATGCCCCGCCACCAGGCTCGTGATAAACAGCACCACCGTCGAATGGATGCCGCTGCATTCCCGCGCCACCTGCAGGCTGATCCCCGGCAGCCGGAACGTAAGATTGTCTTGCAACACCGGCAGATCCGATGCCGAGAACAACCAGCCCGCCACCACCGCTGAGCCGTGCTGCAGTCCGGTCTCCACCGCGTCGCGCAGAAAATCCGGGAATGGGATCATGAATACCAGCAGCGCGAACGGAAAAGCCAGCGTCCGCATCCGCGTCCCGCCCAGGATCCAGAAACCCGCACCCGTCAGCAGCAGCACGAACCCTGACGTGGTTTGTGCCAGGTTGTCCGCCGGCGCCGCCCGCGGCCCGATCCAGTGCCACGCCGTCAACGCCAACCCCGCGCCGAGGAAAACCGCCGCCGGAATTTTCGCCGGGACGGAGCTTCCCGGGGCTTTGTTTTTCTCCAGCCAGGCGAGATAAACGCAAACGGCCGGGATCAGCAGGATGTAGGAATGAAGTTCGTCGCCCGCCGCAAATCGCATCAGCCGCAGGAGCGGCAGGCTGAAGCCCAATGCCAGCACGGCCGCCACCCACGCAAACCTCTTGGTTTGCGCCGGATGACATCCTGTCTGTGCGCTCTGCTTGTCCATGCTTTACCCCCTCTTTGACTTGCCCGTCTCTGAATTGCTCAATAACTGAAGCCGACCTCAAAACCGACTTGGTTGCTGTGATACGTGAAGCCGGCCTGGTTGGAGCGGTTGTCGCTGTACTGGTAGGTCAACGCCATGTTGCCGCGCTTGAGAAAGCTGCGGGCCAGCCGCACGTTGAAGTTGTAGTTATCGTCGCTACGGATGGCCGAAAGCGAGCCCAGAGCCGTCGTGTATTCGGTCTGCGCATAACCCAGGCCGACGCTCAGGTTGAATTGTTCCAGCAAACGCTGGTTCACGTTCAGATTGACGCTCGTGGTCTCCGTTGACTGGGCCAGAATGTAGTAATCTGATGAACTCACCGCGCGGCCTGCGGTCAGCGCGATTTGCGTATGCTCGAACGGCGCGTATTCAATGCTCGCGCCGAAAGTGGGATTCAATTCATCCTGGGAGCCGGCGGCCAGGATTTGCCGGTCTTCAAAGCCCGCGTTCACCGAGAAAGCCAGCTTGTCCGTCGCGCGCCACTGCACCCGCGCCTGCATCTGCTCAAAGGACTGGTCGGGATTGCTGGACTGGGACGCATCGGGATCGATCTTCACATAGCCGCCGCCGATGCCCGCGCCGAAGGTCAAACGCTTGGTGTATACGTAATTCAACCAATCCATCGTGGACCAGACGTGCGAGTCCTGCTGGCCGGCAACAAAGTTGAACACCTGCGAAACGCCGAACTGCGCATACATCTTCTCATTCAACACGCGCGAGGCGCCGATTTCCGTGTCATATGTCTCCGTCTCCGTCTGCGCGGCGGTGTCCGCCAGCGTGGAATCGGACTTGGCGAAGGCTTGCGAAAGGTTGAATGTCCAGTCCTCGTAGCTCGTCCCGCCCGTCAGCGTGGCCGCATGGTCAATGGAATTGCGGAAGGCACGGTTCGAGTAGAAGCGGATTGTGGGCGTGTAATCCACCATCCAGTGCCGCCCCAGGTCCACTGCGATGCCCGGGGAAAATTCCTGGATGATGCTGCTTTGCGAATTGTTGGTGCCGGACTGGATGCCGGTGGCGTAGACAAACCGGTAAAACGGATGCGGCCGGATCACCACCGGGCCGAATTTGAAAGGCTGCGGCAGCGAATTATCCCGGTTCTCATACGACGGGATGAATACATTCAACTCATTGTTCGTCGCATCGTCATGCGCGGCCACCGTCTGGAGGTTTGCCGGCGGCGGTGCCATCAAAGTTGATTGTTCGGCGTGCACATGACTCGTGGCCATTACGGCGGCCACCACAGGGACACTTCCACAAAACTTCTTCAAGAACGTCAGGGTGGTTTGGTTCATAGCGCTGGTTAAGGGTTTGTCCTGAATGTCGCAGGTATGATG
>DATHQS010000004.1:0-27849 GCA_035482455.1 Candidatus Acidiferrales bacterium | reverse complement strand
GGTGGGCGCGCTGCCGTTAATCAGCCATAGATTCAAGTGGACGACTTCATCACCGCTTTGGGGAACATTGGTGGCGGTGTTAAAAGCATAGGCGGCGATGAGATTGGTCGCTGCGGCAGAATAAGCGCCGGTCTGGGATTGCCAACTGATCCGGTTGGTTTCCCAAACGAAGAGATGCGTGGAGTCGGCGAGTCCCGGCGGCACGCGGTAGCGGACGAGTTGATTGGTGAGGTAATAGGGTTGGACGACGAACTGGGCATTGTTCGTGTCCGCCGGGTTTTGCCAGCGGCCGCATTCGACATCGACCTCGCGATCCGTGAACGCCGGATCGTCGCTGTAGGTGAACAAGCCGAGCGTCACGTTCGGGTTTAGATTGTCCGCCACCGAGTTCAGTTCGAACCGGTAACTGCCCTGGCCGAAGGTGCGCGCGGAAAGGATCTCGGCGCATTGCCAGGCGTTCGTCCGGTGGGTGATGCGCAGGTGCAGCCAGCCGTTCGTGTCCGTCCAGACATTGTTCGTAGCATCCGAGAAATAATTTGGCCCCGGCCCGACGGTGCCGCCGGAACTCTTCACCCACCAGTCATAGCCGGCAAAGCTGAGGAACTTCACGCCGGGCGAGGGCCGGGTGACCACGGTCTTGGCGATGGCCTGGGCGTAGGCGTTCGTCGGCAGGTTGGCCAGGCCGAGCACGCAGGACAGGTTGAAGTTGGTGTTGACGAGCAGGGCGGCGAAACGCGTGGCCGTCAGGTCGCCGGCGCCACCGGTGCCGACATTCGCGGACCAGGAGCCGTCCGGTTGGATGGTGGTGAGCGGTTGGGCGCAGGTCGGCTTGGTCACCCAGCCGAAGCCGGGCACATAGATAAAAACGGCGACGGCATTGGAGACGGGGCTGGCATTCAACGCCACGCCGGACAAAGGGGCATTGACGCCATAAGCGGGCAGGTTGGTGATGAGGATTGCGGGCGCGGCTGCGTCGCAGGGCGCAGTCAATGCCGCGAACAAAATCATGAGCCATGGCCAGACAGTTTTCACAGCGGTGGGAATGGGCCGATGCGGGGAACGTATCGTTTTTCAACAAATGGGCAAGTTCCGAACGAACTTGCCATTCGTGTCTGATCTGTTTACCGCTTTTTAAAAGGGTATAGCAGTTGCCCTGCAAGTGTGCGCGGATGGACGGGCTTTTCCGCCTCCGAGAGACCGGTCGTGTCCGGAGCCAAATGCATCGGCATATAGAAAGTCCCCAACGCCAGATCGATGAAGGAAAACATGGCGGCAAAATTTTTGTCGGCCGCCGCCGCGGTGTCGGAATGATGCCAGCGGTGGAACACCGGGCTTACAAAGACGTAGCGGAGCGGACCGAAGGTCCAGCGCAGGTTGGAGTGGATGAAGAAATTATAAAAGCCGATAAACAGACCGGCGACAGAAAGCACCAGCGGATCAAAACCGATGATCTGGCAGCCAAGAAAGAGCAGGATTTCCCCGGTGGCCTCGATCGAATTTTCCGCCGGATGAAAGCGCACGGCGGAAAGCCAGTCCACCTCTTCCGAACTGTGGTGGATGGAGTGAAACGCCCAGACCGGCCGCAGGTGGAAGATGCGGTGGCGGAGATAAATGAGGCAGTCGCGCATAAAAAGAACCAGGCAGAGCTGGCCGGCAAACCACAGCGGTGAGATGCCTGGGTCTTGCGGGGTGGCTTTGAATTGCAGGGCCAGAAAACCAAAAATGGCGGCGATGATGAAATAGATGAACGGCGGATACAGCATCGAGAGCAGCGCGTACTGCAGATCCAGCAGGGTGGCGGGCCACGTCTTATTGGCGGGTTTGAAGCGGAACATCCGCTCCAGCACGGAAAAGAGGACCAAGCCGATTGAAAGCGCGATGATGCCGTGAAGAACGGCGTTGCCGCAGTCGTGCAAGATTGAAAGCAGTCGGTCCATTGTTCTGATAGAAATTTATTTTTGCTGCTGGAAGAATTATTTCACGCCAACTTCATCAATGGTGATTGTATGCCGGTCCGGACGTTCGGGTAAACAAAATACCCGGCTGCATGTGGTGCCTCATTTCGCCCGAGATTTCAATATCGCAACCCGCCGCCTCTGCCGCCACAATTCATGGCGACATGACGACCGTCGCCGCCAGCACTGCCGCGCCCCGTTCACTCCTCGACCTCACGTTGGCGGAGCTGGAGCGGGAACTCGTCGCGTCCGGGCTGTCGCCAACGCATGCACGGACATTGTGGCGGGCGTTGTATGCGGATATGACGACTGACCTGGCCGAAGCTCCGGATTATTTGCCGCCGTTACGACGTTGGCTGGCGGCGCACCTTGGTGACGGACGGCGATTCTTCATCGATGCGGCGGAGGAGACCGCCAATACGGCCAGCAGCGACGGGCTGACGCGCAAATTTCTGTTCCGCCTGGCCGATGGTCAGACCATCGAAACCGTGCTGATGGGTTTTAAAGGCCGTCATACCGCCTGTTTGAGCACGCAGGCCGGCTGCGCGATGGGCTGCGTCTTCTGTGCCACCGGCCAGATGGGTTTCGTGCGGCATCTGCGGCCCGGCGAGATCGTGGCCCAAGTCCGTCAGGCGGAACTCGCCCTGCGCGCCGCCGGGCATGATGGTCTTCGCAATCTCGTGCTCATGGGCATGGGCGAGCCGTTGCACAATTACGACGCAGTGATGACGGCGCTGGAAATCATCACCGACCGGCGCGGGCTGAACATCGGTCCGGGACGGATCACGATCAGCACGGTGGGCGTGGTGCCGGGCATCCTGCGGCTGGCGTCGGAACGGCGCCCGTATCATCTGGCCGTGAGCCTGCACGGAGCCACCGAGGAAGAACGTTCGGCATTGGTCCCCGCGAGCCGGCGCTGGCCGCTTGCGGAACTGATGGCCGCCTGCCGCACGTACTTCACCCAAACCGGCCGGCGGATCTTTTTTGAGTGGACGCTCATAGCCGGCACCAACGATTCGCCCACGCAAGCGGGACGGCTGGCCGCGCTGTTGACCGGGCTGGATGCGCACGTGAACCTGATTCCATTGAATCCCACGGGCGGCTTTGCCGGAACGGCGACGCAAGCCAGCGCGGCGAAGGCGTTTCAGAAGGTGCTGCAAGCGGCGGGCATCCCGAGCACGGTCCGTCAACGCCGGGGCATCGATGTCGCCGCCGGCTGCGGCCAGTTGCGGGCGGAAGCGAAATGAAAGAATGTGTTACGCTACACTGCTGTACAAGACTGCTAGAGCAGCAGTTGTGGTAACGGCAGATCAATCATTGATGATCGTGGCCGTGACCGTTGTCATGATCCGGGCCGTGGTTGTCATGGCCTTGGTCGTGACTGGCGTGATCACGGTCTTTGTCGTCGTGACGCGGGAATTCATGTCCGTGGGCATCGCGGCGGTAAAGGTCGTTGCGGATGGCGTTTACTCGCCAATCGGCATGGGCTTTTTCCCATTCATGAAAGCGCGTCACGCGGACGGCATCAAATGGCAGCCACAACTTGTCGGGACCCAGATAATAATATTGCGTGCCGACGACTCCCACAAATTCAACCCCGTCCCAGACGTAAACATCGGGCACCGCCATCTCCACCGTTACCGATGGCGCCGGTGCCTGCACGACCACCGCTGGCGGCGCTGGTGCCACGACCACCACCGGGGGCGGTGCCGGAACTTGCACGGTCATCACCGGCGGGCCTGCCACCACGGATAACGCCGCCAGACTTCCGATGCCCAAGGCCAGGGCAATTTTGTTATTGGTTGTAAGATTCGTTTTCATGCCTTCCATCAAGCTTGAGGCATGCCACCCACCAATCTGGTGCCTTTTAACGTGAAAAGCGCCACCAGCGCCAAGATGAGCCGCATGTGGTTTTGCAGACTGCACTCAATAAGTTTGCAAGTTGCATCGCGTCGCGTCTCCCTGGCACCACAGTTTCAATGTATGGCCCGGCTTTCCATCGAAACCCCGGCCAGGCCCGGTGGCACGGCATCAGCTTTAAGAAAATACCGGGTGTCACCCGAAATTTAATATGAAACTAAACATTAAAATCATTCTGTTATTTGCCTGTGTTATCACGCTCCTTGCGACCTCCGGATGCCTTGTCGTAGGCGGACGGCATGGACGTGGGGAAGTGATTGCGCCTGTCGTTCCGGTTCCCGTGCTCGTCCCGGTGCGGTAGTTTGAGTTCGGATGACCGGCTTCATTTTTCCGAGGGCGGTTATGAGGTGTGCCAATCAGCCGGTTGGGCGGATAAATTCGTCCCGCGGTTGAGCGACACATTCATCCTGCCGAAGCCTTCAAATTCACAGATTGCCCGCCAGCCTTCATGGGGTTCCAATACGGTGCGGAAAAAAAATCCCAAAACCCCAACGCAGGTGGCCTGGTAATCTGCCAAGTGCGCAGAAGACATAACGCTGCCGCCTCTTGTCCGCAGTCGCGGGCCAACATTTGTTCATCGGCCAGATGGAGGATGGTTGGCAACAGGGCGCGGACATTGCCGGAATGCGGCCGCGCGTTGTTCCCGGTTGGAAAAATCAACGATTACAGATTGTCATGGCCGTGGTCCTTGTCCTGGCCATTTTCATGCGAGCCTTGATTTCCCTGATTTCCCGGTGGCGCGACTGGAACGGGTTGTTGCGGCTGGTGAACCGGTGGAGCAACCTCGTTCGGATGCCGTTGCTCTTTGTCGAGTGGCAGATCCCTATTGGCCGGCGGAACAATCCTTTCCGGCGGAGTTTGAGGAGCGGGTGTTTCCGGGGGAATGATCTTTCTTTCCGGCGGAGCCTGGGGTGTTTTCATTTCCGGTGGGATCTCCTTTTCCACGGGCATTTCCTTTTTGGGCGAAACATTTTGTGGCATGTCCGGATTCTTGGCGGGTGCCGGCTTTGCCGGTTCCTGAACAGTGTGCGGCTTTTCAGTTGGCGCAGGTTCCGCCGCAGGGTGTTTTATTTTTTCGGGGACTGAAACCAGCGTATGGCGATCGGCCTCGCGGACTGAAACGGCGGCGAATTTCTTGCCTGTCGCTTTTTCCACCACATCGACTGAAGGCCCGTGATTGACCGTGACCGTCCGGGTTTTGCCATCGAACCGCCTTTGCTCGCGCATGTTGCTTGTGATTTCGGTGGTGTTTCTGATGATGGTCTCGTTATTTATGATGACAGTGCCAGGCCGGATCCGCTCGTGAAAATTACGGCTTTCAACAAAGACGAAGAATGACGGTTCGACCACAAATCCCACGGGGCCGCACGGCGCCCATCCGATATGATCTCCACCGGTACGCCAATAAACCCACGCCGGCGACCATTCCACGCCGGGAACCCATACCCATCCGAAATTCGGATCATAGGCCCATGTGCCGTAATGGTAGCACGCCCAGGCCCACGGCTCATCACTGACCCAATACCACCCGCAGTCGGTCCATTCCCAATAGCCGTCACAATATGGGCGCCATCCCACCACAACGCCTGCCGGATGCCAACAGCGTCCGTAAGAGCCAACTTCGACCCATGTGCCACGGGTACCGAGCGGTTCGTAAAAATCTGCGGTGGCGTGGATCGACACGCCGGCGGAAACTTCCAGTTCAGCTGACGCACGATACAGCCCGGGACCCAGGCTGCCGGCCAGGCAAATGGCCAAAGGAATTAAATGTGTTTTCATATTCAGGATGATCCGCATATGTCATGCCGTCGTGATTTCCAAACAGAATCAGGGTGCCAACAAAACCGTGCTTGCGAATTGCACAAACCGCCAAACCTTGCGTTGCGTAATGCAAATGCCAATTTACGGATTTTTTGAAAAGCCTGACACCGGATCACCGCCCGCCTGGTGGATGCAAGGCCGGCGGATTGGTCATTGACGGCAAATTTGTCGCCGGCCAATTGGTCATGTGCGGGTGCGGTCTGTTTGTCGCCGGCCAATTAGTGATGGCCGGCACCACGATCACGTTTGTGAAATGGCCGGCTGCTGGCGGAGAATCATCGGTTGGGGAAGCATAAACCGGCGGATCGTGTGCATCAACACTCCACGTGGGCTTGAAAACCGGCGGCTCACCGGCTTGAATTTCAGCCACGGCCAGGGCAGCGATCACGAGGAGTGGGATGCAAATTTTCATGTTGCAAACCGGGCTTTTAAGACGGTCGTATCAATTTTGTGCTGCAGGAGGCGAACCGCCTCCCGCAGCCAGACCGGCTCATAATTTGTCCTTCACGGTGATCTTGTTCACGACCTCCCGGACGCCGGCAACCTGCCGGGCGATGTCCTCCGCCTTATCTTTTTGGTCGGCATTATTGACGAACCCGCTCAACTGCACCGAGCCCTTGAACGCGACAACCGCAACTTCCCCAAACTTGTAGTCCGCGTTATTGCCCAGCGCGTTGTTGACGCGCGAAGCCAGGGATTTGTCGTCGATATACTCGCCGGTGCTGCGGTCGGTCTTGTCCTTGACCGTGATGTTGTTTTCGACATCGCGAACCCCCTGGATCTTTTTCGCGATGCTGCTGGCCGTGTACTTCTGGGCGTAGGTATCCACAAAGCCGCTCAGTTGCACCGTGCCCTTGAACGTGACGACTTGCACGCCATCGAACTTGTACTCGGGATTTCCATTCATTGCATCCCTGACGCGCGAATTGATCGACGTGTCATCGACATATTCGCCGGTGCTGCGGTTATAGCGGTCGCCGGCGACACAGCCGGTCAACGTGGTCAGGGCGGTTGCGGTCACAAGCCCAAAACAGAGCGTGAGCGCCAGATTTGCCGGGTGAGTCTTCATAATTTTTCCTTTGGTTTAATTATGTTTCAATAAACGGACCTGTTAGAAACCATGTTCAGCTTCGCGCGTGCCAGTTGAAGAAACCCGCTGTATGCGGATTTTTTTGATGATTTCCGGCAGTTGGACGGTGGGGTTTATCTATTTTTGCACGATGGGTGCGGCGGATTTTGCATTTCGCACGGTGAATTTGCCCGTTCTTGGAATCTGCCTTCATCCGGGTTAAGGCCCAAAGTTTTCAAGGCATGATTGTTTCCATATTTGATCTTCAATTCAACCGGTGGCAGAAAATCAAACCGGGCATTGATGATGTTGGCCGAAGAGGGCATGCCCGGTCCGTCGTTTGGAAGCACGTGGCTCATGGATCATCTCACCCGCCGGTCTGTTCAATGATGGCAGCCATGACATTCATCGATTTCGTCTTGGAGATGCCTGATCTTTCCCCGGGACTGGCCGGTACGCTTCTGTATGCGGCCAAGCAGTTCATCCTCCTTGCCATCGAGGAATTGCAGTTCGTCATCCGCCAGGCGTGCGAGTTTTTGTTTCAATTTCCCCTTGGCGATGTTCCAAGTTCCTTTGGTTGCAAGCTTGCTCATAGGTATGTTTGGTTAAGATGGTCTGCCGCCTGATGGTTCCAGGCAGACAAGTTCCCTTTGCAAGTATCGTGCCGATGGGCCGGCACCGGCAATTCCCGGGAAATCAGGCCGGCCAATCGGGGGTATTAATTGTCCATCGCAAAAGCAGGAGGGCAAAAAGGTTGCAAACTGCAACCTGCCGGTTCCGCCGGTTTGCAAGTTGCATCCACTGGCACGCCCCGGAAACGCCTCCCGCCGGCCGCAAATGCCGGTTTTGCAATGAAAGTTGCCAGCCAGCCCGGACGGCACAGCGCCAGCTTGAAGTAAATGGTCGGGCGAGAGGTTTTGGGAAAGTGATCCGTCACTGATACGGGGCTTCTCGCTCCGACATTTGGAAAGCCCGGATAAAAAATATCAAGCTTGTGAATAAAACACGCAACACCTTGTCACCGCATGTCCGCAAAGAAGCCATCGGCGTGTTGAACAACACGGTGGCCAGCCTGTTCGACCTGTTTGCGCGCATCAAGCAGGCGCACTGGAATGTGCGCGGCACCGCCTTCATCGGGCTGCACAAAATGCTGGATGAATTTGCCGGCAGGGTGATGAGCCATATAGACCTCGCGGCTGAACGCGCCACCGCCCTCGGCGGCATAGTCGAGGGTACCTTGCGCGAAACCGTGAAACATTCACCGCTGACGAAAACCGAAGAGCCATCCTCGATTAGCGGAATGTCCGACTGGATTCACACACTGGCCGATGTCCATGCCGCCGCCGGCGAGCGCGTCCGCCAGGCGGTAAAAAAGATGACCGTAGCCGAGGATTTTGGAACGGCAGACTTGTTGACCGGCATTGTGCGCGACCTGGATCTGCAACTCTGGCTGCTGGAGGCGCACATAAACCGGCAGCCCTCCGCAACCTGAACCGACTTATGCTCTACACCCTTGCATTAATTTTGATCATCGCCTGGCTCCTCGGGCTGGTCTCAGATTACACGATGGGCGGTTTCGTCCACATTTTGCTGATCGTCGCCATCGTCATGATCTTGGTGCGGATAATCCAAGGAAGGAAACTTTGACAGAAGACCGCATGAGCTTTGCAAATTGAACCATCAACCAACAATATTATGAACAAACATGCTACAACCACCGAATCCGAACATTTGGTAGAAGACGCCCGGGCATTGCTCGCCGCCACCGCCCATGTGGCGGAGGAAAAGGTCGTGGAAGCCCGAAGAAGGCTGACGGCGGCCATCGATAAAGGCAGGGAAACGTGGAACACGGTCCAGGAAAAGGCGGTCGCCAGTGCGAAAGCCACGGATCAAGCCATCCGGGATCATCCTTACCATGCCATCGGCGTGGCGCTTGGTGTCGGCGCCTTGATCGGGTTTCTATTAAGCCGTCGCAACTGACTTGTCCTCATGGAAACGCCAACAGACAACGCTCCCCAGCTGGCCGAGGCGTCGAAACGGCTGGCGCAGCGGGCGCTGGTCATTTGCGAAAACCGCATCGAGCTGCTGATGGTTGAAGTCCAGGAAGAGCGGGAACGGATTTTGCGCGCAATCTGGCTGGCCTTGGGCGCGGCGGTCTTTGGACTGCTGGCGGGTGTGGCGTTGACAGCCGCCATTGCGGTTGCCTTTTGGCCATGGTCACCAGTGGCCGCACTCTTGATCCTCGCCTTGGTTTATGTCTCGGCTGGCGCACTTTTTTACGCGCGTCTGGCCCGGTTGCAGCGTGACTGGCAGACGCTCCCCACGACACTGGAACAACTGCGAAAGGACCGCGAATGCCTGGGAAACTCGCTCAACTGACGCCGCTCGAAACCCGGAAGCAATTGCTGCTGTTGGAAAGCGAATTGAACCGCGCACAGCTGCTCCGGGAGGTCGGCGATTTCAAAAATGGCATCCGCCACTTGAAGCAGCAGGCAGGCGAAATCAGTTCGCTCGCCTCGTCAGCAGCAAAGCTGGCGGGCACGCTTTCCGCTGTTGGCCGCGCGTTCTCCCATCGTGACGATGGGGAAAAAGTTTCAGGATCATGGATTTCCACATTGTTCAACGGTGCAAAGGCCGGAGCGTCCTTGTGGTTTCTGCTCCGTTCTTGGCGTCGCAACATATAAATCTTTATCACTAGACACCCAAATATCAGACCCATAGATTCTGTTCCTGTATCTCAAACATCGCCTTGGAATTTAGGGCGAAAAACGGAGGAATACATGAGGCGGCAGGCAGGAAAACAGTTTTATAAACTGGTCGTGGTCGCGTGGCTGACGTTCTCGTTTGGGAGCGTGGTGCTGGCCCTTATTTCATGGCATCAACTTTCCGCACGCATGAACTACGGCAAAGATCTGGCATCCACACGGGCCGAATTGCATCAAGTTTACCGCTCGCTTCTGGAGTTGGAATCCGGGGAACGGGGCTATGTCATCACCGGTGACAAAAAATACCTGGATTCGTTTTACGAGGCCGAAACCAACCTGCCGGCGTATTTTGACAACCTGGTGCGCCTGGTGCATGACGATGCCCCGTTGCTGGAGAATGTCACGAAGGTACGCGCGAACGCCCAGGCCAGCATCAGCTGGCAACATGAAGTCATCAGTGTTCGCGAAAAAAGTTCCGACAAGGCGATGGCGATGGTTGCCACCGGCAGGCTGCAAAACATGATGGATGCGCTGCACTTGCAGTTTGAACAACTGGACCAGATTTGCCGGAAGCGGCAGGCTTTCATCCAGGAGGAAATTTTCAACCGGGTGTATCATGCGAATCTGGCCACGCTCGTCGCCGGAGCCTTCGGGATCGGCGCGGGAATGCTGGCATTATGGCTGTCTTACGTTGCGGTCAAGCACCATGAACGGGAACGGGAATTGACGGAGGCCAGGCTGCAGGCGGAGCACAGCAACCAGGAGAAAACGGTCTTCCTGGCCAACATGAGCCACGAAATCCGCACGCCGATGAACGCCATTCTTGGCTTCAGCGAATTGTTGCAGGGCGAACTGCGCGAACCGAAACACCGGCAATACCTGCAATCCATCCGGTCCAGCGCCGACTCCCTGCTGCTGCTCATCAACGACATCCTCGACATGTCAAAGATCGAGGCGGGCGTGATGAGCTTGCAGCCCGAGCCGACCGATCTCCGTGAGATCTGCGATTTTGTGCACACGCTGTTTTCCGAGCCGGCGGCCAAAAAACAGCTCCGGCTGGAATGCCATGTCACCGACAATTTCCCCCACGCGGTGCTGATCGACCGCATCCGGGTGCGGCAAATTTTGATCAACCTGGTCGGTAACGCGGTCAAGTTCACCGACAACGGCAGCGTGGAAGTGCGGGTCGCCTGGGAAAAGCAGCAGACCAGCAGCCACATCACCCTGGTCATCGAGGTGCAGGATACCGGCGTGGGCATTCCGCAAGACCGGCTGGATGCGATCTTCAAACCTTTTGTGCAGGCGGGTGCGCATCGTGAAAAAGAAAAGCAAGGGACGGGCCTGGGGCTTTCCATCGTCAAGCGGCTTGCCGAAATCATGGGCGGCACCGTAACCGTGGCGAGCGTGATGGGCCAGGGATCGGCCTTTCATCTCCGTTTTCCCAACGTTCCCATATCCGCCCGGCTGCCGGCCTCCGAAACCTCGCCCTTGGGCGGAGAGGTGGATTTCAATGAGCTGCGTCCGGCCACGATGCTAGTAGTGGATGACAATGAGACCAACTGCCAGTTGATCGCCGGCATGCTGGCCGGCTCGCACCATCAGTTGTCTTTCGGTTACAGCGGCGAAGAGGCCGTGGCCAAGGCCCGGGAGTTAAAGCCGGACATCCTCCTGCTGGATGTGCGCATGCCCGGAATGGATGGCGACGAAGCGCTGGCGGAGATCCGCAAAACGCCCGGCTTGGAATTTATGCCGGTCATCGCCGTGACCGCCTCCAGCCTGTCCAACCAGGAAAATTCGCTCAAGGAACAGTTCAGCGGTTTTATCCGCAAGCCGTTTTCCAAGCGCGAACTGTTCAATGAACTGGCGGATTTTTTACCGCGGCATCCCAAGACCGGGCCGCAAAACGGAGGCACCGGTTCGGCACCGACGGAAAATGCCTCCGCCACTGTTGCGCCTGTGTCCAAAGACTTGGTTTCGCAATTACGCCGGCTGATCATAGAGCCGTGGCCGTCCATCCGCGACAGCGTGGCCATCAATGAAAGCAAGGTTTTCGCCCAGGGACTTGAAGGTTTGGGCCAGCGGTGGCACTGTGAACCGTTGGTTTGTTACGCCCAAAAATTGATCCGGGACGCGGAGAATTATGCGGTGACGGACCTGGAAAAACACCTCGGCGAGTTCGCCGCGCTGGTTGAACAACTTGATCAAGACAAGCAGGCATGAGTACAAACGTACAAACAGCGACACCGGCGGAAGAACATGATTGCGCAGCAGTTCCGGCACTGCCCGATGAAACCGGGTCGGCGCGAATCCTCATCGTGGACGACCAGCCCGCGAACATCCAGATTGTCGGCACAGTGCTGGGCAATTTGGGATATGAAATCATCCCCGCTGCGGACGGCGCCACGGCCTTAAAGCGGGTCAGCTTGCGGATACCCGACCTGATCCTGCTGGATCTGCTGATGCCGGTGATGGGCGGCTGCGAAGTCTGCCGTCAGTTGAAGGAAAACCCCGATTGGAAAGACATCCCCGTCATTTTTCTTTCGGCGGCGGATGACAAGGACCTCATTGTCCGCGCCCTGGATTCCGGGGGTGTGGATTATATCACCAAGCCTTTTAATCATGCCGAGCTGATTTCACGCGTGCGGACGCAACTGGCGCTAAAGGCGGCGCGCGACCAGCTAAGGCAGGTTGCGGAGGACAAGGATGAATTGCTCGGCGTGCTGGCGCATGATCTGAAAAATTATCTTGGGGGCATGAACATGAGCGCCGGGTTGTTGTGCCGGCAGGCCGCCCGCCTCAACGACCAGCGCGCGACGCAACTGGCTGAAAACATCCTGCACTCCAGCGCGCAGTCGCTGGCGTTCGTGATGGCGTTTCTGGCCAACATCGCGGCGGATCACGGATTTGCCTTGAAACCGTCCAGCGTCAATCTGGTGGAGCTGGCCGCGGCCGCCGCCCGGCAATATGAAGAGCCGGCGCGCCAGAAAAGAATAAAAATCCAGACCGGTTTCCCCGCCGGGGCTGTCATCGCCCATGCGGATGTGTCTGCGCTCGACCAGATCCTGGGTAATTTGATCTCCAACGCGATCAAATTTTCGCCGCCCGACAAACAGGTTTTTCTGGCCATCCGTTTGGCGGGCAATCACGTCGAATGCATCGTGCGGGATGAAGGCCCGGGATTCACCGCCGAGGACAAGACCCGGATGTTCCGCCGTTATGGCCGCCTATCGGCACGCCCCACGGGTGGCGAGCCCTCCACCGGTTTGGGATTGAGCATTGTCCGCAAACTGGTGCAGGCCATGGATGGCGAGCTGTCGTGTGAGAGCAACCCCGGGCAGGGTGCCACATTTACCATCCGTTTGCCGCAACCTGTTTTCCCTTGAAAGAAACGACCTATGGATTTTTTAGTCATTGATGACGATAAAACGTTCCGCGATGCGACCTGTTTTCTCATCGAGGAGGCGGGGCATTACGCGGAAGGGGTTGAATCCGGCCAGCTCGGGCTGGCCACGCTCAAGGCGGACAGGTTTGACGCCGTCCTGCTGGATGTGAACCTGGGCCGTGAGAACGGCCTGGACGTGATGGTGGAGATCCAACAACAAATTCCGCTGATTCCCGTCATTGTGTTCACCGCCCAAGGCAGCATCAAAATCGCGGTGGAAGCCATGCGGCGCGGGGCGGTTGACTTTCTGGAAAAGCCGTTTCAACGCGAGCAGTTCATGACCGTGCTGGCACGGCTGCAGCGGCTCCGCCAGATGAGCCAGCGCATCGAACGTCTGGAGCAGGAAGCCACTGAAACCAAGGCGCAAAACCTCGAACCGATTTTTGATTTCACCACGCCCGCGATGCGTGAAGTCATGGAAATCCTCTTGCGCGCCGCGAAAACGCCCGCATCCATTTTGATTTTCGGCGAAAGCGGCACGGGCAAAAGCGTTGCCGCCCGGGCCGTCCACGAGAACAGCCATCTGGCGGACAAGCCGTTTGTGACGGTCAGTTGTCCGAGCCTTTCCAAGGAGCTTTTGGAAAGCGAGCTGTTCGGCCACGTCAAAGGCTCGTTCACCGGCGCGATCAAGGACCATTGGGGCAAAGTCAGGGCGGCCGAGGGGGGAACGCTCTTTTTGGACGAGATCGGCGACTTGCCGATGGAAATCCAGCCCAAGCTCCTGCGGTTGCTGCAGGAGCGCGAATATGAACGGCTCGGCGAGAATGAGACGCGGACGGCCAATCTCCGCGTCATCGCCGCGACCAACCGCGATCTGAAAAAGCGCGTGGCCGAGGGCCTGTTCCGCGAGGACCTTTATTTCCGGCTCAATGTCATCGCCGTTGAAATGCCGCCGTTGCGCGCGCGCGACGGAGACCTGGTTCGCTTCGCCGAGCATTACAAAGAGTTTTTTGCGGAACAGTGCGGGCGCAAAATTGAGGGGTTTTCACCGGAAGCCGTCACGTGCATCCGCGCCTACGCCTGGCCGGGCAACCTTCGCGAATTGCGAAACGCCATCGAACGCGCCGTCATCCTGGCCCGGCAGGAAAAGCTTTCCCTGGAAGATTTTCCCGCCGAACTGCGCGGGCCAAACGGGGCGGCCAGTGCCGCCGGTGAAAGCCTGCCACAGGTGGGTTCGATGATTTCACTGGAAAAGCTTGAGGAGGCGCATCTGCGGAAAATTCTCGAACACACGCCCAGCCTGACCGGGGCCGCGGAAATCCTGGGCATCGACCAGGCCACGCTCTACCGCAAACGGAAAAAGATTGGTTTGGACTGACCGGCCGGGCGGCCGTCCCGTGCCGGCATCGTCATTGGGATGATATTCCCAGTTTGTCATTGAGCCACTGCCAGGCGGCTTTGACGGATGTCTTCATGTCGTCGTAGGATTGCTGGAAGCCCGCCTTCGCCTCATTCCAGTTTATCGCCGTCGCATTTTTGACATCATCCAGTTTTTGCTGCAACACCACGCGCTTGTCGCGCAGGTCTTGCAACTTGACCTGCGCGTCGGCCTTGACCGAATCAGCCCCGGTGGCCGCCTTGTCCCCCAGTTCCTTTATGTTCTGGTCCAATGAGTCCAGATCGGAACTGGCCTTGGCGGTGAAGGCATCCTTTTTGTCGAAGGTGTAATCGGCGGCGGATTGCACGGATTCCTTCACGCTTTCCAGCACGTTGGTCGTGGTCTCCCTGGTTTTGAGCCAGACATTGGTCGCCATCTCCCTGGCATTTTGTAATTGCTGGGTGATTGTTGAATTGTTGTCGCCGGAAGGCGGCGTTGCGTCCGCCGGATTTGTTTTTTTGCAACCGGCGGTCAAAGCCGCAACCAGGAGGGCCGCAAAGATCAATGATCTGCTTTTCATAACCTGCCTTTCGTTGTTTTGTCGGCGGAAAGAATCCGCCGCCAATTGACCGCACATGGCTTCAAAATGGCCGTCCCGGTTTATGAGCCCTTCGCGTCACCAATGTCATTTCGCGGACAGGCGGAGGACCAAGGACACCAAAAACAAAACCAAAAAGATAAAAAACAGTATCTGCGCGATCCCCACCGCCGCGCCAGCTATCCCGGTAAAGCCCAAGATGCCTGCGAGCAGGGCGATGATCAAAAATGTAAGTGTCCAGCCTAACATAAAAATCCTTTCTCATTCTTGTGATTGATATTGTTCTGCACAGATATATGCCTTGCAAAAAGGGTGCCAACAGGAAAGCCGGTCCGGCTGCCGTTAAAATGCCGGTTTTCAGACCATTTGGCACACGCTTGAATGCCAAATGCGAAAGGGACTGCCAATAGGATTGCAAACTGCAATTACGGCTGTGACTTTGCCTTTGCCGCATCTGAATTGGTAACCACCTCATTTCCCTGACCGGCGCCCGGAGGCATGGCCGGAGCATTTGAACCGACCAGGTTCACAAACCGTAGGGCGCGTTCGGCGACGGCGTGATGCGGGTGATCGACCTGTGCCGGCGCGTTCCAGAGCACGTAAAATTCGAAATCATCCGGCATCCGGCCATGAGACCTGGCAAACACGGCCAGGCGCGGGGACATGATGCTTTGGGCGTTGGCCAAAGCGTTGCTGGCATCGGCCGGATCGCCCCCCGGCCAAAATTCGGGGCGGATTTGATAGCGTGAGATTTCGCCCGCCCGTCCGATGACGTGGTCATCACCGCCGCTTTCGAGCATGGCCAAGGCGGTCCAGCGATCCAGTGCCCGGGCTTTCATGGACATGAGCGATGGAAACAGCAGGAGTACCAAACATATCTTAAAACATTTCAGGGCTTTGCCTGCAGATGTGCCGGCCGGTGCCAGGGCATTCTGCAACGGGAACGGCGCGTTTGCTTTCATAAGTTCGATCAACCTTCGGGTCGTTTGAGCAAACTCAATGCCGGGCACGCCTGCAGCCAATTTTGAACCCCAAATCTTTGCAAATCGCACCATTTCACCAAGGCACTCGTGCAGATTGCAGTTTTTGCCATGATGCGAGTGTCCTCAAAATGGCGTGTCCTTGGTCCCGGCTGCACCAGAAACTCAATGTAGTGGAGCCGGGGCGCCGGTTATGGGCGTTGAAAATCGCCGTAAATTAAAACGGCCGATTCTGGCACGGGAATAGCATTTGTATTTTCAAAATTCGAAAATAAATTATGAAAACTCCATTGACCGCCATTGCCGCGCTTGCCATCACCACCGCCATTCTCCGCGCCGACGATACCCCGATCCAGCTTTCGCTTACCCCGGATATCGCCCTGTTTCCGAGGACGACAACGGTCCACGGTTTGTCGCTTAACATCTGGGGTGAAAATCAACAATGGGGATTGACGCTCGGCCTGGTCAACGGCAGCACCGGCGAGAGCGGCGGGTTCACTTGGGGAATAGTCAATTACGCCGATTCCTACCGGGGGTTTCAGTGGGGCGTGGTGAATATCAGCCGCGAAAACTTTGTCGGCTGGCAGCGCGGTTGGGTCAATGTCTCGCAGGGGACTTTTACGGGCTTTGAATCCGCGTTGGTGAATGTTTCACAAGACACCACGGGCTTTCAACTGGGCATCGTCAACTACGCGCAAAAGCTTGACGGTCTGCAAATCGGCCTCGCCAATGTGGCCATGAACAATCCATGGTTTGATGAATTTCCCAGCAAGCTGGCGAGAGGCTTTCCCATCCTCAACTGGTCGTTCTGACCCATGAAACTCAGATGGCCCTTTTTTGACGACCTTGGAAACGGGCGGCAATATTTCAAACTTGGCGAAGTCGAACAATTGCAACAGGGTATCCACACCAACTCCCGAGCGATGGACGCAATCTTTTTGCTTTGAAACCAAAGATGAAATCTTAACCCAGCGAAATTGTTTATCGCGGAATTCAGTTAAATGAGTTTAAAACTCATTAATGATCGACAATATAATCAATGGGATCTCAAATTTGGTTTACTTTTTTAACGGTGCTTTTATAGTTCAGGGGTGCAACGGCGATGATCAAAAGGAAGTGGTGCTTCAAAGTATTTTGCAAGCCGTTGAACTGTAGAAGGAAGGGTGGCTGAGTGGTTAAAGGCATCTGACTCGAAATCAGAAGTACGGGTAACCGTACCGTGGGTTCGAATCCCACCCCTTCCGCCATCTCGATTTCTTGGGAAATTGAGAGATTCAGGACGAAAAAGGGGTCCAAAAACCGTCAACTGTCAGTAAAAGTGTCAGTAAACCGGATCCGGCCAGGACTTTTTTGAACCCGTCCCGCACCTTTCGGCTAATGCACTCCACTCGCTGTTAACGGCTTTTCTTTCGTGCTCGTAAAATACGATGCACGAAAATGAAAAATCGATACGTACTGTTCCGGCGCGGCAAAGTTTTCTACGTTGAGGATCGCGAAACCAAACTTCAGAAAAGCCTGGCCACGCAAGATCTGGGGCAGGCCCGCAAGATTGTCCAAGCGAAAAACGACGCCATCAACCAGCCGATGATGAATTTGGTGATGGCCAAAACCTTTTTGGCCGCCAAAGACCCCAAAATGATCACCCGCACCTGGGCGGATGTCTTGGTGCGCTTCTGCGACCGCAGCAACGCCAACACGCGCAACCGCAGGCCATGCCAAGAATTCCTCCATCGGCAAGACAAGAGTGATCCCGGTGAGAACAGAGTCGGATTTCATCACGAATCTGCCATCCTCGAAAGAAAACTGAAAACCAATCAAGTTGCTGGCCCCCACGCGTTGCCACACGCTACAGCTATGTGCTCCTAACTGTGTGACGACGGTTCGCAATACATGCTCTACCAGGCGGTCGGGAGCAGATTCCATCGCCAAAGCTTCCAAAGTTCGCGTTAGCGCCTCGACTTGGCCTCGGGCAAGTTTCTCCGATGCGCGCAGCGCTTCGTCTGCCTGCTTCTGCTCAGTGACATCCATCAAGGCACCGATATACTCCAATCTGTCCGATTCATCCCTGGTGGCGCGGGCAACCATATGGACCCATTTAACCAAGCCATCCGACAGCAAAAGGCGATGCTCATGTTCAAGATCCTTGCCTTCCTGCACTCGGCTCAGGAGTTTCTCGGCTAAGATTTCGAAATCATCCGGATGAATCCGCTGGCGGGCAAGTTCCGACGTCGGCTTGACGCTTGGATCGATTCCATAAATGCGAAACATTTCGGTAGACCAAAGGACTTCGCCACTGTCAGGTTTCCACGAAAAGCTTCCTGTGCGACTCAGGCACTGGGCTTGAGTCAAGTTAGCTTCACTTTTCTGGAGTGCTTCTTGGGCCTTCACTCGTTCGGTGACATCCATCACCGTTCCCATCAGCTTCAACTTCCCCTCATCATCTCTCACTCGCTGGGAAATTGTTTCTATGTTTTTGCGGGTGCCATCCGGTAGGGTGAAAATGTATTTGAGCGGCTGCGGTTCGCCGGTCTCAAAGCTGTCACGAAGACCACCATCGATCGCTTCGCGATCCTCCGGACGCAGCAGTGACCGAAACTCGCTGTACTGCGGAAAAGGCGGCGGATCAGGAAGCCCAAAGATGCGGCAGGTTTCAACTGAACATTCCGTGTACCCAGTTAGATAATCCAAACTCCAACTTCCGGTCTTGGTGAGCCGCTGGCCTTCAGCCAGATTTCGCTCACTCTGGCGCAACTGGTTTTCCAGGCGCTTTTGCGCAGTAACGTCCATCACTGCTCCAACAAATTCGACTACGCCTGACTCTAGTTTGGCCGCCTTAGCCACAATATGAACATACTTGACCGCCCCATCCGGCATGAGAAGCCTATGTTCGAAATCTAAATTGCTCTGCTCACGCGTGCCTTGCTCGAGAATCCGCCTGACCGAAATGATGTCTGCGGGATGAATGCGTTTGAAGACAAGTTCCAAGGTGGGTTTCACCGTCACGTCGTAGCCGACAATACAAAAGGTTTCAGCCGACCAAACCAATTCTCCGGTGGCAACATTCCATCCAAAGCTACCAGTGAGGCTGAGTCGTTGAGCCTCAGCCAAGTAGGCTTCACTCCTTCGCAGATCCTGTTCTGCTTTTTTCAGTTCAGCGAGCTGGCTATTTCGTGCTTGGATTTCGTTTTCCAAGTCGGCGGCCTTGGATTTCGCGGCCAGCTCTTTCTCTTTGGAAAGGGCAAATTCCTTTGCCACATCAGCCAAGTTCGAGAGATGAATAGCGAGCGCCGCCTGATTTGCCAAAGCATGGAATATATCCATTTGTCGCACGCTAAAGTCCGGTTGTTTACGGAACATGACTCCAATGAATCCGACCGGTATCTCTCCAGCGGTTAATACGAGACACAGTCCTTCGACAAAACCACACTCTTGAAACCATTGCAATAATTCAGGCGGAGGAGGGGCATCCTTCCCATCCCGGCTTAATATGGCAGCGTGACGGACGGCGCGTAACCGCTCAAAAACAGGAAATTTGTTGGCCGGAAAATTTCCACGGAAAAAACCGGGCTCGTCCGCAGCCGGCGTCAGATGAATGTCTTCTCTTGTTCCGCCTACGGCATAAGAAAATGATTTGTCGCTCTTATGGTAAATGAAAATATGACCACCATCCGCGTCTAGCAATTCCAGGGTTTCTTTGAGCAAGCCGCCAAGAAATCGTGGCAAGTCGGTGGTTTCTGTCAGATAACCTGTATTGCGACGGAGCACCAAGTTTACCCGCTCCATTTGTTCTGCCCGAGCGCCCTCGCTTTGACGCAATTCGCCAAGCTCACGCTGACACTGTGTCAATTCCAGTCGAAGCGATTCGACTGTCTTGGCCGCCGCCGCTGTTTTTTCCAGGTTGCGTTTCATTTTGAGCCGTCACTCGTCCTCGTGACACAACCAACATTTATCGTATTCTGGAAAAAAGTCATCTCACAAACTGACCCGCCGGATTTGCTTAGGTAAATTAGTCCTTGGGGGGCTTTTTATCTGACGGCACAATTTCACTCACCACAATTTTGAGAATCACCGGCTGACCTTGGTTTACAAAAAGATGATAGTTGGTTGAGAACTTTGCCACAAATGAGAGCTCCATTTTTGCATTGCAGTTTCTATGCATCGCAAATTATGACCCTCAATAAAACTTTCATGTGTGGTAAAAAATAAACTCATCAGTTGCTCTTTGTCATCAATCATCGATTCGGCGAAGGCAAATTAATAAAAGGGCAGCGTGATTGCGCGCCCTGGTGAGCCTCATTTTGCAACTTGAGCAAACGCCCCATTGTCTCGGCGCCGGGCCCGATGAATGGATACCGGAGTCGCCAAGTGGCCTGAGTGCCATTTGTTTTTTAACCGTGGCATGGACGGAATACGGCGATTGTTCCCTTTGATCTTCCGATTTATGGACCTTGCCGGGTTAATACATTTGGCACACAAAACGGATCCGCAACTGATGTCTTGAGGAGCAAACAACATTGGCGTTCAACGTCTGCCGTTTAGCAAAACTGGGAATATTTGGCGGCCGCTTCGAGGCCGCTACGCACGTGCATTTTTTGGCAGATGTTTTTCACATGGGTCCGCACGGTCTCGGTTCCAATATCCAATTTGTCCCCGATTTCCTTGTAGATAAAACCAGCGGCCAGCAGGTCCAACACTTCCCGTTCGCGCGGCGAGAGATTATTTGACTCGGTCGCGGAATTGCCGGTCAAATGGAAATACCGCACAACTTTATTTGCAACGGGGCTGGACATGGGGGCGGCACCGGCAGAAACATCGCGGATGGCCGCGAGAAACTGCTCCGGCGGACTCGATTTTACGAGATAACCGCTGGCTCCGGCCTTCAGCGCGCGGAAGATGCGCTCGCTGTCTTCATAAACCGTGACCATTATGACCTGCTTATTTGGCATCACTTTTTTGATTTCACTCATGCATTGAATGCCGGACATTTTCGGCAACTGGATGTCCATCAAAACCACATCGGGATCATTGGCTAAAATGTCAGGCAAAGCCTGTTCACCGGATGCATAGGCGCCCACGCATTTAAGGTCCGTCGCCGTCTCAAGGATTTGGACAATTTGTTCACGCAAACCGCGATTATCCTCCACGACGACGACTGTTTTCTTTGCTTCCACTTCCGCTTCGGACGTCATTATTTGATGTGTGGGTTGCACTTTTAATTACGCTTCAAGAGAGCGAAGCTCATGATAGAGGATTTATCGTGTAAGTACGCGTCGTTACCATTTGGCAATTGTCAATATTGTTGCCTGAGTTGAAAGAAGGCACTTTTGCTGGCTGAGAAAATGGAAACTGAACTGCTTCCGTTAGACACCACAATCGCGTTGGTTGCCGGGACCCAAACCACCGGCGGCTGCAAATTAGTGGCCATCTCAAGGGCAAATGAAAAGGCGGATACAGGCCAGTTTATGGCAAACGAATTTGATGCCGGACTGTTGATCTGGATCGCGGGTGCATTTATTGCGGTCGTGATCGTGAAATCGCGCAGGTCATAACCGCTGCCCGTGCCGCTGTGAATTCCAAGGAACCGGACATACCGGCCAATGGCATTCACGCTGATGCGGTCAATTCCGCCAGTTCCTGCGTTATTGGTGTATACTCCCATCCAGTTAACCGCATCAGGCGAAACCTGGAGAATATAATTTGCACCATAGTTTGGCCCCCAATTTAAATAGACTCCTGTGAGATCGAATGTGGAACCAAGGTCAACATAGATCCACTGGTTATCGGAAGCGGCGGACGACCACATAGTGGTGTAATCGGCGTCCACGGCATTCGTAGCCGTATTTCCATTGGCGGTTGAAGAGGCGACCACGGGTTGGTTAAGCGCGCGATTCACCATCGGCGCGGTTTCACCGGCATTCATCAATCCATTGAAAATGGTTGAGGTAACTACTTTCACGCCTGCGAGGTTTGGATGGACGTTATCTGGAAAATTCTGCGGCATATTTTTTGTGGCCGAGTTCACATCGTTCACGGGCAGATTTTCATCGAGGGCAATCTGCCGGATGATTGGGCAGAGTTGTCCGGTGACGACAGGGTCAGTGATTCCGAAATTGCCGTTGTTGTAGACGGTCAGCAAGGTGGTCAGATAAATTCGCGGATGCGATGGCAGGTTGCGATATTGGTTGATCAAAGATTCGTAATCAGGGGGGTAGTTGGTCTGGATTGGCCAATTGGAGGGATTTGAATCGTTTGATCCGAGCATGATGATGACGATGTCAGGCGTGGTGTTGAGGCTATTGGCATATTGCTGCGTGTTCCAGTAAGGCAGGTTTCCATTTTTCATCATGTCCGAGCCGCTGGCACCGCAGTTGGTGACGATATATTCATAACCCAGCAAGGGCGCGATTTGTTCTGGCCAGTTCGGCGTGCCATAAGGCGTGGGCGCAGAAACGTCGCTGGCTCCTACACAAGTAATCCGCACCGGCCTGACAGAAGCGTAAGGTTGGGCTTTGACGGGAACGAGAAGATCGACCGGAGTGCTGACAACGCCGCCGGCTGAGTTGGTAATCGCCACGACCAATTCGACGGAATCATTGCTATTTATCTGGCTCATGGCCAAAGTTCTCCTAGAAGTCCCGCTGAAGCGCCCCCCATCAACCAGATTTGTGTAAGGCCCGCCAACCGGACCGCCTTTCCATTGATAACTTGGTGGCGGGCTGCCGTCGGCAATCACTCTGAAATAGGTGGTATCGTTTGGCAGTGAAAAGCTCTGGCTTGGTTGCACCACAATGGCCGGCGCCACCGCTGGTGAATATGAAAGCGCCCGCACGATGACGGCATTGATGTTCCCAAAGCCGCCGGCCGTCAGCATATTTTCCTGGATGGACTGGGTGACATTCGAGGCGGTGAAAGTCGCGAGCAGATAGGCATTGGCGCTCATCGCAAATTGCGGCGAAACGTCGTAGGGATCATTCAAGCTGGCAAAGTTGACGGCTTGCGCGCCGGTGCCGGGACGGTTGTCCAGGGCAAAAAGTTGCGCCGAGTAAGTTTGACCTGGAACGAGGTTCTTGAGCGTAATCACATTGCTGTATCCGCCGTCGTAATACTGATTGAGCACACCATCCAAAGCAGCATCGCCCGTCGAATTGGCGCCAAGCGCGCCGCTTCCGTATATGGCATTGGTGACAAAAACTCCCGCATAGAATGGCGTATTGGCAATAGAGACCGACGTTCCGTCAGAGCGGAAAACGAATTGTTGGCCGCCGGCCTGCACCGTGGCGGACGAGTTGTAGAAGAAACTGGCTGCTTCAAGATAAGTCCCGGAAAGGTTGGTCAAGATTTGTCCGGCAGACAATCCGCTGATTGAAAATGGGCCGGACCATTGGATTTGCGCCGCCGACCACGGTCGGACCACAAGCGTCGCAGGCGCGGCATAATTTGTTCCGTAGGCGTTAACGGCCATCAGACGATATTGGCCGGCGTCGGCGAGTTGCAAATTTGACAGCGCCATAGCGACGCTCGTGGCCGACGGAAGATTGCTGTAGGTTACACCGCCATCATGGCTAACCTGCCATTGGTTGGTAATTGGTTGATTTCCTGTGAAAGAGGCGGTGAAAGTGACTCCCTGCCCCACGAACGGATTTGCGGAAGTAGGCGTGGTATTCTGGGCAATGACTGGCGCAGACGGCGCTAGCACCGTTAATGAAACCGGCGCACTGGTCAGATTTAGAAAGGTATTGGCGATGGTCACACGATATTCATAGGTTGCCGGCGAGAGGCCTGTTGTGTTCAGGAGATAGTTTGTGGTGTTTGAGTTTGCCAACGCGGACCAACTGGCGCCGCTGCTGCCGTTGTCGGTTTGCCATTGGTAAGTAGTGCCGATTGGCTGAGAGGTCACTCGCAAGGTCACGGTGTTGCCTTGATAAGTCACATTGGTTGGCGAAATGGACGCCGCGGCCGACACATCACGAATGGAAATGCAACCAATCACGGTGTACGCCGAACCCGCACCGTTCCAGTTGAAAAATTCCGTGGTGCTCGTGGCGTAAAATGATCCCGTTGAAAATTCGCCGTAAGTGCCAATGCCTCCAGAACCAGGTAGGTTGCTCAAGGTAACCGGCTGCGTGCCGTTCAAGGTGGTCAAGCCAGAATCGCCATCGGGGGCGTAACTAAAAACTTGGATTTGATAACTGTGACCAAGTGAAAGGCCAGCGATATTGACGACTCCATTGCCGCTTCCCCCAAACTGGTATATGCCGCCATCGTTCATGAGCGCGGCAAACGCCGACGATGCCTGCGAACTGGTCGGGAAGGAATTTGGCCAGGAAAAATTGTTCAATCCGGTACCCGTGTAGGAAATAATTCCATCGCCATAACTTCCGCCGCTTTGACTCGTGGAAGGATTAAAATTAACTCCGTCCGCGGAAGTCACGCCACTGACAGCCGAGTTGAGCATCAGCGCATCAAAATAAGTTCCGGACGTGGACAAATCGGCGTCACCGGTGATGCCGGTGGCGGCGCCCCAGGAGATCGTCTGGGCTGGCGCGCCTTGCACGGTCACGGCGACAGGCGCGCTGGTAAGGTTCAGGCTGCTATTCGTGATGATGACTTCGTATTCGTAATTGCCGGGCGAAAGATTGCTTGTGTTTAGCACGAAGTAATTTGTGTTTGCTCCGGTGATGTTGGTCCAATTGACACCGCCGCTGCCGCCGTCCGCGCGCCATTGATAAGATGTCGGCAGAACTTGGGCTGCCACGGACAAAGTTACATTACTGCCCTGACCAACCACATTGGTCGGTGAAGCCGTGGGGACCACTGACAAAGCCCGTGCGGAAATTGCGCCGACAACGGTGTAGCTGGAACCCGCTCCGGTCCACGTAAAGCCTATGCTGGCGTTGGTGGCCACGAAGGTGCCGGTGGCAAACTCGCCGTAGGTACCCGTGCCGCCGGCACCGGAAAGATTGTTCAACGTCACTGACGGCGAGCCGGAAAACGTGGTCAAGCCCTGATCGCCATCCGGCGCAAAGTTGAAGATTTGCACAACGTAGGTAAAGCCGGGTTGTAGATTGGAGAGAGTGATCGTTCCGGTACCGCTGCCGCCAAACTGAAAAATGCCACCTGCGTCCATGATCGCGGCGAAGCCCGCCGATGCTTGCGAACTGGTCGGAAATGCCCCGCCCCAACTGTAGTTATTCAGGCTGCTGCCAGCATAGGTGATGAAGCCATCGCCATAGATTCCGCCGCCACGATTGGTCGCCACATTGAAGGAAATCCCGTCCGCCGCGAGGCCGGCGCCGGCGCTGGTATTCAGCATGAGCGCATCATACTTGACACCGTTGGTTGAAAGGTTGGCGTCGCCCGTTACTCCTGTCGGGCCGCTCCAGGCAATACTTTGGGCGCTTACCGCAAATGAGGAGAACACCGCCAAAGCAATGAGATTCAAACAAACAAACGAGCGGTACTTCTTCATAGTTAACGAACAATCTATTTCTAGTTTTTCTAGTGCGCAGACAGCATGACAAGCGGGCAGTGATTCCAATTAATTCCGGGACTGTGGATTTTTGGCCACAGTCCCGGCAATGATCAGTCACTTTCCAGATTACGGATGATAGAGCCGGTAGAATACGCAAGCATTGGTTGAACTTATCGGAATGCTCATGGTGTTCACGCTTGTCGAGCCGGAGACATTCACCCAGTTTGTGCCCAATCCGGCGTTTGATGACGCTGTTTGCACTTGCAACGTCCAACCCGTGTGATCCGGCGCCCAGGCGAGTTGCAGTGAACCATTGGTAACTGAGCTGATCAGCGGAACGGAATTTGTTGCCGTGATTCCGGTTACGTCCTGCACAGATATAGACCCAACCACGGTGTAACTGGAGCCCGATCCATTCCACATGATCATCTCCGCCGACCCGGTTGCCGTGAACGAGCCGGTGGCATATTCACCATACGTGTTGGGACCGGCCGCGCCTGGAAGATTGCTCAAAGTGGCCGGATTTATGCCGGAAAACGTGGTTAAGCCAGGATCCCCATCGGGAGCAAAGTTAAATATCTGAACCTGGTAGACATGGCCCGTGGTAAGACCTGATATCAAAATTCTACCAACGCCGGCGCCACCAAATTGGAAGATACCGCCATCATTCATGAGGGTGGCAAAGTCCGACGATGCCGAGCCAGTGAAACCGCCAGGCCAGGCAAAATTATTCACGCTGGATCCAATGCCGATATAGTTGATGACACCGTCGCCAATGTATCCACCAGCCTGACTGGTTGCTGCGTTAAAGGCAATCCCGTCAACAGTCAAGGCAGGCACGCTGGAATTGAATATCAAGGCGTCGAAATAGGTGCCGTTCGCTGCGAGATCCGCGTCGCCGGTGATCCCCTGGACGCTTTCCCAATAAACGTTTTGTGGAGGAGCCGGAGTTACCGTCAGGCTGGCCGGCGTGCTTTGACTTGAGCCATAGGGGTTGGATGCCATCAAGCGATACAGCACGTTAGTCTCCAATGTGTTGTTATTCAGTGTCAAGGACGTGCCGGTTGCACCGGCAACGTTTTGGAACGTTGCGCCATTGTCCGTGCTGACCTGCCACTGGTTTGTGATGGGTTGGACTCCAACGAAAAATGCAGCAAATGTTATTGTGGAATTGACATACACAGTAGCCGAAGCCGGGGTGGTGTCCGCCGAGATAATCGGCGCTGACGCGGACGAAATGTCCCACACAGAAATGGCACCCAAAACGGTAAAGCCCGAGCCAGCGCCATTCCAATAAAATGATTCATTCGTGCTCGCGGCGGTAAAAGTGCCGGTGGCAAATTCACCATAAGTGCCGGCACCGCCGGCACCGGGAAGATTGCTCAAAGTCACATTTGTTGTTCCGGAAAGGGTTGTTAAGCCGGGATCGCCGTCATTTGCATAGTTGAAAACTTGCACGGAATATAGATGGCCGGCAGTCAGGCCGGAAACGACCACGATACCGGCACCGGCTCCTCCGTTCTGATACGTGCCACCAGCATTCATGACCGCGGCAAAATCTGGTGAAGACGGCGAGGTCGTGGGAAACGTCGTGAATTCGTAAGCCAAATTTTGGCCCGAGAGCACGTTAAAAGAGATGATGCCATCGCCGCCACTTGTGCCGGAACTTGACGTAGAAGAATTAAAAACCACGCCATCCACCGTAAGGCTTGAAGACTGGGAGGGATTCGGAATGTAGGCGTCCAGGTAATTGCCGTTGGTTTGAAGTGAATTGTCACCCGTTATGCCGATGGCTGGCCCCCAATTGATTGTTTGCGGCGGAAGTGCCAGCACCGTCAGCGAAGCGGGTGAGCTATGATTGGTTCCGTAAGCGTTGACTGATGTCAAATAGTACAGGACGTTTGTTACCACCTGGTTGTTGGTTACCGTCAATGTGTTATTGGTCGCACCGGAAATTGGAGCAAAGGTCGAACCGCCGTCAGTGCTCACGACCCATTGATTGGTGAGCGGTGCCGTGCCCGTGAAAATGGCGCTAAAAGTTGTTGTAGAATTTTGATACGTTATAATCGAACTTGGCGTGGTATCAACCGAAACGGTCGGCGGAAGATTGTTTGGCAGCGAGCAAACATAAATCGCTCCCAGAACAGTGTAGCTTGAGCCAGCCCCCGCCCAGTTAAAAGTTTCCGTGGATGTGGACGGTGTAAATATCCCGGTGGCAAACAACCCATAGGTGTTGGGACCACCTGCGCCTGGCAAGTTACCGATGGTCACAGAGTTTGATCCAACCAACGTTGTCAGGCCGGGGTCATTATCGCTTACATAATTGAAGACCTGAACCTGGTAGGCTTGTCCTGGCGTAAGACCGGTGATTGTCACCGTGCCGGCGCCGGCGCTGCCATTTTGATATATTCCACCGGCATTCATGACGGCAGCAAAATCGGAAGACGATGGCGAAGCTGTAGGAAAGCTGCCACCGCTGTAGTTATTTAATGTTCCGGATGTGACGGTAGCGGTAATTACGCCATCGCTGGTGCTGGTGCTGGAGACAATGGTGTTGACGTTGAAGGTC
>DATHQS010000003.1:0-11263 GCA_035482455.1 Candidatus Acidiferrales bacterium | reverse complement strand
TTCAATTCAGCAGCATAACGGTCGGCCAAAACTCGGATCAAATCTTTCATTTCACGCGAGAATACTACATTTTTTACTTTTGCTCGCCATATTTTTCCTGAAATTGGGGTTGCTGTCTTGATGTCATTCTTGCAGTTGGAGGCGGGTGAGGGATGGGAGCGGGGGTGATTCGGGGGTTCGGCTGGCAACTTAAGCCGCCCGGTTGTCGATGTAAATAGTCGGGGCCGAAATTTGGGCCTCCTATGGTCGGCTGCTATGGTGTTTGGTTGGTTAATTTTCTGGGAGGGTTGGACAGTCTTTGTCCAACCGTCTGTGGGAGGATCGGTGGTATGAAAGTAAAATTTGAAACTGAAAACCTGAAGCCGAGGGCGTGCCGGATGGGCAGTCCCTCCGATTGGACACGCAGGCGAGCCGCCTGCGCTCCATACTGTGATGGCGAACAAAGACCGGCGAAATACCAAGAAAGACCAGCCGATTTTTTGAAGAATGAGGAAACCATACGATGCGAGTCGAGGCTGCTTTCCAACAAGCTAGCTTTGGTTGCACGCGAATGCGGTGTCGCGGCTACCGCATTGCCACTGCAGTCCAAAATTGCGCTGGGTTAGCAGTGATTCCTAAAAAGTGAAAATTACGAAACAAAGCCAAATTGAAAAATTTAAAAGCCGTTGATTTTGTATGGTTTAACCGTTGTTTTTACGATAAAAAACAAAGCCAAAAAAGCCAAATAAAGTCAATTTAAACCCACTTCAAAGCCATTTAGATCCGCTAAAAACCATGGATGAAGCCAAACAAAGCCAGCCCGAACTTTTGGAGGTTTGACATGAGAAGATTTTCCGTGAATTGTTCGCAAATGCACCCAAGAAAATCATTGCTCCCCGCCGCGCTGGCATTTTGTGTCCTGACGAATCTCCAAGCGGCGGAAACGTCGCGCGGCTGGTTGCTCGTCGCGAACAAAGGGGAGCATACGCTGTCCATCGTGGACCCGGTGGCGGGCAACACCGTGGCCGTGGTGCCGGAGGACGGCGTGACGGGCCATGAAGTCGTGGCATCGCCGGATGGCCGGCGCGCGTTCGTGCCGATCTATGGCAACGCGGGCGTCGGGCGCGCGGGCACGGACGGAAGTTTGATCCGGGTGATCGATCTGGAGAAGCATACGGTGGTGGACACGGTGGATTTCGGGAAGGGCGTGCGCCCGCATTGCGCGGTCATGGGGCCGAAGAATGGTCTACTGTACGTCACGACCGAAATTGAAAATTGCATTACCGTGATCGACCCGGCCACGTTGAAAATCGTGGCGACGGTTCCCACGGGGCAGCCGGAGTCGCACATGCTGGCGATCACACGCGATGGCCGGCGCGGCTACACGGCGAACGTGGGGCCGGGAACGGTCTCGGTGCTGGACTTGGAATCGAACCAGGTCATCACCATCATTCCCGTGGCGAAGAACACGCAACGCATCTCGCTGTCCGTGGATGACCGCCGCGTGTTCACCTCCGACCAGACGCAGCCGCAACTCATCATTGTCGACACGGCGACGAACGGAGTTGCAGCGCGCGTGGACCTGCCCAGCACCGGCTACGGCACCGCGCCCACGCCCGACGGACGCTGGCTGCTGGTGGCGTTGAACAAAATAAACCAGGTCGCGGTGATCAACCTCACGACGTTGAAAGTGGAGCACACGCTGGACGTGCCCAAGTCGCCGCAGGAAATCATCGTGCAACCGGACGGGGCATTCGCGTATGTCTCCTGCGATGCGAGCAAGCAGGTGGCCGTGATCGACACAAAAGAGTGGAAAGTGGCGAAGCTCCTCAACACCGGCCCCGGCACGGACGGCTTGGCTTGGGCCGTACGGAAGTAGAACGCTTGTGATATTCCAAATCTCTGATCAACGCAGAGGCGCAGAGAACGCCGAGAAACGCGAAGCATTAATTTTCTCTCTGCGAACCTCTGCGCTCTCTGCGCCTCCGCGTTTCTCCCGCCATTCATCCTGTTGCACCACAATTTTTCTTCCCCGCCACGAAACAAAATCAATTTGAAATTGTTTCATCTTCTAGAACGGTTTGCGGCCGGCAATCCGTGAACAATCACAGTCATCATATAACCCGCCGCCGCATGGTTCACGCCGTTCATAGCGAAAGAACATAACCATGAAAGCGAAGTCCTCCCCCAACGGGGCGGGGTTCACGCTGGTGGAAATCATGATCGTCGTGGCCATAATCGGCCTCCTGGCGGCGATCGCGATTCCCAACTTCGTGAACGCCCGTCAAAACGCCCAAGCCAAAGCCTGCATCAATAATTTAAAGCAGATTGATGGGGCCGCCGCGCAGTTCGCGTTGGAACGCGGGAAAAAAGATGGCGATACCATCAGTTTCCCCAGCGACCTGACGCCATACATCAAGCTGAACTCGGCGAATATGCTGCCGCCTTGCCCGGCCGGAGGCACGTACACTCTGGCCAAGGTGGGCGACCAGCCGCAGTGTTCACTGGGCACTTCGGTTGCCGTACCGCACGTCCTGCCATAACCCCCCCATCACTGGAGGGTGGCGCGATAGAAGCGGAAAGAACGCACGGCGGTATTGGTATCGCTGAAGGTTGCGTTGCCGGAAGCATCGGCCGGATTGGTGGCGATGGGCTGCCAATTCGGCGCGAAAAGATTCGTCGTTGCCTGCAGGACATAGCGGGCGGCGGGGACTCCGGGCAACTGCATCTGCAACTTGTGTACATTGGTGATGGCCGGGTTCAGCGGCGGAATCCGCACGCTGTTGGAAACGACATTGCCGTAAGGGATTAGCAGCCAGTTCTGGCTGGAGTTGCCGTTCGCGTTGGTCTGCACCAACAGGACGTTTTGCGAGCTGCTGGCTGCGATAACATCCAGAACTCTGCCGCTCAGACGGTTCGTGAACGTATAGCTGCCGTCGCTATTCTGACCGGGCAGCCAGTCCGCGCTGCCGTTCGTGAGGTAAGCGGATTGCACGATGAGCGCGCCATTCGCCGTGGAGGAATTTGACACGGCGAGCGCGGAGCAACTGTTGACGTTCATCACGCGGTAATAGCCGCTGTCCGTGGGCGCGAGATACCAGAGCGAATTGGCGCTGCCGACAAAATTGGACTGCACGACCGGCGCATTGTTCGTCACGGAAAAGCCGCGCACATTCGCGGCCAGCCCGCTGTGGCTGTTTTTCATCTCATAGAAGCCGGAAAAAACGGCGGTCGTCAGGTTGGTCCAGATGAGGATGTTGGTGACGTTGTTTTCCATCAGGTAGGTCGGCGTGTGGCTCTGCTCATAGACGCCGTCCTTGAAATAAAAATCGCCCGCGCCATTGTCCTGCTGCTGCCAGACTTCGTTGCCGTCGATCCAGACCGTGATGATGCCCGCGTTCAGGTTATGGTCGCAGTTCACCGTGAACCATTTGCCGGACAGGTTCGTGGCCAGCGTCGTGCCGCTGTAATCATGCACCGAGCCGTTGTTGCTGCTGAACCAGAACAGCATGAACGTCGTGGAGCCGAAGGTTCCGGATTGCGCATCGCCGGTATGGATCTGGAAGAGGCAGACGCTGGAGGAATTGGTATCGGTCTTCATCGTGGCCTGATAATGGATGATGCCGTTGGTGTAATCGGGGTCGAACCGCTGCTCGGAACGCGGCAGGGTGGTGTTGCCGATGGAGAACGCGCCGTCATTGCTGTAGATCAGCATGTGATAGTAGCCGTTGGTCAAATAGTAACGGTCGCTTTGCGGGGCGTTGGTGGGCGTCTGCACGTGGAACTTCATCGGCTTGGCCACCCAGCCGACGCCGCCGATCTGCGCGGACGCCGTCATCGGGGTGAGACCGCAGCCAACCGCCAACAAAATCAGGCTGAAAATTTTTGCGTTCACGTCGGGTGCGTCATGTGGGAATGTACGGCAAGATGCCACAATCCGCCGGTGAACGGAATAGAACAAATGATGGAGGAGTGCCTTAAATGGTAGGGAAGGCGCGCTGCGCTGTCCCCGTTGCCGAACGCAGCGTCAGGCGGCGGAATCGTTCGGGGCGACGTTGGTCTGGCCACGTCGTTTCGCCCTCCGCTCCGCTCCGCGCGGGACATCGCAGCGCGATGTCCCTACCACAGACCGGAGTTTGCGCTTTGAACTGGGACGTTTGCCGCATATATATTGCGCGTGCCGCAGTCAGAAAAGAACGCCATCAACGCCACCACGCGCCTGTGCGCGGTGTTCGGTTCGCCCATCCGGCATTCCGCGTCCCCCGCGATGCACAATGCCGCCTTCGCGGCGTTGGGCCTGAACTGGCGCTATCTGGCCTGCGAGGTGGACCCGAAAAATCTCCGCGCGGCGATCGCCGGGGCGAAGGCGATGAACTTCGCCGGCGTCAACCTGACCGTGCCGCACAAGCTGCTGGCCGTGGACATGGTCGATGCGCTGGACGCCTCCGCAAAAAAGTGGGGTGCGGTGAATACCATTTTGTTCAATGAAAAAGGCGCGACCGGTTTCAACACGGACGCGGACGCGATCGTCACTTCGCTGCGGGAAGACCTGAAAGTGGAACTGCGTGGAGCGAAGGTGTTGCTGCTCGGCGCGGGCGGGGCAGGGCGCACGGCGGCCCTGAAGCTCGCGGCGGAAAACGTGGCGGAACTGTTTCTGGTCAACCGCACGCAAAGCAAGGCGGAGGAGCTCGCTGGCGAAATAAAAAAACAATTTCCGGGCGTGAAAGTGACCGTAGGTTACCCAAAAGCGGCGGCGGACCTGGTTTTGAATGCCACCTCGCTGGGCTTGAAACCGGAAGACGCCTCGCCGCTCGATGAAAAGCAATTTTCCCTGAAACAGGCGCGCGCAGTGTACGACATGATTTATCGCCCGGCGGAAACGGCGTTGCTCGCCGCTGCCAAAAAATCCGGCTGCCAAACCGCCAACGGCTTGGGAATGCTGCTGCACCAGGGCGCGAAGGCGTTTGAGATCTGGACCGGCAAACCCGCGCCACTGGATGTCATGCGCCGTGCGCTGGCGGAAAACATTTACGGCGGGGCAAAATCATGAGCGCGATCGGCGACAACATTTTCAACGCGAACAACTGGGCGGCGGTGCCGTTCCATTTCTGGACGCTGGTCTTTTTCGCGTTCGGCAGCATCGTGGGCAGTTTTCTCAACGTGTGCATCTACCGGATGCCGCTGGACCTGAGCGTGGTCTCGCCGCCGTCGCACTGCCCGAAGTGCAAATACGCGATCCCGTTTTACCTGAACATTCCGCTGCTGACGTGGCTCTCGCTGCGCGGGCGCTGCAAGAACTGCGGCCTGCCGATCTCGCCGCGCTACTTTGTGGTGGAATTGCTCACCGGGCTGATGTTTCTTTCGTGTTGGCTGGCGTTCGGGGCGCAGCATCCGTGGCATGCGCTGGTCTACAGCATTTTTCTGGCGGGCCTGATCACCGCGACGTTCATCGACTTTGAGCATTTCATCATCCCGGATGAGATCACCCTGGGCGGGGCGGTCGTGGGCTTCATCATTTCCCTGCTGCTGCCGTCGTTGCATCACGTCGATCATTGGAGCGAAAGCGCGGTGATGAGCCTGTTTGGCATCGCGGTCGGTGCAGGTGTCGTCTATGCGGTGCTGCGGATTGGGAAGCTGCTGTTCGGCCGCCAGCGGATCAAGGTGCCGTCGGGTTCGCGGGTCGTTTTTTCCGAAACGGGCGTCAGCGTGGACGGAAAGGAAATCCCGTTCGAGGAAATTTTTTACCGGGAAACCGACACCATCGTGCTGGAGGGGCGGAACATTGAACTGGTGGATCGTGGCTACAAAATCGCCACCGTCCGGCTCTCGCTCGGGCTGTTGCAGATCGGCGAAGAGAAGATGGACCCGGATCCGGTGGCGCACCTGGAGGCCGAGTGCGATGAGATCATTCTGCCGCGCGAGGCGATGGGGCTGGGCGACGTGAAGTTCATGGCGGCCATCGGGGCGTTCATCGGCTGGAAGGGCGCGCTGTTTTCGCTGATGGCCAGTTCGGTCATCGGCGCCGCGGTGGGCATCGTCCTGATATTGCTGCACAAGCGCGAATGGTCTTCCCGCATGCCGTACGGGCCTTACATCGCCCTGGCGGCGGTGATCTGGATCTTCGGCGGGGAAAGAATCTGGCAGGTCGTTTTCCAACCGGGAATCCACTGAGGCCAACGGGTCGCAGCCGGCCAAATTTCAGCATTGCGGCAGCGGATTCTTCTGCTAAGCTGACCGTCCGTTTTTTACGGGAAACTTAACCTAATAATTTATGTCACAGCATCGCAGCCTGCGCGCCGCTTCCACCCTGGGTGGCAAGCGCAATGTCCTCAAGCGTTTTGAACGCACCGAACTCCTGAAAAAGCGCGGCCAGCGCAAAGACGGCGACCGGATCACCGGCCTCCGCAAGACCAAGCCCGAAGCCTAAGGGGTGAAGGGTGAGGAGTGATGAGTGGCGGGTTGGGCCCGCCTTTCACTTATCACCTGTCGCCCATCACTTTCCGTGGTTCGCCTCCAGAAATTTCTCGCCGACGCCGGTGTGGCTTCACGCCGGGCCGGCGAGCAGTTCATTCTGGCCGGGCGCGTGGCGGTCAACGGCGAAATCGTCCGGCTGCTCGGCTCGAAGGTGGACCCGGCGCACGACTCGGTGACCGTGGACGGCCAGGTGGTCCGGGCGAAAAAGAAGATCTACGCGGCGCTCCACAAGCCCGTCGGCTGCGTGTGTTCCCGCAATGATGAGCTGCACCGCCCGACCATCTACCAGCTCCTCCCGGCGGAGTGGACCAACGTCAATTCCGTGGGCCGGCTGGACTTCAAAAGCGAAGGATTGATTTTTGTCACAAATGATGGAGAATTCGCCTTGCGCCTGACCCATCCGCGTTATGGCATCCGCAAGAAGTATGTGACGACCGTCGAAGGGCAGGTATTGCCGGAGACGCTGCGGAAGTTCACGCAGGGGATTTTTGCGGGCGGGGAGAAATTGAAGGCCCTGTCGGCGCGCCTGATTTCCAGCAGCCGCGCGAAGAGCGTGGTGGAACTGGAACTGGGCGAGGGCAAAAACCGCGAGGTGCGGCGGCTGTTCGAGTCGCAGAACATAACGGTGACGAAATTGCAGCGGACACAGATCGGAAAAATCAAGCTGGGCGAGCTGAAGCCCGGCAAGTGGCGGACATTGACGCCGGCGGAAATTAAAACTTTGATCTCGGATTTATGAAACTGAATTGTTGGCTGATGTTGGCTGTGATGGTTGCCACGGGCGCAACCGCGCAAAACTCCACGAACTCCCTGCCGTCCATCCCGCCGCCGGCCTCCGGCCCGGCGATGGTCGCGCCCGCACCCGCCCTGGCCACGCCGCCCGATATAAAAACGAACGCGCCCGCCAAAAAGGCCGTCGTCAAAAAGAAGAAGGCCGCCACCAAGGCCAAGGCCAAGCCCGCCACGGCGAAGACGCCCGCCCTGACCGAGGCGCCCGCCACGCTGGTCGCCGGACCCGCGGAAGTCGTCGTCAAAAATGTCAACGTCCGCGGCCAGGCCGGCCTCAAGGGCGAAGTCATCGCGCACCTTCAAAAGGGCGACACCGTCACCGTCCTGAGCCAGATCGCGCTCGACAAGCACAAGACCGATGAGCCCGCGCAGTGGGCGAAGATTGCTCTGCCCACCAACGTCACCGTCTGGGTGGATTCCAAGTTCATCGATGCGACGGCCAAAACGGTGACGCCGAAGAAATTGAACCTGCGCGCCGGTCCGGGCGAGAATTACAGCGTCCTGGGTGTCCTCGAACATGGAGCCGTCATCACGGAATCGGGCGCGAAAGGCGACTGGACCAAGATCGAGGCCCCGGCGAACGCCTATGCGTTCATCGCCGCGATGTATCTGAAGCAGGAAGCGTCCGGCAACGTGCCGGTGAATCCCCCGCCGTCCACCGAGACGACGCCGCCAACGCCGATGACGGTGGCGGAAGCCCAGCCGATCGTCACCACGCCGCCGCCCGCCCCGGAGCCCGTGCCGATGCCGGTTGTGAATGTCCAGACCAACATCGTTGTGGTGGCCGATACGAACGAGCCGCCGCCCCCGCCGCGCGTCGTCACGCATGAAGGCGCCGTGCGCAGTTCCGTGAGCATCGTGGCCCCGACCTACTTTGAACTGTATGACCCGGTGAACAACAAGGCCATCAACTACCTTTACAGCTCCACCACGAACCTGAACCTGGGGCGCTACGAAGGCATGCGGGTCATTGTGACTGGTGAAGAAGGTTTGGACGCGCGCTGGCGGCAGACGCCGGTGTTGACCGTGCATAAGATCTTGATTGAGGCGACGAATACCGGCGCGGCAACGTCGGTGTCACACACACCTCGTACCAGCTTCGGCACGCCAAAAGGCGGTCGCTAAACGGCTGTGACCAATCTCATTGATGGTCGCGCGATTGCCGCGCAAATCCAGGGTGAGCTTGCCGCCCGCGTGGCGGACTTGAAACGGCGCGGTGTCGTTCCCGGTCTCGCCTTCGTGCGCGTGGGTGAAGACCCGGCCTCCAAGGTGTACGTCGGCCGCAAGGAAAAGGCCTGTGCCGAACTCGGCGTCGCTTCCGAGACGCACGTTCTCCCCGGGGAAACCTCCGAAGTCGAACTGTTGGCTCTCCTTGCCCGGTTGAATTCCGCCTCCCATTTGCACGGCATCTTGGTGCAGGCGCCGCTGCCGAAGCAGATCCGCGAATCCGTCATCTATTCCAGCGTGCTGCCGTCGAAGGACGTGGATGGTTTTCATCCCGTGAACGTCGGCAAGCTCATGCTGGGCGACGATTCCGGCTTCCGGCCGTGCACGCCGGCTGGCGTCGTCGAATTGCTCGTGCGCTCCGGCGTGAAGACGGACGGGGCGGAAGTCGTGGTGTTGGGCCGCGGCAACATCGTCGGCAAACCGATGACCGCGATGCTCTGTCAGAAGGGCAAGGGCGCGAACAGCACCGTCACCCTGTGCCATTCCGCCACGCGCGACATCAAGGCGCATTGCCGCCGCGCGGACATCATTGTCGCCGCGATGGGCGTCGCTGAATTTCTCAAGGCCGACATGGTCAAGCCGGGCGCGGTCATCATGGACGTGGGCGTCAACCGCGTGCCCGATGCCGGGTCCAAGACGGGCACGAAGCTCGTGGGCGACGTGGATTTCAAGAACGTCCAGCCCATCGCCGGCAAGATCACGCCCAACCCGGGCGGTGTCGGGCCGATGACCATCGCCATGCTGCTGCAAAATACCGTCCGTGCCGCGGAGATGGCCGTGCGGTAATTTTCTATCAACTAAAACTCTCCGCTCTCAACTGATTTATGAACGCCACCCGTATCCTCCCTGATCTCCAATGCTCCCTGGTCTGCGAAGAAGTCCGCCAGGAGGCGAATGGAAACCTTTTCATCATCGGCGTCGTGAACGTCCTGCGCGTGCCGCAACTGCCCATTGTGGCCGGTCGCATATGCATCTTTAACCGCTGGACCGCGGGCATCGGGCAGTTCAACGAGAGCACCCGGCTCATCGCCCCCGACCAGACCACGGTCGTGAGCAAGGGCGAGATGAAGTTTGAATTGCGCGACCCCTCGCACTCCGCCATCGGCGTGCTGGTGTTCGGCAACGTGAAATTCGAGACCGCCGGCACCTATTACGTGGAAGTCACGGTGGAAGACGTGATGAAACTGCGCTATCCGCTCATCGTGGCCCATGTGCCGCCGCCCAATCAGCCGGCCTCGACCACCTCGGCGCCGAAGGCCTGAACCGTTTTTCCGGCGAGCCCCTCATCCGCACCGGGTGAGGGGTTTGCTTTTATCGGTGTTTCATCCCGGCCCGCCTGCGGTTAGACTTTTTGCGTGAGCGTCATCACCGAATCGAGATTCGCTTGGGAACCCATCACGCCGCGCGGCGTGGCGGCGTTCGCGCGCGCCTCGCTGGAACGGCTGATCGTCGTCCAGTCCGTCCTGGCGTTCATCGCCACGGCGGCGGTGGTGTGGCTGCTCTCCAGCGGATTTTTCCCGACCATCGACGCGGCCATCCGCGCTCTGCCGGCAACGGGCGACATTAGCCGGGGTAAATTGAGTTGGACGGATGAATCGCCAAAAATTCTCGCCGAGGGCCATTTCCTGTCCTTCTCCGTGGACACCAAGCACACCCGGCAACTCCGCCTGCCCGCGCAATTTCAATTCGAGTTCGGCGAAGATTCGCTGGTCGTCATCTCGCTGCTGGGCGAGATGGAACTGCCGTATCCATCGGATCAGTCGTTTTATTTCAACCGCACGGACCTGCAGCCGGCCTGGGGCGCGTGGTCGCCGAACCTGCTGGGGTTGGCGGCCCTCGGCACATTTTTCGGACTGCTGCTGACATGGGCGTTGCTGGCCACGGTCTATTTCTTGCCGGTTTGCCTGGTGGCGTTCTACACTGACCGGGACTTGAACTTCCGCGCGAGTTGGAAGCTGGCGGGAGCCGCATTGATGCCGGGGGCGCTGCTCCTGACGCTCGGCATCGTGCTGTATGGCTTCGGCGTGTTTGATCTCGTGCAATTGGGGTTTGCCTTCACGATGCACTTCATCATCGGGTGGATCTACCTGCTCATCAGCCCGCTGTTCCTCAACCGGGCATTGCCGGGTGAAAAAAAGAACCCGTTTGGCGGGAAAATTAAGTCTGATGCGGCCAAAAATTGACACCGCCCGCCCGCGTCTCTAGCCTTTGGCGATGTCGAAACTGCCGTTTGAACTCTTGCTGGCGCTGCGTTATTTGCGGCCCAAACGGACGTTTGTTTCCATCATCACCCTGATCTCCATCGTCGGTGTCGCTCTGGGCGTGGCGGTGATGATCATCGTGATCAGTGTGATGAGCGGGTTCGACCAGGACTTGCGCGGAAAAATCCTTGGTTACAAATCGCACCTGACCATCAATCAGTGGGACCCCGTGAGCCAGACGACGTCGCCGATGAAAAATTATCCGGCCCTGGCCGAGGCGATCGCCAAAAACAAGAATGTCCGGGGCGTTGCGCCATATGTGATGGGGCCGGTGTTGGTGGAGACGCAGGGTGATACCAACCGCGCCGGTCTGCAGGGGACACCGCAATTGCGCGGAGTTGATCCTTCAGCCGAGGGCAAAGTGAGCGAACTGCCGCACCGGGTGATCTTTGGCGATTTTGATCTGAGCGGTCACGGCATGGTAGTGGGCTCGGATTTTGCCCGGAACATGAACCTGCGTCTGGGAGATCATCTCTCGGCCTATTCCGCAAACGAAATCAAAAAGATGCTCGCGGCCTACAATCGTAACGAGC
>DATHQS010000002.1:0-8836 GCA_035482455.1 Candidatus Acidiferrales bacterium | reverse complement strand
CCCTGCTGCGGTCCGCCGAGGCTCGGACGCCCGCCGATTTGGTACAGGCCATCGGCCTGGCACTGGCCCAAGTAACACCCCAAGACGCCCTCGGTTGGTTTGCCTCATGCGGCTACAGTTTTTGTTGAAACGCTCTAGCGTACTGCCACCACCACTTTTTTATTTTATGAGACGTGAATTGAAATCTACTCACGCAAAGGTTGGTACTTGCGTACGGCCACCGCCGCCCCCGCGCTCCATACCGAGTACGAGCCGGAAAGATGGGAATTACGAAACGAACCCAAATTTAAAAATTTAAAAGCTGTTGTGGCTGTTTTACTTAACTGTGATTTTGATGATAAAAAACAAAGCCAAATAAACCCAAATAAAGCCAATTTAAACCCATTTCGAAGCCATTTGCCGGTGCAAATGGGAGGGGGAAAACCAAACAAAGCCAATTCAGCTGTGAGGCAAAGCCGGCAGGAGGATATGGAAAGCCAAACCATGGCCGGGCGAGCTTTCGGCGACGAGTTCCCCTTGATGGGCATGGATGGTCTCGCGGGCGAGGAACAGTTCCAAACCGATCTTTTTGCTGGTACGGCGATTGTGGAACGGGTCGAAGATCTTTTTCAGGGCATGGGGCTCAAGCCCTTGGCTGTCGTCTTGGATGACCAGATGGAGATAATCGCCGGGCGGCAGCATGGCGGAAAATCTTTTCTCCAGCGGGCCGTCGGCCAGGGTGAGGGTGATGAGGCCGCGGCGTTCATGGAGCCCCTGCCAGCAGTAGAGGCACAGGTCGAGGATGACCTGCTGGAACTGGGCGGCATCCGCATTGACCTTGGGGCAACCGGGATGGCTGCGGAACTGGAGTTCGACCTTGTCCGGGATGACGCCGCGGAGAATCTGGAGGCTTTCCTCGATGGTAGGCGGCAGCGAGACGGGCTTGCGGTCGACGGGCTGGCGCTGGGCAAAGGCGCGGACCTTGGAGAGAAATTCGCGGCCGCGATTGCTGGCCTCAAAGATCTGCTTCAACGATTCATGGGCGGGGTGTCCTTCATGGATGTCCATGGCGACGAGCTCGGCGCTGCCGAGGATGCCAGCGATGATGTTGTTGAATTCATGGGCGATGTTGCCGGAAAGCTGGTTGAGGGCCTGGAATTTCTGCTCCAGCAAAAGCCTGGCTTCATCGCGGGCGGCGGCAGGCGAACCCGCTGTCCCGGGCCGGGCGGGCGCGGGGATTTCAGCGGCGGGGCGGGGGTGGCCTGGCTTCATTTGGATGTGACCGGCGCCAGTGTGGGGCGTTTTGACGGCGGGGGCGATAAAAAATTTTCAAGCGGGATTTAAGTCCGGGAGATTTCCACCGATAGCTTGGGTGTCGCAAGACTGGCGGCCGGCAGCCAATAAAGCCGGCAGGGAAAAACGGTGTTTCGCCCTTAATTGAAACACCCGCAGCATGGATGTTGCGCAAATCAAATGCCCCTCCCGGGGCAACTCACGGAAAGAGTAACATATGGTCATTAATACCAACCTCGCAGCGATGAATGCTTCATCGTTGCTAATGCAGTCCTCAAGCAACTTGAGCCAGTCGCTCGCACGGTTGTCCTCCGGATCGAAGATCACTTCGCCGGCGGATGACAGCGCAGGTTTGGCGGTCTCAATGAAACTCAACGCGCAAATCTCCCGCATCGACGCGGCGACGAACAACGTCAATGACGCCAATTCGTTCGCCCAGACGCAGGACGGTTATGTGCAACAGGTCAACACGGCGCTGAGCCGCATGAGCGAACTGTCCGTCCTCTCCCAGGACGTGACGAAGACGACCAGCGACCGGCAACTGTATCAACAGGAGTTCCACGCCCTGGGCAGCTACATCAACAATGTGTCGACCAAGGACTTCAACGGCGTCAGCCTGTTCAATGGCGCGACGTTGAATGTGACGACGGACAGCGAAGCGAACACCTTCGCCATGTCCGGCCTCGACCTCGGCAGCGCCACCTATACCACGGCGACGGGTGACGACATCACGACGATCAGCGGCGCCCAAACGGCGTTGACCGATGTGAAAGCGGCCATCACGCAGCTCGCCTCCGACCGTGCGAACATCGGTTCGAATGAAGAGAGCCTGTCGTACTACGGTGCGCAGCTGTCCTCGTTGAAGAACAACCTCTCGGCGGCCAACAGCCAGATCACTGATGTGGACGTGGCGCAGGAGAGCACCAACTACGCCAAGCAGAACATCCTGGTTCAGACTGGCACGGCGATGCTCGCGCAAGCGAACTCGCTGCCGCAATCCGTCCTCAAGCTCTTGGGTTAATCCTAAGGCTCCGCGTTGGGAAACGCCTGGGCGGCGCAAGCCGCCCGGGCAGTCCGAAAAAGCGGAACGTCCGGGGAAGGAGCCAGTTCGCCCCACACGCAGAGAAAGCAGAAGCGGCCGCCGGCTTCGCACCGGCGGCCAGGCCGAAAGGCCAGCCAAAGGGAACAGAGACGCAGGCGGGATCACGATTTTTCTCCCACACGGCCCGGCAAGCGGCCACGGCCACCGGCCGGCCCGAAGGGAACTCCCGCCTGCGTCCTACCCGCTTCCACGTGTAACCCCCGGAAAGATTTTCAGTCCGCCAACTTTTGGCGGTGGCACCCGGCAACCAAGACAAGCCGGCGGGCAAACGACGTTGCGCCCTTCAATGGCAGCGTCCGCGACATGGATGTCGCGTCAAATACAAAGCCCCTCACGGGGCGGCTCACGGAAGAGTTATTATGATCATCAACACAAATCTACAGGCGCAGATGGCATCAACGCGCCTGTCACAATCATCGACGATGCTGGCACAATCGCTTCAGCGGTTGTCCTCCGGCTCCAAGATCACGTCGGCGGCGGATGACAGCGTGGGGGCGGCGGTATCGATGAAATTGACTTCGCAAATGGCCCGGCTTGATGGGGTTTCGAACAATTTGAACAATGCGATTTCTTTCGCCCAGACCCAAGACGGCTATCTGCAAAAAATTGACCAGGCACTCAACCGGATGAGTGAACTGAGCGTGATGGCGCAGGACGTGACCAAGACCGATGCTGACCGCTCGCTATACAATAACGAATTCCATGCCTTGGCGGGGGATATCCAAGATTTCGTCACAAAGAGTTTCAATGGCGTAAGCCTGTTTTCGTCAAATTCCCTTCAGGTCACCACAGATGACCAAGGAAACACGTTTACCATGGCAGGAATCAGCCTGGGCGGTGTTTCGTATGCCAGCACCCTGACGGACACCATCAACATCATCGGCAACCATTCCACCGGGGCGATTTTTGCCTTGGATGATTTGAAAAAAGCGATAAGCGCGCAGGCATCGGCTCGCGCGGCCTTGGGTTCAACCATTGAGAGCCTGACCTATTACCATAATCAGACAGCTACGTTGAAAAACAGCCTTTCCGCCGCCAACAGCCAGATCACTGATGTGGATGTGGCCCAGGAAAGCACGGCCTACGCAAAGTACAACATTCTCACCCAAACAGGCACGGCGATGCTCGCGCAGGCAAATTCGCAGCCCCAATCTGTCCTGAAACTTCTCGGTTGAGCACTTCCCCCCTTGTAAAAACAGGGTTTTTTTCTCATTAAAGTCCCGGCGACATCGACCGATAGGTTAAGTGTCCGATAAATCGTCAGTTGTCAGTGTGGTTCACCGGCAATGATTTAAAGGACAACGGTGACGGCGACCGCAAACGGCCGGGGGATTAACTGGGTGGACGCCTCTTTACAAAGTCCGCCCCGTGGCAGGGATGCCGCGTATCAAAACATCTAAAACCCCGCAAGGGGTGACTCATGGAAGGAGTCAGTTATGGTCATTAATACAAACATATCCGCACAATCCAGCGCCAGCATGCTCGCCCAGTCGAGCTCCATGTTGGCCCAATCGCTCGCACGCTTGTCCTCCGGTTCGAAGATCGTTTCGCCGGCGGATGACAGCGCGGGTCTTGCCGTGTCCATGAAATTGGGCGCGCAGATCTCCCGCACCAATGCGGCGCAGAACAACGTGAACAACGCCATCTCGTTGAACCAGACGCAGGACGGTTACCTGCAACAGGTCAATACGGCGTTGACGCGTATGAGCGAACTGTCCGTGTCAGCCCAGGACGTCACCAAGACGACCGCTGACCGCGCGCTGTACCAGCAGGAGTATTCGACGCTCGGCACCTTCGTCAATGACGTGGCCACCAAGTCGTTCAACGGCGTCAGCCTGTTCAACGGCAACTCCATGAGCGTGACCTCCGACAGCGAAGGCAACACGTTCACGAACGTGGGTGTCAACCTCGGCAACACCACCTATACCACGGCCACGGCTGATAACATCAGCAGCCTGAGCGGTGCCCAGGCGGCGTTGACGGACACCAAGGCGGCGATTTCGCAGCTGGCGTCTGATCGTGCGAACATCGGTTCCAACATCGAAACGTTGGGTTACTACAACAGCTCGCTGGGCTCGTTGAGCAACAACCTCTCCGCTGCCAAAAGTCAGATCACTGACGTTGACGTGGCGCAAGAGAGCACCAACTACGCCAAAGCCAACATCCTCGTCCAATCCGGAACGGCGATGCTTGCCCAGGCGAATTCGGCTCCGCAATCAGTCCTCCGCCTTTTGGGCTAAGTCGATTGATCGGAAAAACCGGTGAAAAGTTCCCCGGGCGGCGCTCGTCGCCGCCCGGGGTTTTACAGTAAAACGGCGCCTGGGGCGCATTGGTTGATAAATAATTTAATAAAAATATTTTATGTCAGGAACATTGGCCAGCATCGGCACCTCCGCGAACAGCAACAACACCTTGTCCTCCAGCCTGGCGGTGTCGGGCATCGCTTCCGGCATGAACTGGCAGAATACCGTGTCGGAACTGGCCAATGCCGAGCGCGCCCCCGAAACCCAGTGGCAGAGCCAGCAGGCCACCATCAGCCAGCAAAAGGCCTCCTATTCCCAGATCACCACCGACCTGGCCACGCTCCAAAGTGACGCGACCGGCTTGATGGATCCCGCATTTTTCAACAGCACCGTGGCCTCCAGCTCTTCTGTCGCCGTGGCTTCGGCCAGCTCGGTTTCCGGCGCCACGGTCGGTAATTTCTCCTTCAACATTTCGCAACTGGCCACGGCAGCCCAGGTTATCGGCGCCCCCAATGTCAGCCAGGTTCTGGATCCGGGTGGCGACCCCAGCACGGTGACGGTCGGTGCGGCCGGTTTTTCCTCGCCGGTGTCGGCCGGCACGTTCACGGTCAACGGCGCACAAATCAACATTGCCACCACCGATTCACTCAAGCAGGTTTTTGACAATATCGCCTCGGCCACCGGCAACAAGGTGACGGCGAGTTATGACGCCACCACGGATAAGATCACCCTGGCCAGCAGCGATGGCAGCCCCATCATTCTTGGCAGTTCCACGGATACCAGCAATTTTCTCCAGACCGCCCAGCTGTATAACAATAACAGCGGCACGATCAGCAGCGCCTCGGCGCTTGGCCACGTGAACAACTCTGCGGCATTGTCCAGCGCCGACCTGGCCACCCCCATCACGGACGGCGGCAGCGGCAACGGCGCCTTTACGATCAACGGCGTGACGATCAATTACAACGCCGGCACCGACAGCGTCAAGGACGTGCTCAGCCGCATCAACAATTCTGCCGCCGGCGTGACCGCCTCGTATGACTCGGTGAACAACCGATTTGTCCTCGCGAACAATACCACCGGCGACGTGGGCATCGCGATGCAGGATGTCACGGGCAATTTTCTGGCCGCCACCGGGCTTTCCGGCGGCACGTTGAATCACGGAAAGAATCTGCTGTACACGCTCAACGGCGGTTCACAGCAGCTGGTCAGCCAGTCGAACACCATTGACAGTTCCACTTCCGGCATCACCGGCTTGTCGGTCACGGCGTTGACCACCGGCATCACCACCGTGGGCGTCAGCTCTGACACGGCCACCATCAGCAATGCCATCCAGAAATTCGTCACGGACTACAACTCCACCCAGGCCTTCATCGCCAGCCAGATGGCGGTGACGACGGCGGCGGACGGTTCGGTGACACCGGGCATATTGACCGGCGACACCAACGCGACCGACATCGTCAGCAGCTTGCGCAACATGATGACTCAGGTGGAAAACATCACCGGGACTTCCGGTGTGGTGAAATCGCTGACCGACATGGGCTTTAAAAGCAACGGCCAGGACAACACCATCGCGCTGGGCGATTCCAGCACGCTGTCCTCCACCTTGGCCGGCAGCATGAACGACATCAAGGCGTTATTTTCAGATCCCGTCAATGGACTGGCCCGGTTGATGAATACTTACATCACCAACACCACCGGTGCCAGCGGCACGCTCGTCGCCCGCACCACCGACCTGACCACCCAGAGCGCGGATCTCACCACCCAGACCTCCAATTTGGAGAACAAGATCGCCACCGATTCGGCCTTGTGGACCACGGAATTCCAGAACATGGAAACGGCCACGGCCCAGACGAACCAGGAGCTGTCTTACCTCTCACAATCCGTTTCCAGCGGCAGCCTCTAAATGAAATCGCGCGCGACAACCATTCCAGGCACCGGAAAAAATCCGGCTGGCGGCGCTGCGCGGCTGTCCCCACTTTCACCGGCACACATCTCCGCTCCGGCCAGGTTTCGAAGACCGGCCGTTTGCGGGAACAGGTCCGGGTTCGGCGGTCCAACCGCCGTCCTGCGGACTAAAACGGCTTTGGCGTGCTTGCGCGCTGAAGCCATGATTCATCATCAGTTATTCTCCCTTAGGGAACCGGTTTACGAGGGAAAATTGTAAGGAGTCTCCATGAATTTCCGTGCCTGGTCTGACGGCGACAATATTCGCCGGCAGAAAATTATCTGGCGCACTGGTCGGTCGGTCGGGTTATTCGCATTGTGCGGAGTCCTGGCCAGCTGCCAGACCGCCCCCCTGTATACGACCGTTTTCCGCCGCGATTTTCGCCCGGACAATGTCTTTGTCTACCCAACCAAGCTGTCGCTCGATTTCCGGCGCGTGGCCGTGCTGCCCATCGCCCCGGCGGCGAACGACCACGACCTGCCCGAGGGCTGTGAAGCCCTCAATCCCGTCCTCTGGGAGCAGATCGTCAAAACCAAAAAATTCGAGGCCGTCACCGTGGATGCCAGCCATCTGAGCCGGCGGACCGGCCGCGCCGCGTGGACGGGCAACGAGGTCCTGCCACCGGATTTCCTGGCCTACCTTCGCCGCGAATACGATTGCGACGGTGTGCTGTTTGCCGAACTCACCACCTACCGGGCTTACAGCCCGCTGGCGGTCGGTTGGCGGTTCAAACTCGTGGATGCCCGGACCGGCCAGATCATCTGGTCGGCAGATGAGCTGTTTGACGCTTCCCGACCGGAAATTCAGCGTGCCGCCGACCATTTTGAGGCCGAAAAGCCCGCCATACCCCTGATTACCGTCAAAAACTGGGCCATGACCAGCTCCCCCCGGCTATTCGGGCGGTATACGGCTGCCGCGCTGCTGGATACGTTGCCCGAAAGATGAAAATAGTCCTTAAGGTGTCATGAAATCATCCGATGACCAATTTGACTGGGACAAGTGGGTACTGACCCGCTGGTCCCGGCAAACTAATAATATGCCAGTAGATCTCATCAACGGCTACGGTTCGGACCTCCCCATTCGTCCCGCCTCCGTGCGTGTGGCGGCGCCCCAATCGCCCGCCGCCGCCCCGGACTCGCTCGATACCACCGCCGCCTACAAGTCGGCCCAGGCCCAGACGCCCAGCGCGCGTCCGGAAAAGATCGCCCGCGCCAGCGAACTGCTGGCTGACGGCAATTACCCCTCTGACCAGGACCTGAACCGCCTCGCCGGGTTCCTCGCCGGTAAACTCTAAACCACACCTGCCATGCGCGCCGTACATACGCCGAACCCGTTCAAGTCCTACCGCCAGGTCGCCACCCAGACCGCGCCTCCCGGACAACTCGTGCTCATGTTGTTTGATGGCGCCCTCAAGTCCCTCGACTGCGCCCTCCTCGGTTTCAAGTGCGAGGATTTCGCCGAGCGCAATCTCGCGGTGCACAACAATCTCACCCGCGCCCTCGACATCATCCGCGAACTCAACGGCTCGCTCGACATGGCCGCCGGTGGCCAGCTCGCCGAGACCCTCCGCGGCCTCTACGTCTATTTCGAGCAGCGCATCAACGCCGGCAATTTCAAAAAATCTCCCGAGCCCATCCGCGAAATCACCCCCATGCTCAAGGAACTTCGGGATTCCTGGTTCACCATGCTCACCCAGCAGGACGGTGACCTTTCTGCCGCCAGTTCCGTTGAGATCAACCGTGCCGCCTCGTCGCGCTTCACGGTATGAACGCCGAAGCCGAACTCCTCAACGCCTATCGCGAGTGGCACCGTCTCGCCCGCGCTGAGGCCAAGGCCATCTCCACCCGCAACTGGGACCTTCTGGCCGACTGCCAGCTCGCCATCGCTGATTTTCAAGTGCTCATCACCCGGCTTACTGCCGAGGCTCGCGGCCAATGGGAACGCGCCGGCATCGATTGCGCCGAAAAGGAACGCCACATCCAGGTCTTCATCCATGAACTCATCGGGCTGACCCGGCAAAACCAGGCCATGCTCCAGCGCGCCAAAGACGGGGCCTGCGCCAGGCTCGGCGAACTCGGCGAAGCCAGTCGCAATCTCAAACGCCTCCGGCAATCCTACGGCCACGCCGGCGCACTGCTTCGCGTCACCTGATGCTTTCGCCGGATGAACCCTCCGGACGACCTCCCGCACTCCACTGACCCCATCCTCGTCGTGGACGATGAGAAGATTTTTCTCTCCGCCCTGCACCAGACCCTGCAACGCTCCGGCTACGAG
>DATHQS010000001.1:0-10315 GCA_035482455.1 Candidatus Acidiferrales bacterium | reverse complement strand
GTTGACGTCATCGCATTGGCCGACCTTTTTGAAGACCGAGAATTTCCGGATGCCGTTCCAGCCTGACTCCGCCTGTTCCGCTTCGCGGCAGCGCAGCCGGGTTTCCGCCAGTTGTGCCCGGAGCTTTTCCGCCGCGAGCTTTTGCTGGGTGCGTTCGCCGTTCAGGCGCAGGAACGCGCGGAAGACCTCCATCGCCAGCCACGCCAGCAAGCCTGCCAGCAGCACCAGTCCGGCGATATAGCTCAACCCGCCCCCGTGGGCATCATGCCAGGATTCAATTAGGGTTGCATTCACGGCTCCACTCCATTAACCAATTTGACGCCGTGAGTAAAACAATTTGTCATCCCCTCATTGTGACGCTCCTCTGCGCCCCGTTGTGCGGCCTGGTCACGGCCCGCGGCGCGGACGCCCCGGCGAAATTTCTGGGCGCAACTTCCTGCGCCAGCTCCGGCTGTCACGGAGGCGGTGGCGAGAAGCAGAACCAGTTCCTCACCTGGTCACTCAAGGACTTTCACTCGCAGCGCCCCGCCGCCACGCTCACCACGGCGCGCTCCAGGCAGATCGGCGAGGCCCTCGGCATCAAGGACCCGACCGCCGAAGCCCGCTGCACCACCTGCCACGCCCCGCTGCACGACGTCCCCGATGATTTGCGCGGCAAGGATTTCAAGGTCAGCGAGGGCGTTTCCTGCGAAAGCTGCCACGGCCCGTCCGAAAACTGGCTCCGCGCCCACACCCGCCACGATTACACCCGGGCCGACCGCACCGCCGCGGGAATGCGCGACCTCCAAAACCTCTACGTCCGCGCCAATACCTGCGTCGCCTGCCATCAGGTCGTCTCCCAGCCGCTGCTTAAGGCCGGCCATCCCGAGCTGATCTTCGAACTCGATGGCCAGAGCGTCGCCGAGCCCAAACATTGGAGTGTGGAAAAGAACGGCAACGGCGCGCAGGCGTGGTTTGTTGGTCAGGCCGTCGCCTTGCGGGAGCTGAGCTGGCAGGTCGCCCACGAAACTGCTCCCACGCAGAATCTCGTTAATCGTTGGGCTGGGCTTGCTTGGCTGCTGCAGACCGCCTCGCTTGCGGACAACCTCAAAACCCCGGCGTCCACCGTTCCCGCCGAAGCCGTCACGCAAGCGGCCAAAATTCAGGGTGACAGCGATGCGATTGCCCGCGACACCGCCGTGACGGACTGGACGGACGCGATGACCGGCAAAGCACTCACCACGCTTGCCGGGTCCGCTGCCGCCTTCCGCGATGCGTCCGTTCCGCCGTCCGTCCAAGCCCGCCGCGCCGAACGTCTTGTTCTCGCCCTCGACCGCCTGCTCGCCGCCCAAAATAACCACAAGGCCGATGCCGAGTTGAACCAGTTGTTCAAGCTCGCCCAATCCGTCCCCGACTTCGACCCCGCGCAATTCGCCACCGCGCTCGAAAAATTCGCTGCCGCTGTGTCTATCCCGTGACCGTGCAACGTTACCAATGGCTGCTGTTCGATGCCGACGGCACCCTATTCGATTTTGACCGCTCCCAGGCCATTGCGCTGGAGCAAGTGTTCTCGTTGAGCGGCGTGCCATTTCAACCCGGCTACCTGGTTACCTACCAGCAGATCAGCCGGACGTTATGGGAAGCGTTGGAGCGGGGCGAAATCACCCCGGCCCACCTCAAAGTTCGCCGCTTCGAACTCCTGCTCGCCGCCATCGGCATTGACCACCCGCCCACTGCGTTCAGCGACCGTTACCTCGGCTGTCTTGCCACCCGCGCGGAACTGATTGCCGATGCCGTCGAAGTTGTGGAGGCGTTGCGCGGAAAATACCGCATGGCCATCCTGACCAACGGCCTGCAAGCCGTTCAACGTCCGCGCCTGGCCCGCTCCGCCATCCGCGATTACATGGCCGATATCATCGTTTCCGAGGAGATTGGCGCCTCCAAACCCCACCAGCGTTATTTCGATGCCGCCTTCGCCCAGTTAAAGATCCCCTCGAAACACGAAGCCCTCATGATCGGTGACAGCTGGGCCTCTGACATCATGGGTGCCCTGAACTATGGCCTCGATACCTGCTGGTATAATCCCGGCAAAAAGGCCCGCCCGGCAGATGGCAACATCACCCGCGAGATAACCAATTTACGCGAGTTGGTCACCTGGCTGGCCTGAGTCGGCAATCAGGCCGTCACCCTGTCCGGAAAATCGCTGAACACGCCATCCACGCCCAGCGCCCGCATCCGCGCGATTTCTTCCGGTTCGTTGACCGTATAGACAAACACCTTCAGCCCGCGGTGATGCGCATCCGCCACCAGTTCCGGCGTCACGCAACGTTTGCTGGCGTGCACCGACCACGCGCCCAAAACTTCCGCGAACTGCGCCAGGCCGCGGGGCACCTTTTCAATCAACGCGCCGGTGCGGATTTCCGGGCGCAACCGCTTTATCTCACCCAGCCGGGCATGGTCGAACGAGGAAACCAAAAAGTCATCAATGCTCCAGCCGCGCCGGTCCACATAGTCGCCGATGAGCGCGGCCACCGGCGCGGCGGTGTGCGGCCCCTTGAGCTCGACATTGATGACGGCCCGCCGGTCCACGGCGTCAAAAATCTCCGCCAGCGTGGGGATGCGTTCGCCCAAACCGGCATCAAGCGAGCGGAGATATTCGAAAGATTTTATAGCCACGCGGCCGTGGCCGTTGGTCGTGCGATCCAAAGTGTCGTCGTGGATCACCACCAGTTGTCCATCCACAAAATGCACGTCCACCTCCACACCCTCCGCGCCCAGTTCCAACGCGCGGCGCACGGAGCGGACCGTGTTTTCCGGCTCGTGTCCGCCCGCGCCGCGATGGCCGAAACAAAATAGTGCGTGTGGTTTCATTTGACCAGATAGTGCAACGCCAGCTTGCGGAAATCCGACACCTGTCGGTCTTCCCACGCTTCATCGCGACCCAGTTCCACCGCCAGGATGCGCGCCACATGCGGTGCCATTTCCATCGCGGCCTGTGCATCCAGCACCAGCGCCCGCAACCGCCGCGACAACACATCCTCGACCGTCCGCGCCATCTCCTGTTGCGCCGCCCAATGCACCTGGTTGACGCGGTAAGGCAGGCGCGGATGCAACAAGTCATCGCCGACGTTTTCGCCCAAGGCGACCACTTCCTCCGCCTCCAAACCGTATTCAGCGAGCTCGGGATTTCCATCACCGGCCTCGCGCCAACCGTGCAGTCGCAGGTCCTTCGTCGGTGATATTCGCGCCTCCAGGCCGCCGACCGCGGCCGCTTGGTTCACCGTGTCCTCGGCCATGAACCGGCTCGTCGTCCATTTGCCGCCTATGAGACTGACCAAACCCGACGGTGCCACGACCACCTCATGGCTCCGGGACATTTTTGACGTTTTGCCCGTGCCGCTTTTGACCAGCGGACGCAGCCCCGCGAACGCGCTCAAGATGTCCCTCGCCTTGGGCGCTTCGGCGAGATAACGCGCCGCGTGCACCAGCAGAAATTCAATCTCTAACCGCAACGGCCGCGGCTCCAGCACAGCCTCCGTCACCACCATGTCCGTCGTGCCCAGCAGCACCCGGCCATGCCACGGAATGGCAAAAAAAACGCGGCCGTCTGATGTGCGCGGGATGATCAACGCGCTGCCGCCCGGCCAGAAAGATTTGTCCAAAACGATGTGTGCGCCCCGGCTCAAAGCGAGCAGTTCCGGCGCGGCGGCGTCATCCAGCCGGCGGATTCCATCGCTGAACACGCCCGTGGCGTTCACCACCGCACGCGCGCGGATTTCAAATTCCTTGCCGCTTTCCAGCTCGCGCACCGCCGCACCGCAAACCCGGCCGTCTGGTTTCAACAGCGACACCACCTTGACGTAATTGGCGATCGCACCGCCGAGGTCGGCCGCGGTTTGCGCGAGCGTGATGGCCAGCCGCGCGTCATCGAACTGGCCGTCGTGATATAAGATGCCGCCGCGCAATCCGTTGCGCGCCAGTCCTGGCATCCGCGCGATCGTTTCCTGTCGCGAAAGATGTTTCGAGCAGCCGATGGCGAGGTTGCCAGCCAGATGGTCGTACAATTTCAGGCCCGCGCCGTAAAACGGCCGCTCCCACCACGTGTACAGCGGCAGGATGAATGGCAGACGGTGGACGAGGTGCGGTGCATTGCGGAGCAGATGCCCGCGTTCGCGCAACGACTCGCGCACCAGCGCGAGCTGGCCCTGTTTCAGATACCGGATGCCGCCGTGGATGAGCTTCGTGCTGCGGCTGGAGGTGGCCTGCGCAAAATCGCCCTGCTCCACCAGCGCCGTGCGATACCCGCGCGCCGCCGCCTCGACCGCCGTTGCCAGTCCGCTCGCCCCCCCGCCGATCACCAACACATCCCAGGTGACCGTCTCGTCCTGCAGCCGTTGCAGTATTTCCGCGCGGTTCATGATTTTGGCTGAAATCTGAGTTTCCGCCTGTCCCTGGCGGGCTAGAGCATTTCCACAAATGCTGTAGCGCGGCGGTTAGTGATTTGAGTTGAGCGGTCTTTTTGACTTTTGACTTCGTTTCGGCTCAGTCACAGGGTTTTCAAACCTGCTTCCTCGCCGAAGCCTCGCCAAAAGTCAAAAATCCTCGCTCCGCCCCGCTACATCATTTCTGTCAATGCTCTAATCCAAATTTCGCACGCCCCAGCCCCCCTGTCCAACCGTCCCAATCACCTTTGCACCCCAAAAAAAATTCATCTCCGGGCTTGAAACATTTTTTAACCATGCTACCTTTTTTAATAAAGGTAGCTTTAATCGACATTAGAAAATGATTCTGGACGAAAAATTCGCACCGATCCGCAAGGGTTTGCTGGAGTTTATCCTCCTCAAGATCATTGCCACCGAGAAGGTGTATGCGGCGGACATCCTGAAACAGCTCAGCTCCACGGAATTTGCCACCCAGGAAGGCACCCTGTATCCCCTCCTCAGCAAAATGCGGCGGGAAGAACTTCTGGATTATGATTGGAAGGAATCCGAAGCCGGCCCGCCGCGAAAGTACTATGAACTTACCGCCAAGGGCCGGGCGCAGTTGAGGGAAACCTCCGAGTACTGGCAGAAGATCAACGAAATACTCAAGCAGTTCGGCCAAAAATAACCCGCCACCCGCCTATGAACAAAGTCATCACTGTGAATTTGAATGGCAACGCTTACCAGCTTGAGGAAACCGGCTATGACGCCCTCCGGGCCTACCTGGACGAAGCCGCCGCGAAACTCGCCGGCAACCCGGACCGGGACGAAATCATCTCCGACATTGAACAGGCCGTCGCGGACAAGCTGCGCACCCTGCTCGGACCTTACAAGAACGTTGCCGCCGCGGCCCAGGTGTCGGCCATCATCGCCGAAATGGGCCCCGTGGATACCGGCACGGAAACGCCCGCCAATGAACCTCCGCCGCGCGAAAAAACCGGCGCCACCGGCGATGCCCAAAGCACCGCGAAACCTGACGCCGCCAGACGACTATATCGTTTGTACGACGGCGCCATGATCAGCGGTGTCTGCAATGGCATCGCGGCTTATATCAACCTGGATCCCACGATTGTCCGGCTCCTGGCCGTGATCGCCACCATCCTTACGGGCGGCACCGGCATTCTGGCCTACTTTATCATGGTGGTGGTCATCCCTGAGGCCAGCACCGAGGCGGAGAAAAACGCCGCGCACGGGGCCGCGCCGTTCACGGCGCAGGAATATATCCGCCGGGCCCGCGCCGGTTATTACGAGGGGATGAAAGGTTTTCCCGACCGGGCGGCGCGGCGGGCCTGGCAGCGAAAATTCAAGGAAGAGATGCGGGCCTGGCGCCGGTCGTTCAAATGGGAGGCTTATCAGGGCGCCCGTGCCTGGCAAAGCCACTGGCACAGCTATTGGGCGGAACATCCGTATCAGGAAACCGGTTGGGGCATCGCCTTGCCTTTTTTGACCTTCTTCAGCGCGGCCATGACCGTTGGTTTTATCATTGCGGTCATCTCCCTGCTCACCAGCGGCACCCTGGCCGGTCTGGCGTTGCCCTCCGGCGTGCCCGTTTGGCTGGCCATTGTCCTTCTGTTGATCGCGTACAATCTCATCGTCTGGCCGATCAAGGTGGCGCGGCATGTCTTCTATCGCTACGGGATTTACGGGGGGCGGCCTGGACCGCGGGTGTTCCTGTCACTCTGGGAGGCGTTTATCTGGATCATCTTCGTGGGCGTGCTGGCCTGGCTGGCGTTTACCCATCTGCCGGAGGTGCAGGCGGCCGTCCGGAACATCCCCGTCGTTTTCCACGATGCCAAGGACAGCATACAACAGTGGTGGTCACATCATTGACCGGGCAATTCGTTGCAAGCTTGACCCAGGACAGCGCTAGGCTGAAGCTTTCTGGGCTGCGATTCATCGCAGCCAATAATGATTATGAATATGATTCTACGATTCTCGATGATGGTGGCGGCCAGCCTGTGCCTGTTGGGTTGCGTCAAAGCAAACCAACCCACCGATGCCACCACTGCCGGCACGAACGCCCCGGCCGCGACCGCGGCGCCGGCGACCACCGGCGAAACGATTATGACCGCCAGCGGCTTGAAGTATCAGGTCTTGAAACATGGCACCGGCACGGTTTCGCCCAAGGCCACCGACACGGTGAAGGTGCATTACGAGGGCAAATTGCTGGATGGCACCGTGTTTGACAGTTCCATCGCCCGCGGCCAGCCGATCAGCTTTGCGTTGAACCAGGTCATCCCCGGCTGGACGGAAGGACTGCAACTGATGAAAGTGGGCGACAAGTTCAGGTTCGAGATTCCGGCGAACCTGGCTTACGGCGCGAACAGTCCCAGCCCGTCGATTCCGCCGAACAGCACGCTCATCTTCGAGGTGGAATTGCTGGGCATCCAATAGCCTCGTTTGTTTTTTATTGGCCCTTCACCGGTGCTCACAGGGGCCATCCCCCTCATCCTGACCTTCTCCCCCAAGGGGGAGAAGGAATCCGCGTCGGGCAATTCGCTGACGTTCTTGTTGGTCGAGCGCGGCCGGCTGCCAGCCGGCGATACAGCAGGTTGACAACCTGCGCTACTCGGTGGCACATCTCTTTTTGATCTTTTCTACAGAGCAACCACAGGCTCCGCCTTGGACGCGAAGCGCGTTCCCCGCTTTCGGGGATGGTTGCCAAAACCGGGCCGTGGTAGCCTTTGAGAGTCCTGCTTTTTCAAAAAGAGCGGGAACTTATGTACAACTTTAAGATCCGACGCCTGTCCCGACGGGGCCCCATCTCACTTTTATTCACGCTGGTTGCCTTTGCGTTCGCGTCAAATCCCGCGGCCTGTTTGGGAGCCAACCCTTTCATCACCAGCATTTACACGGCGGATCCTTCCGCCCATGTGTGGTCGGATGGCCGGCTTTATGTTTATCCGTCGCACGACATGGACCCGGCGGTCGGTTGCAACAACATGGACCGGTACCATGTCTTTTCCACCGCGGACATGGTCAATTGGCGGGACGAAGGGGAAGTGGTGCAGGCGAGCGGGGTCCCCTGGTCGTTCGGGCCGTGGAAATTTATGTGGGCGCCCGACTGCGCCTACAAGAACGGAACCTACTACTTTTATTTCCCACACCCCAGCGACACCAGCGACGCGGGTTGGGGCAGCAGCTGGAAGATCGGCGTGGCCACCAGCATCGAGCCGGCGAAGGGTTTCACCAACGTCGGCTACATTCCGGGGCTGGGCGGCGACGGGATGATTGATCCGGCGGTGTTCGAGGATACGGACGGGCAGTTTTACATCTACGAAGGCGGTGGCGGAAATTGTGCGGGCGCGAAGTTGAAACCCAACATGGTTGAGATCGATGGCCCCGTCCAGACCATGACCAACCTGGTTGATTTCCATGAGGCCACCTGGGTTTTCAAGCGCAACAATATCTACTACCTGACTTACGCCGACAATTTTGTCACCAACAACGCCCAGCACAACCGCATGCGCTACGCCACGAGCACCCAGCCCTTGGGTCCCTGGACCTATCAGGGGGTGTATCTGGATGTGACCGATTGCGACACGACGCACGGTTCGGTCGTGGAATACAAGGGCCAGTGGTACCAGTTCTATCATAACCACGCCATATCCGGCACGGGCATTTTAAGATCCATGTGTGTTGACCTGTTGACGTTCGATGCCAATGGCAACATCAACATGGTCGTCCAAACCACCACCGGCCCGCCGTCCGTGGGCCCGGCCCCGGCGCCGGCCACCAACACAATCACCTACGGGGTCACGAACGCCACCGTCATGGTCGCCAGCGTGGTGAGCGACAGCGCCGCCTGGGGTGGCAAGTGTGTGCAGAATCTGCATCTGACGGGTTCCTACGTGGAATTTGATGACGTGGACGGCGGGACCGGAGGCGAGGCCACGATCGATATCGGCTTTGCCAATGGGAGCACCCTGTCCAAACTGGATATGACCGTCAACGGCTCGGATTATTCCTACCTGAACACGCTGCCAACCGGGGGCTGGAGCACTTTCACCGGCGATTCCACCCTGACCGTTCCGCTTCAACCGGGAAAAACGAATGTCATCCGGCTCACGGGCGGCAATGGCGGCGTCAACCCGGATTACCTGAAAGTAACCCCGCTGCCGCCCAACCCGTGGAACGCGCAGATCGCGTCCGATGCCGGGCTTGGGGTGCGCACCAACCGGTTTGGGTTCAATGTCATGGGCGACAACTGGGCCTGCGTGGTGGAGACCTGCACCAACCTGGCCAATCCCGTTTGGACGCCGGTGGTCACCAATCTGATTGTCGGCGGCGTGACCAACCCCAGTGAGTCCTATTTCAGCGATCCGCAGTGGACAAATTCTCCCGGGCGATATTACCGCCTGCGAACGCCCTAGATTTGAAGTAACGTGGGCAAATAATGTAGACTATGAGGAAAACGAGGCGCAACTTTGTTGGGATAGCCCCAGCACCGCCGCGATAGGTAAAGTTAGCGCCAGCACAAATTTTTCATTGCTAGACCAACTGTCACTCTCGACGCAACAGCAATTCATCCACACGCTCAAACAGTTCCGGCTCAGTATTCACCTTTCCATCCTCGATTGTGTAGTGATGCACCGGAGCCAAAACGCCAGCCGCCGCAACCTGAGCGAGGGCGCTCCTTTGTACCACGCCGACTTGGTCCAGCTGAGTAATGATTTTATCAAAATCTTCTCCTACGACCGAAACACTCACCACCAGGTCATATTGCTCATACCAAACCGACAAGATTAGCACTTTTTTGGCCTTGTTGTTGGCCGGAATGAACTTTTTGTCCAACGCCTCAAATACCTTACGGACACGTGGCTTAACAATTACGTCATAGAAATCGTCAGTTACTTTCTTCAGCGCGTAAAACCCGATAGCAGCAATGGCAACGCCAAAATAGGTATTCATCGCCTCGCTGCGTGTGTGACGTTGCCTGCATGAGGTCGGGAATTCGCCCTTAAAGTGAGGCAGATCGCGAAACCCTTCATGCAATGGCACCATTACGTTCTGTAGCCAATCAGCATCTCCATTGGCCATCATGCCCAGCACGCCAAATTCATCAGTCGGGTTGCTCATTGGCGAATGGTACCAAATCCAGCGGAAGGAGACAACGGACACAACGGGTATCTGGTGTTTGACAGCCAGCCACGACAGGCAGACCATCATGCCCAATATGAGTTCAGCCATTCACAATTTGCAGATGGCGATTGTTGACGGAAAGCAATCGATCACCCAATTGCTGAGGCAGACGAAATTAATTGCTGCAAAATTGAGTTTGCCCGATGTAGAGGAATGGGTTGACCTTGAACTGAATGGCTAACCGTGTACGATTACAGTTCTGTCCAACAACTTTTGGTTGACCACAAGGTGCCAAAACAAGATAGGCGTGAATTGGAGGACATCCACCACCACACTTCACTGGCCGCTGCACCCCCATCTACCCCACTCCGCACCAAAAGTTTGCACTTTGCCGTCCGTTCGCGCATAAAGTTCCGATGCTATCACGGGTTATGTCCGCCGCGGTCACGGGGATCGACGCCTATGCCGTCGAGGTCGAGGTCAACTGCGGCTATGGCGAAACTTTTATCGTCCTCGTCGGCCTGCCGGATGCCGCCGTCAAGGAATCCAAGGAACGCGTCTCCACCGCCATGTCCAGTTCCGGCTACAAGTTCCCCATGGGCAAGAGCACCATCAACCTCGCCCCCGCTGACGTCAAAAAGGAAGGCCCCAGCTTCGACCTGCCCATCGCCCTTGGCATGCTCGCCGCCAGCGAACAGATCGAGACCGACATGCTCGATCATTTTATCGCCGTCGGTGAACTGGCCCTGACCGGCGGCGTGCGCTCCGTGAAA